>JAAYEA010000190.1 GCA_012689325.1 Chloroflexota bacterium
ATCGACGAGCAGCACCGCTTCGGCGTGGAGCAGCGCGCTGCGCTCAGCCCGCAAGAGTACAACCCCCACGTGCTGGTGATGAGCGCCACGCCCATCCCGCGCACCCTGGCGCTAACGATCTATGGCGACCTAGATATCTCGGTCATCGACGAGTTGCCGCCCAACCGCCAGACGATCCAGACGCGCTGGCTGTTCCCGGCCGAGCGCGAGCGCGCCTACGCCTTTGTCAAGAGCCAGATCGAGCAGGGCCGCCAGGCCTTTATCATCTGCCCGTTGGTGGAGGAATCCGACAAGACCGAGGCCAAGGCCGCCACCTCCGAGCATGAGCGGCTGCAGAACGACATCTTTCCCCGGCTCAAGCTGGGTCTGCTGCACGGCCGCATGAAGGGCTCCGAGAAGGAAGCGGTCATGGCGGCCTTTGAGCGCGGCGATTACCACATCCTCGTCTCCACCGCGGTGGTGGAAGTGGGCATCGACGTGCCCAACGCCACGGTCATGCTCGTCGAGGGCGCCAACCGTTTCGGCCTGGCGCAACTGCACCAATTCCGCGGGCGCGTCGGACGGGGCGAGCACCAGTCCTATTGCATCCTCCTCTCCGATACGCCCACGGTCGCCGGGGAGCAACGGCTCAAGATCATCGAGAGCACCCACGATGGTTTTGCGCTGGCGGAAGAAGATCTTAAAATGCGGGGGCCTGGCGAGTTCTTTGGCACCCGTCAGAGCGGCTTGCCCGACTTGCGCGTCGCCAAGCTGAGCGACACCAAGATACTCGAGTCGGCGCGCCAGGTCGCCGCTGAGCTATTCGAGCAGGACCCGGCGCTGCAACAACCCGAACACGAGCTCTTGCGCGCCGAGCTGGAGCGATTCTGGCAGCCCGCCGAGGAGCCTAACTAGGACGCCATCGCCGCGCCCGACCAAGAAAAGGGGAATATGATCACCGCGCTCTATCCGGGGACTTTTGACCCGGTCACCTATGGACACATCGACATCGCCACCCGGGCTTCCTGCCTGTTCGATCGCTTGATCGTGGGCATCTATGACCGCCCGCAAAAGAACATTACCTTTACCGCCGAGGAACGGGTCGAGATGATGCGCGAGTCTCTGCGCCACATCCCCCACGTCCAGGTGGTCAGCTATTCGGGATTGACCGTGAACTTTGCTCGCGCGCATGGCGCCAAGGTCCTCGTGCGGGGGCTGCGGGCCATCTCGGATTTCGAGCTGGAATACCAGATGGCCCTCACCAACCAGAAACTGGCGCCCGATATCGACACCATCTGCCTGATGACCACGCTGGAACATGCTTTTCTCAGCTCGAGCATTGTGAAGGATGTCTTCCGTTCTGGGGGGTGCGTGCAGCAGTTGGTGCCTCCGCACGTCATCACCGCACTGCGCGCCAAGATCGTGCCGCTGACGGATCCAACCGAGCCGGCTCGGGGCCAGCAGGATGAGTCCAAATCATAGCCGCGCAAAGAAGCGAGAGGGGGTGATCACCATCGACATCCTGTACTTGATCGACCAATTGGAAGTGTTGTTGAGCGAGGGGTGGCGCGTGCCGCTGACCTCCAAAGTCGTGGTGGACGAGGAGGAGTGTCTTAATATCATCGATCAACTGCGCGTTAGCATCCCGGCAGAGATCAAGAAGGCCAAGCGTATCCAACAGGAAAGCCAAAAGCTCGTCGTCGAGGGGCAGCAGGAAGCAGATCGTATCGTCTCCCTGGCCAGAGAGCAGGCCAATAACCTGCTCAACGAAGAGGAACTGCGCGAGCAAGCGAACCAGCGCGTGCAGGCCATCGTCGATAACGCCATGACCGAAGCGAAGCAGATCCGGCACGGCGCCGACGAATACGCCGCCGAGACGCTCTCCGACCTGGACGAGCGACTCAATAGCTTGCAGGCCGTCGTCCGCAACGGTCTGACGGCATTGGGCAAGCGTCGGCAGAGCGTGGAAAAAGAACCGGTCGAGAGCGACGAAGGGGAATAAAGCCCCCTTTCCCCAAGGGCCCGCACGCCCGCATCGAGGGACACGAGCATGCCTATTTGGCACGCCTCGCTCCGTCGCGATTTTGACATGCCGCCCGAATGGCGTATAATGTCCGATGCCTTTATACTGAATCGTGGGCGACTGAATCACATGGACTCTCTGCAATTCAACGTCTCGCAGCTCCTGCGGGAGCCTAGCGGCGCTACCCGTTCTTACGAGTTGGACGACGACATCTCGGATTTGACCGACCAGGTGCAGGTCACGGCGCCTCTGCGCGGTACCGTCCAGTTCACGCGGACCTCGGACGGCATCCTGGTTGAGGGCGATCTCGAGACGTCGGTTCAGGTGCTGTGCAGCCGCTGCGCCATCGATTTCGTGCAGCCGGTCCGCATCGAGATGGAAGAAGAGTTCCGGCCCACCTATGACGTCGTCACCGGGCTGCGCATCGTCTATGATGAAAGCATCGAGTTGGACGATGCCACCATGATCGACGAGCGCCATATGCTCGATCTGTCCGAAGTGATGCGCCAGAACCTGATCGTGTCCGTGCCGCCCTTTCCGACGTGCAAGCCGGATTGCGCCGGGCTTTGCCCGCATTGCGGCCAGGACCTGAACGAAGGGACCTGCAATTGCTTGGCTGATAGCACCGACTCTCGTTGGTCGGTCTTACAGGATCTGCTCGATCAAAGGACGAATCCCGCCTGACACTAGCGCGCCGCAAAGAGCGCAGGCGCAGGCCGGGGCCCGAATAGCCGTTTGGCCCGCACGAAAGGAGTTCTGATAAATGCCACCACAACCGAAACGCAAGTTGTCTCACGGACGTCAGCACCGGCGTCGCAACCACCTGGCGCTCACGCCCACCAAACTGGTCGCTTGCCCGCAGTGCCACGCGCTACGGCTCCCGCACACCGTTTGCCCGGAATGCGGAAACTATCGCGGCACCGAGGTCATCGCCCAGGAAAAGAAAGAATAGCCTCGCCTTCGGATCACCGAGGCCGTGCTGCAGTCGCGCGCGCACGGCCTTTTTGTTGCCCGCCGCTGGGGTCGCGCACCGCCGTCCCATTCGCCCCAGCCGAGCGACTTTCCTCTTGCGCCGGGGTTTATTCAGGCAGCAAGATGAAGGGGAGGGGTTATGGGCAAGCCAGCAGCATTCGTTTTTCCCGGCCAGGGTTCGCAATATGTGGGCATGGGCCGACAGGCCCTGCAGTCCTTTGTCATGGCCAGGGATACCCTGGCGGAAGCCGACCAGGTCCTGGGGTTCAAGCTTTCGCAGATGATCCTCGAAGGGCCGGAGGAAGCGCTCACCGACACGCTCAACGCCCAACCGGCCCTCTTGGCCACCAGCATCGCCTACCTCCGCATCTATCAGCAAAGCGCGGAGGCGCTGGCGCCGCGGCTCTTGGCCGGGCACAGCATGGGCGAGTACACCGCCCTGGTGGCCGCCGGCGTCCTGAGTTACGCCGATGGCTTGCGGCTGGTGCGCGAGCGGGGGCGGCTGATGAAAGAGGCGGGGGAGCGTCACCCCGGCAAGATGGCGGCCATCATCCGCGTCGAAACGGATGCGCTGGAAGCGATCTGCCGCCAGGCCAGCGGCGCCAGCGAGCTGGATGTGGTTCGGATCGCCAACTATAACGCTCCCGGACAGATCGTGATCTCGGGCTCCGCCGAGGCGGTGGACCGCGCCATGGCCCTGGCCCAGGCGCAAGGCGCGCGGCGCGTCATCCCGTTGGCCGTGAGCATCGCCTCCCATTCCCCGCTGATGCGCGACGCCACCGCCGGGCTGCGCCAGGCCGTCCACCAGGCAGCCATGCGACCTGCCCAGGTTCCGGTGGTGTCCAATATCACCGCCCGACCCATGAGTGATCCCGCCGAGATCGCCGACGAACTGGCCGCCCAGCTCACCTCGCCGGTGCGCTGGATCGACTCGATCCAATACATCGCCGCGCAAGGCATCAACACCTTTGTGGAGATCGGCCCCAAGGACGTGCTCAAGGGGCTGATCGGCCGCATCCTGCCCGAGGTCGAGGTGATCGGCGTCGAGAGCGCGCTGGGCTTGGCCTAAAGGAGAGAGCGCCATGATCGAGATGCAAGGCAGAGTCGCGCTGGTCACGGGCAGCGGCCGCGGCATCGGCCGCGCTATCGCCCAACTCCTGGCCCAACAGGGCGCCCAGGTGGTGGTCAACTATAGGAGCAACGCCCCCTCGGCCGAGGAAACGGTCCGCGAGATCGCCGCCCGCGGCGGCCAGGCCATCGCCGTCCAGGCCGACATCTGCTGCCAGCAGGATGTGGACCGGCTGGTGCAGACCACCCTGGACACATTTGGCCATTTGGACATTCTGGTGAATAATGCAGGCATCACCCGGGATACCTTGCTGGTCCGCATGAAGGACGAGGACTGGAACCAGGTGCTAGAGACCAACCTGACCGGGGTCTTTCGGTGCACGCGGGCGGTGCAGCGCCCGATGATGCGCCAGCGCTATGGACGCATCATCAATATCGCTTCCGTTTCGGGCCTGGCGGGCAACGCGGGCCAGGCCAACTATTCTGCGGCCAAGGCGGCCTTGATCGGCTTTACCAAAGCCGTCGCCAAGGAAGTCGGCTCTCGCGGGATCACGGTCAACGCTGTGGCGCCGGGCTACATCCCCACCGACCTCACGGCGGATCTGCCCGCGGAGCTGCTCCAGGAGGCGATGGACCGCTGCGCGATCAAGCGACAGGGGCAGCCGCAGGACGTGGCTTACGCCGTGGCCTTTCTGGCTTCCGAGGAAGCGGGGTTCATCACCGGCCAGGTGTTGAGCGTCGATGGCGGCCTGGTGATGCAATAGGCAGGCGAGTGGCGAGGAGGTCATGTTTCATGAGTGAAAAGCTAGGTACCGTGCGCATCGCGCCGAACGTGCTGGCAACCATCGCCAAGCGCGCCGCGTTGGCGGTTCCCGGCGTGGCGCGCATGGCGGAAGGCCCCGCGTTTGTGCTGCGCAATTGGGCCCACGAGGGCGTCCGGGTGGAAGTGAGCAATGACACCGTTGCCATCGAGCTATACCTGATCGTGGAGCCCGGCAAGAGCATGCTGGAGATCAGCCGCGCCGTGCAGACCCAGGTGGCGCGCGCCATTCAGGACCTCCTTGGCATGCCCGTCAAAGAGGTCGACGTCCATATCCTGGATGTGGCATAACCGATAGCCTAATCAGGCGCTGGGCGCAGCCCGTCGGGCGCCCAGCTTTCCCCGCACCTTAACGTGCCCATAGAACGCGAGTTGGAAGAGCGGTATGCAACCGAGACACCAGGCGAGAATCGTTGCGATCCAGGCGTTGTTCGAGATCGACCTCACGGGCCACGAGCCCAGCAAGGTCTTGCAGCAGCGGCTGGCCGAGGAAGAGCTGCCCGTCAGCGGCATCCCCTTTGCCACCAAGTTGGTGATGGGCGTGCAGGCTGCCCTGGCGCGCATCGACGAGGTCATCCAAGAGATCGCGCCGGATTGGCCCATCGACCAGGTGGCCCCCGTCGATCGCAACATCCTGAGGCTGGCGATCTATGAGATCATTGTCGCCGAGACGCCTGTCAAGGTCGTCATCAACGAGGCGGTCGAATTGGCCAAGCTCTTTGGCAGCGATAGCTCGCACCGCTTCATCAACGGCGTCTTGGGCACCCTGGTAAGAAACCGCGACAAGTACCGCATCCCCGACCAGGAATAGCCGCCATGCCCCAGTATTGCCTCAAGTGCGGCGCGCTGCAACCCGATGGCCCTCGTTGCCAGAACTGCGGAACCAAGTTTGAATCGCCGATTCAGACCTCGCAGGGAACCTGGACCACGAGCAGCCAACTGCGCGCTGCCGTGCTGATGATCGTGGGGATCGTCTTGCTGCTGATGCTTTGCTTCGGGGGGTTGGTGGCCGCGATCGTGTTCTTCTAGTCGTCGTACTTCCAGTAGACGAACCCCAGCACGCCCACCTCTTGGCTAAGGTCCGTCACCCGGCGGCGCACGCACTCCCAGCCGCAGATGTTCGAGTCCGCGCGCACGAACGAGCCATCGGGGTATACCGTCTCCACATAGGCCACATGCCCATAGCTGCCTCGCCCCTGGCCGCCGTCGTATACCAGGATCGCCCCGGGCAGCGGGAGCTGGCCCACCGCATATCCCGCCCGCGCCGCGTCCGCATACCAATGCTTGGCATCACGCCACGAGGGGACGACGCGGCGCTCGGCCACGTACCAGGTGCATTGCCCCCAATACTCGTAAGCGAACAGGTTCTCCCCGCGAGTCGCCGGCATCAAGGCCGCTCGCTCGGGGATCGCCGCCAGCAGCTCGGGCGGCAGCCGCCAAATCCGCGACTCGGGCCAACCATAGGCAGCAAAGGTTTCCTCATCGGGTATCAGGCGCCTGCCGCGGTCCAGGATATAGACGCGCTCATCCTCTTCGTCGGCGCTCCCCAGCAGGCAGCCGGGGTACAGGGAGGGCATGACGTCGCCTTCGGGAACCAGCGCCAGCAAGCGCGGGCTGAGGTCGTGGACCTGCGCCAGGTCCCAGCCCCCGGCCTCCAGCGTCTTTTCATCGGGGAACCAATGCAGGCCCTGCGAGAGGGCATAGAGGCAATCGGTCTCTGTGCAGCGGATCAAATCGCCGTTGCGCAAGGCGAGATCGGGGCCATCGGGGATCACCGCGAGCAGCGCGCTGGCCGCGCGCTTGGTCGGGCGTTCGGCCCACCCCAGCGCGGGCAGCGTCTCTTCGTCCGAGACCCAGCGCTTGCCCCCATCCAGCACGAAAGTGCCCTCCCCCTGTTCGCCCTGAATCAGGTCGCCCCATTTGTACGGCAGCAGGTTGGGGCCGGTCGCCACGCGGCTGAGGGCATAGTGCGTAAGCCAGCGCACCTCGCCCAGGGCAAACCCCAATACCTCCAGAGTGGCGGTATCGGGGACCAGGCGCTTTTGGCCGTTGATCATGAGATAGACCGCGCGCGTGCTGGGATCGCCGACCAGCACGCTCTCCGTCTCCCAAGCCGAAACGCTGGTCAGGGGAACGGCCCCTGCCAGGAGGATCAGGATGACAGAGATCCAGCGCGCAAATGGGGACATCTTGGCTATAGCAGTTTGCGTACCTCGGCGACGATTTGCTCCGGCTTGGGCTGCTGGCCGGTTTGTTTCTTGGAATAGATCAGCTTGCCGTTGGCCGTGATCTCGTGCACGCCGCCGCCGCTCGAGATCAGATTGACCGACTCGATTCGCTTGCCAAAGGCTGCAAAGAGCGCTTCCGCCACACTGGCGGCAATTCGCTGATACCCTCAATCCATGCAGAAGGTGATCTCGACCTTCATCCCGCCCTCCCGTCTGACGTTTGTTGGATACCGATTCTATTATAACGCCTAGCCCGCGACCTGGCAAACTTGACAATGGCCCCGGAGGGGCTATACTGCTCCTGGACTGGTGTATCAAGCGCATCTCCAGTGAAAGCGAGGACATGACGATGCAAGGCGTCATTCTGGCCGCAGGCAAGGGCTCCCGCCTACATCCCATCACCACCACACGATCCAAGGCCATGCTGCCGATCCTGGGCAAGCCCATCGTGGAGCGCGTGATGGAATCGATCTCGATCCATGGGATCACCGATTTCGTGCTGGTGGTCAGTTGCGAGGACAAAGAGATCGTGCAGTACTTTGAGCAGGAATGCAAGCTGCCCGTCACCATCCAGTTCGTGGTGCAAGAGCAGCGGCGCGGCATGGCCGATGCCCTGCGCCAGGCTGCCCCGCTCATTCACGAGCCCTTCATCCTCTCCGCCTGCGACAACCTGGTCAACTCGGACCACGTCGGGGCGCTGATCCGGCGCTTCAACCAGCCGGATGCCAACGCCGTCCTCACGCTGATGGTCATCCCCCCGGCGCAATTGGGCAAGACCGGCATCGTGGATATGAAGAACGAATATGTCACGCGGATCATCGAGAAGCCGCCGCCAGAGGAAGCGCCCACCAACATCGCCAGCTTGCCGCTCTATATCTTTCCGCCGCGCATCCTGGACTTTTTGCCGGAGGTCAAGCCTTCGCCGCGCGGCGAGTACGAGCTGCAGGACGCCATCCAGATGCTCATCGACCGCGTGGGGAACGTGGCGGGCGTGTTCATCGAGAGCCGCCTGACGCTCACCGGCCCGGAGGACTTGCTGGCGATCAACCGCCACTACCTGATGGCGGGGCAGGATCAGCCGCAACTGGCGCCCTTTACCGTCGGCCCGGGCACGCACCTGGTCACCCCGCTGCGGATCGAGCAGAACACGGTCATCGGCGCCAATTGCGTCATCGGCCCGCGGGTCTATATCGAGAAGGACTGCCGGATCGGCACGGGCGTCACCATCAAGGACGCGGTGGTGCTGCGCGGCGCGGTGATCGCCGATAACGCCATGATCATCGGCGAGGTGATCTCCTAGCTTTGGGCACCCCGATGCGCCGCTGCCTGATCATCCGTCCCGGCGCCATCGGCGATGCCATCGTCACGCTGCCGGCGGCGCAGCGCCTGCGGGAGAGCGGAGCGCAGGTCCACCTGGTGGTCGGTGGGTCTGCCGCGGAGCTCTTGCGCGGACGCTGCGCCGCCGAGGTCGTTTCCAGTTTCGATGAGGCGCGGTGGGCGGCGCTCTTTGCCCCCGCGCTCCCCGCCGAGATGCGGGCCTTTCTAGAAGGTTTCGCCGCCATCCTGGTCTACCTGGCCGACGCCGCCTCCCCGCTGGTTCTGCCCCTGCGCTCGCTGGCGACTCGGGTCGTGCTCTGGCCCGCCTTCCCTGCCACGCCGCAGCCCATCGCCCTGCACCTGCAAGAGGCGCTAAATCCATTGGGCCTCGCCGCCGAGCCGTGCTGGCCCAGCATACGCCTAACGGCGGCCGACATTGCCTTTGCGGAGGGGTTCTGGCGCGACCAGGGCTTGCCCGTGGGCAGCGAGATCCCCGTCATCGCCTTGCACCCCGGCAGCGGCAGCCCTCGCAAGAACTGGCCCGCCGAGCGGTACGCCGCGCTGGCCGCCCGGCTCGCACGCGAGCGCCACGCCCGCCTCCTGGTGGTGGCCGGGCCTGCGGACGAGGCCGCCTGGCAGGTGCTCCGCGGCCAGTGGGCCGACGAGCCCCCTTTGGTCCTGGAAAGCCGGAGCTTGGCGCAGGTGGGCGCGCTGCTCGCCCGCTGCCATCTGCTGATCGGCAACGATTCCGGCATCGCCCACCTCTCCGCCGCCCTGGGCGTCCCCACACTGGCCCTGTTTGGCCCCACGGACCCCCGCGTCTGGGCGCCCCAGGGCCCGCGAGCTGCCGTCATCGCGCCAGAGCGGCCCAGCGACGGGGGCCTGGCAAGCCTCACCGTGGAGCGAGCGTACAAAGAGGCGCTGGCCCTCCTGGCGCGGGGCGATTGGCCTCCGGGCGCGCGGCGGGTATAATAGGCCGTGCAGAGTCACATCACCGGGGGAGGCAGGAGCTTGGCGCTGGCCGTATCGCTGATCGCCACGATCAAGAACGAGGGGCGTTCCATCCAGGGGCTGCTGGATTCGCTGGCGGCGCAGACCCGGCCGCCGGACGAGATCGTCCTGGTGGACGGCGGGTCGTCCGATAACACCGTCGAGCTCATCCGCGGCCACGCCCTTTACCAACAGGGGCGCGTGCAGGTGTTGGTGCGGCCGGGGGCCAACATTTCGCAGGGACGCAACATCGCCATCGCCGCCGCGAGCCACGACCTCATCGCCTCCACCGACGCCGGCGTGCGGCTGTCCCCGAACTGGCTGGAAGAGCTGACGGCCCCCTTTGCCGCCCCCTCCCCGCCCGATGTGGTCAGCGGCTTTTTCGTGCCCGATCCGCAGTCGGCCTTTGAGACGGCCATGGGCGCCACGGTCCTCCCCGCCCTGGAGGACATCGACGCGGAGCGCTTTTGGCCCTCCAGCCGCTCGGTGGCTTACCGCAAAGCCGCCTGGCAGATGGTGGGCGGCTACCCGGAGTGGCTGGACTATTGCGAAGACCTGCTGTTCGATTTCCGCCTCAAGGCAGCGGGGGCCCGTTTCGCCTTTGCGCCGAAAGCCCTGGTCTATTTCCGCCCCCGCAGCAGCCTGCGCGCCTTTTACACGCAGTACTATCGCTATGCCCGCGGCGATGGCAAGGCCGACATCTATCTGAAACGCCATCTCGTCCGCTATGCCACCTACCTCGTCGCCCTGCCCCTCTTGGCGATCCTGGGATTGGTCGGCTCGCGCCTCTGGTGGCTGCTGCTGGCCCTGGGCGGCGCGGCCATGTTGCGTGCGCCCTATCGGCGGCTTGGCCCCATGCTCGGCCCCTATGATTGGCGCCAGCGCCTCGCCGCCCTCCTCTGGGTGCCGGTGATCCGCGTAACCGGGGACGTCGCCAAGATGGTCGGCTACCCGGCGGGGCGCCGGTGGCGCCGCCAGAACCGCGCCAGCATCCCCGATTGACCGCAGCGGCACCCTGTGCTACAATTGGCGACTAACATCGTTGGCAAGATGGACCAGGACGAATATGCGCGACCTAGATATCGTCATCGTCAACTATAACACCCGCGACCTGCTGCGAGCCTGCCTGCGCTCGGTCGATGCCAGCGTCGGCGTCGACCTGCTCGTCTATGTGGTCGATAACGCCTCCAAAGACGGCAGCGTCGAGATGGTTCGCCAGGAATTCCCCCAGGTGCAAGTGATCGCCAACAGCGCCAACGTCGGCTACGCGGCAGCCAACAACATGGCCCTGCGCCAGCTCGACGCGCGCTATGCCCTGTTGCTGAACTCGGACACGCTCTTGCCGCCGGAGGGGCTGCGCCAGGCCATCGACTTTATGGACGCGCACCCCGACACCGGGATCATGGGCCCCAAGCTGGTGCGGCCCGATGGGAGCCTGGACTTGGCCTGCCGGCGCAGCTTTCCCACGCCCGGGGTGGCCTTTGCGCGGCTCTTTGGGCTGGCCAAGCTCTTTCCCAACGACCCACGCTTCACGCGCTATAACCTGACCACTGTCGACCCCGATCTGCTGATGGAGGTGGACGCGGTGGTGGGGGCCTTTATGCTCATCCGCCGCGAGGTGCTGGAGCAGATCGGCCTGCTGGACGAGACCTTTTTCGCCTTTGGCGAGGACCTGGACCTGTGCTATCGCGCCAAGGTGCACCGCGGCTGGAAGGTGTACTATAACCCCGCCATCACCGTGTTGCACTATAAAGGCGAATCCATGAAGCAGCGCAGCTACGCCATGACCATCCAGTTCTACCGGGCCATGTGGCTCTTTCACCGCAAGCACTTTGCCCGGCAGACCTTTTTCCTGTTCAATGGCTTGATCGCCTTGGGGATCGCCGCGCTCGGCGGCATCGCCTTGCTCAAGAACCTGTTGCGCCCCTCCGGCCGCAAAAAAGCCGGCATGTAGCGACATATTCCATCCAGGAGGACACCATGCCCAAATTCGCGTTTTTCCATGGCAAGATCGTGCCTTTTGACGAGGCCAAGGTCAGCGTCATGACCCACGCCCTCAACTATGGCACGGGCTGCTTCGAGGGCATTCGCGCTTATTGGAACGCCGAGGACGAGCAGTTGTACGCCTTTCGCCTGCTGCCGCACTATCAGCGCCTGCTCGAATCTTGCAAGATCATGATGATCGACTTGCCCTACACCGCCCAGCAGATGTCCGACCTGACCGTGGAGCTGTTGCGCAAGGAAAGCAATCGCGAAGACACCTACATCCGCCCGCTGGCCTACAAGAGCAGCGAAGTCATCGGCGTGCGGCTCAACAACCTCCAGGACGATTTCACCATCTTTGCCACGCCCCTGGGCCGCTACCTCGAGAAGGAAGAGGGGGCCGACGTCTGCATCTCTTCCTGGCGCCGCCTCGATGACAACGCCATCCCGCCGCGGGCCAAGGTCACGGGCTCTTACGCCAACGCGGCCTTTAGCAAGACCGAAGCGCTGCTCAACGGCTATGATGAGGCCATCGTGCTGGACGAAAGCGGCCACATCTCGGAAGGGAGCGCGGAAAACCTGTTCATCGTCCGCCAGGGCAAGCTGATCACGCCGCCGCCCAGCTCCAATATCCTGGAAGGGGTCACGCGCGCCACGGTGCTCCAGCTCGCTCGCGAGGACCTGGGGCTGGAGGTGGTGGAGCGCACCATCGACCGCACCGAGCTCTACGTGGCTGACGAAGCGTTCCTCTGCGGCACCGGCGTCCAGGTGGCGGCCATCGCCTCCGTGGACCGCCGCCCCGTCGGCGCCGGCAAGCTTGGCCCCGTGGTCACGCGGATTCGCGACCTGTACTTTGACGTCGTGCGCGGCAAGGTGGCCAAATACGCCTCCTGGTGCACGCCGGTTTACGCCAAGTAACATCGCCCGCTGGCTGTCGTGGGCAAGAGGTGGATCGTGGACTGGAAAGCCAAGCCCAATCCCAACGCCTGGCGCGTCGCCGCGCTGGGATTGGGCATCCTGGCTCTGGGCGCCATCGCGGCGCGCGCCGCGTTGGGGCGCCCGCTGGACACCCTGACCTTCTGGATCGTTTTTCTGCTGGCGCTCGGCCTCCTGCTGGTGGTCCTGATCGGCTATTGGCTGTGGGTGCAGCTTCGCCTGCGCTATCACCTGGACCGCAACGAGTTCGGCATCCGCTGCCCCCTGGCTCGGCATCGCACGCCCCTTTCGGCCATCACCAGCATCGCGCCCCGCAGCCCGGAGCAGAGCGTGCGACGGTTCCGCGGGCTAAGCCTGCTGGGCTACCGCATCGGCTATGGCGAGCTCAAAGAGATCGGCCCGGCCTGGTTCTGCGCCACCCAGCCCGCCGCCACGCAGTGGATCGTCGCCACACCTGGGCTGGCCTACGTGGTCACGCCGGCGGACCCGGAAGGGATGCTGGGCGCTTACCAGGAAAAGCTGGGCCTGGGCGCCACTCGCCCGGTGCTGCCGGAGCGTTCCTGGCGCGGCCCGTTGCGCTGGGCCCTCTGGCGAGACCCCTTGGCGCTGGCGCTCTTGGGCGTGGCGCTGTGGCTCAACGCCGCGCTTTTGGCCCACGTCAGCAGCCACCACGGGCTGGGCAACGTCCTGGTGGAGCGCTGGGCCTACGCCTTACGCTGGCCGCTGGTGAGCCTGGCTATCCTGACGGGGAATAGCTTGCTGGGGCTCTTGCTGCACAGACGGCACCGCCTGGCCACCTACCTGCTTCTCATCACGGGCACGCTGGTGCACATTCTCGCCGCCGGCGTGGTGTTCGCCACCTTGCCGCCCACCCGAGGGGCCATCCTAGGCTACCAACTCGTCGCCGGGCTGTGCCTGAGCGCGCTCATCGCGGGCCTGGCCTATCGCAAGGAGGCGCTCTCGCCCAGCGGGGTATTGGGCGCCCTCCTGGTGGGCACGATCATCTTTGGCTTCGGCGGCTGGGTTTGGGGGCTGCTGCTCATCGCCTTCTTTGTCAGCTCTAGCATCCTGTCGCGCTACCGGCGCTCCATCAAAGAGACGTTGGCGGACAAGTTCTCCAAGGGCTCCCGCCGGGACCTGGGGCAGACCCTGGCCAATGGCGGGCTGGGGGCCCTGCTGGCCCTGGCCAGTTTTATCTGGCCGCATCCGCTCTGGCTTCCCGCCTTTCTGGGCGTGATGGGCACCGTCAACGCCGATACCTGGGCCACCGAGATCGGCGTGCTGAGCAAGCGCGCCCCGCGGCTGATCACCACCTGGAAGGCGGTACCCATCGGCACATCGGGGGGCATCTCGCTCCTGGGCACGGCGGCGGCGCTGGGCGGCGGCGGCTTGATCGGCCTGCTGGCGCTGCTCCTGATCGCCGCCGGCAGCCTGTTCCAGCGCGCGCCCTGGCCCGAAGGGCTGGCCTGGCTCCCCGTCCTGGGGCTGGCGGCGGGATGGTTCGGCTCCCTGGTGGATAGCCTCCTCGGCGCCACGGCGCAGGCCATCTATTACTGCGACACCTGCGAAAAAGAGACGGAACGGGCCATCCACGCCTGCGGGCAGCCGACCCGCCCGCTCCGCGGCTGGAAGTGGCTGGATAACGACTGGGTGAACCTGCTCAGCTCGGCGGCGGGCGGGGCTTTGGCCGCCTTGCTCGCTTCTTGGGTATGGTGACGCGATGACCGATCCACAACAAGGCATTGGCATCGACTATGACGGGACCATCGCCGACACCGGCGCGCTGAAATCGGCCTGGATCCGGGAGCACCTCTCGCTCTCCGTGCCGCCGTGGAAGACCGACCGCACCCTGTGCGTGCCGATCATCGGCGAGGAGAATTACGAGCGGATGGGCCGGGCGGTCTATGCCCCCGCGGCCTCTTTGCTCGCCGAGCCGGTCCCCGGCGTCGGCGCGGCCCTGCGAGCCCTGGCGGCTGGCCATCGCCTCTATGTGGTGACGGCGCGGGACGACCAGCAGATCGCCTCCTGCCGGGAGTGGCTGGAGCGGCGGGGCTTGGCGGCTTGCGTCGCCGGCTACCTTTCCAGCGCGGCGCGCAACCCCGACGGCTCCAAGGTGAGCAAGGGGCAGCTCTGCCGCGACCACGGGATCGGCGTGCTGATCGACGACGACGAGCGCCACCTCCGCGGCGTTGACCTGCTCGGCCTGCAACGCATTTTGCTCAAGGATGGCTGCGACGAGCCCTGGACTCCGGCGGCGGGCATCGCGCTGGCGACAAGCTGGACAGAAGTGTTGCAACTCGTGTACAAGGGGGAATCGGCACCGTGACCAAGGCGTACATCGGGATTGACCTGGGCGGCACCAAGATCAGCACCGCGTTGATGGATGAGCATGGCGCGATTTTGGCGCGGGCCGGCTGCGAGACCGAGGCGGCCACAGGGCAGGACGCGGTCATCGCGCGCATGGTGGATACCGCCAAGCAGGTGGCGCGCGACGGGGGCAAGGCCGATCTGCGGGGGATCGTCGCTATCGGCGTCGGCGCGCCCGGCCCGCTGGATACCAAGTTGGGCGTCCTGACGGCGCCGCCCAACCTGCCGGGCTGGCTCAACGTCCCGCTGGCGCGGATCATCGAGGAGCAACTGGGCGTGCCCGCCTACCTGGAGAACGACGCCAACGCCGCGGCCCTGGCCGAGTTCCATTATGGCGCGGGCGTCGGCTGCGCCAACATGATCTATGTGACGGTGAGCACGGGCATCGGCGGCGGCATCATCCTCAACGGGCAGCTCTATGGCGGCACCGACGGCGCCGCTGGCGAGGTGGGCCACACCATGATCCTGCCCGATGGCCCCCTCTGCGGCTGCGGCAACCGCGGCCACCTGGAGGCGCTGGCCTCCGGCACAGCCATCGCCCGCGCGGCCCGCGAGCTGATCGCCAAGGGCGTGCCGACCCTGATGGTCGAGCTGGCCCAGGGCGATACCAGCGCGGTGACGGCACTCACCGTCGAGATCGCCGCCAAGCGGGGCGACCTCGAGGCGCAGCGCATCATCGACCGCGCCATGGAATACCTGGGCATCGGCATGGCCAACCTGGCGAACATCTTTAACCCGGACATGATCGTCCTGGGTGGCGGCGTGACCAAGATGGGCGAGATGCTCTTCGCCCCCGTCCGCCGGGCCGTGGACCGCTTTGCCTTTCCCATCATCGCCAAGACCGTCCAGATCGTCCCCGCCAAGCTGGGCAAGGACGTGGGCGTGATCGGCGCCGCCACCGTGGCTGTCTTGCATGGCTAGGGCGCGCAACCCTTCGCTCAGGGCGCGCCTCTGCCACGTCTTGGCCTGGCTAGCGAGGGCCGTCATGTTCCTGGCGCTCATCGGCATCGGCGGGGTGGCCCTGGTGTTGCTGTTTGCCACAGCCATCCGACAGCCGTATCATAAGCTCATGGCCGAATCGCTCGACGAGGTGCCAGCGCGCCGGGTGGCGCTGGTCTTTGGCGCGGGCGTCTGGCCCGGCGGCCAGCTCTCCCCCGTGCTGGAGGATCGCGTCTGGACAGCGGTGGCGCTCTACAAAGCGGGCAAAGTCCAAAAGCTGCTCATGAGCGGCGATAACCGCTTTGTCGATTACAACGAGCCCAAGCACATGGGCGAGTATGCCCAGTCGCTCGGCGTGCCGGCGGAGGATATCGTCCTGGACTATGCGGGGCGGCGCACCTACGATAGTTGCTACCGCGCCGTGCACATCTTTCAGGTTTCCGAAGCGGTGCTGGTGACGCAGCGCTTCCACCTGCCCCGCGCCCTGCTCATCGCCGACGGCCTGGGGCTGGAGGCGGTGGGGATGGTGGCGGATCGGCGGCCCTACCTCAACGCCGATTGGTACCGCTTGCGCGAGGTGCTGGCCAGCGTGGCCGCGTGGTGGGATGTGCATGTCTCCCACCCGCTGCCGGTATTGGGCGACAAGCTGCCCATCGAGTAGGCCGGCGAAAGGGGGCGTCCGTGCAGCTTCGCCCATATCAGCCCGAGGACAGGCCCGCCTGCCTGGCGATTTTCGACGGGAACACGCCGCCCTATTTCGCGCCGCACGAGCGGGCCCAGTTCGAGACCTTTCTCGACACGGAAGCGCAAGCTTACCCCTATTTCGTGGTCGAGGGGGATGACGGCCAGGTGCTGGGCTGCGGGGGCTACCTGCGGCTTAAGGACACGCCGGTCGCTATCCTCACCTGGGGGATGGTGGCGCGCGAGCGGCACCGGCAGGGCATCGGCTGGTTTCTGCTCCTGGAGCGGCTCCACCGGATGAGCCTCGACCCGGCCATCGCCCGGGTCAAGCTGGAGACGAGCCAGCACACCTATGGCTTTTTCGAAAAGGCGGGCTTTGTGACCAAGCGCATTGTCACCGACGGCTTTGGGCCGGGGCTCCACCAACACGACATGCTGCTCGAGCTGGACGTGGCAAGCTGCGCCCGCATCGCGCGGGAGCGAGACAAGCTCGCAGCAAGAAATGGGGCACTGGCTTCTTGAGCTACAGCCAGGCCGGGACGCCTGTTATCGGACACCTCGCGGACGAGGAGGAGAGGATGTCCGCACATATAGTCGCGGATCCAAGCATCTTGGGTGGCAAGCCCTGCATCAAGGGCACCCGCATCAGCGTCGAGTTCATCCTGGAGCTATTCGCCAGCGGCGCTGACCACGAGGACATCCTGCGCGAGTACCCGCACCTGACGATGGAGGGAATTACCGAGGCGCTGCGGTGTGCGACAACGTTCCTTTCGAACTCGCCGGCTCTGATTGTTGACCTACCCCTCAGGGGGCTATGACCACTCCCCACATCAGATAAACAAGGAGTATACACATGGCATCCAAAAAACTCGAACAACTCGCCGTCAACACCATCCGGGCCCTGGTCATGGATGGCGTGCAAAAGGCCAATTCCGGCCACCCGGGCATGCCCATGGGCATGGCCGACGTCTCTTACGTGCTCTGGACCCAGTTCCTGAAGCACAACCCCAAGGACCCCGCCTGGCCGGACCGCGACCGCTTCGTCCTCTCCGCCGGGCACGGCTCCATGCTGCTCTACACCCTGCTGCACCTGACCGGCTACGACCTGCCCATGGAAGAGCTGCAGCGCTTCCGCCAGTGGGAGAGCAAGACCCCCGGCCACCCCGAGCGCGGCCTGACCGCCGGTGTGGAGACCACCACTGGGCCGTTGGGGCAAGGCTTTGGCAACGGCGTGGGCATGGCCTTGGCCGAGCGGATGCTGGCCGCCCGCTTTAACAAGCCCGGCCACGAGATCATCGACCATTACACCTATGCCATCGTCAGCGACGGCGACCTGATGGAGGGCGTCTCCTCCGAGGCCGCCTCGCTGGCCGGGCATTGGGCCCTGAGCAAGCTGATCTACTTTTACGATGACAACGAGATCTCCATCGAGGGCAACACCGAGTTGGCCTTCACCGAGAGCGTGCCGCAGCGCTTTGCCGCCTACGGCTGGTTCGTCACCGAGGTGGACGCCCACGACCGCGCCGCCATCGCCGCCGCGGTGAAAGCGGCCCAGGCGCAAGGGGAAAAGCCCTCCCTCATCGTCTGCCACAGCCATATCGGCTACGGCAGCCCCAACAAGCAAGATACCGCCGATTCCCACGGCGCGCCCCTGGGCGAGGACGAGGTCTGCAAGACCAAAGAGTGCCTCGGCTTCCCCACCGAGCCGCATTTCTTTGTGCCCGATGAGGTGCGCGAGTTCTTTGCGGGCCTGCAGCCCCAGTGGGCCGCCGCGCAGGCCGCCTGGGAGGCCCAGCACGCCGCCTACCAGGCCGCCTATCCGGCCGAGGCCGCGCTGTTGGAGCGGATGCTCTCCGGCGAGCTACCCGAGGGCTGGGAAAAGACCCTGCCGGTCTTTCCGGCGGGCAAAGAGATCGCCACCCGCTCCGCCGGCGGCACGGTGATGCAGGCGGTGGGCGAGGCGGTGCCGGGGCTGGTGGGCGGTTCCGCCGACCTGACCCCCTCCACCCGCACGGCCCTGGACAAGTACGGCTCCATCCAAGCCAACGACTTTTCCGGGCGCAATCTCCATTTCGGCGTCCGCGAGCATGGCATGGGGGCGATCATGAACGGCCTGGCGCTGCACGGCGGCTTCCGCCCCTATGGCTCCACCTTCCTGGTCTTTAGCGACTATATGCGCCCCTCGGTCCGCATCGCCGCCATCATGGGTGTGCCGGTCATCTATGTCTTTACCCACGATAGCATCTTTGTCGGCGAGGACGGCCCCACCCACGAGCCGATCGAGCACTTCGCCGTGCTGCGCGCCATCCCGCACCTGACGGTGATCCGCCCGGCGGACGCCAACGAGACCTCCGTGGCCTGGCAGGCGGCCATCGAGAACCACGGTCCCACGGTGCTGCTCCTCTCCCGCCAGAACCTGCCCGTGCTGGACCAGGCCAAGTACGGCTCGGCCAAGGGGCTGCTCAAGGGCGCCTATATCCTCTCCGAGGCCACCGCCGGCAAGCCCAAGCTCATCCTGATCGCCACCGGCTCCGAGGTCTCCATCGCCTTGGAAGGGCAAAAGCTGCTGGAGGGGCTGAACATCGCCACCCGCGTGGTCAGCATGCCAAGCTGGGAGCTCTTTAACGCCCAGCCGCAAGCCTATCGCGACAGCGTCCTGCCGCCGGCGATCAAAGCCCGGCTGGCCATCGAGGCGGGCATCCCCATGGGCTGGGAGAAATACGTGGGCGAT
>JAAYEA010000191.1 GCA_012689325.1 Chloroflexota bacterium
GACGCCATGGTGAGCGCCGATCTGGTGGTGGCGCGGGCGGGCGCGGCCACGCTGGCCGAGTTCCCGGCGGCGGGGCTGCCCGCTATCCTGGTCCCCTACCCCCACGCGGGGCAGCACCAGGACCGCAACGCCGGCTATTTGGTGAGCCAGGGGGCGGCGCTCAAGCTGGACGAGAGCGAGTTGGAGGGCCGCGTCGCCGACCTGGTGCTGGAGCTCCTGGGCGACCCGGCGCGGTTGCAGGGGATGCGGCAACAGGCCCAGCGCCTGGCCCACCCCGACGCCGCCGCCCAAATCGCCGCGCTGCTGCGCGAGCTGGCGGAGGGAACGCAGCACAAGAGCGGCTAAAGCCGCCACGACATCGGCGACGATACGCGATTAGCGATTAGCGATAGGCTATAGGCGATACACGATACGCGATCAGCCATACGCGAAAGGCGAGCGAGATGACACCCATCCAAATCGATTTTCAGGTCCTCACCTATATCATCCTGGGGCTCTTTGCCCTGGTGGGATTCACCCGCGGCTGGCTGCGCGAGGCGCTCACCACCATCCTGCTCATGTTCCTGGTGCTGATGATCGCCAAGCCCGACCTGGCGCTCAAGATCATGACCATCATCACCCAGGTGCTGGTGGTGCTGGTCAAGCTGGTGGTGGCGCGGCTGGCCGACGCGGCCAAGGTGGAGGAGCTGCTCGCCGCCATCCGCAACCTCTTTGACATGAAAAACCCCTACGGCTTTTTGATGGCCGCCACGGTGGCGCTGATCGTCGTTTCTTACCTGGTGGGCAAGCGGGCGCTGGGCAACGAAAAGCTGACCCCCTTGAGCCGCATCCTGGGCGGGACGCTGGGCGCGGTGAACGGGTTCGTGGTCCTCTCGCTGGCCCGCGAGTACCTGCTCACCAAGCTGGGGCTGAGCATCCCCGGCCAGACGCTGAGCGCGCAGGGGAGCATCAAGGCGCAGGCGCCGCAATCGCTCTCCGTCACCTTCGAGAACCTTTATTCGCCCTACCAGATCAGCGGCGTGGTGCTGGCGCTGCTGCTGGCGCTGGGGCTGGTGGTGTTCATCTTTTTCATCCGCGAGATGAGCAGCCGCCGCCCCGCGGGAAGGAAGCGCTAAGATGACGCTTGCCCCGCTGGCCCGGCCCGCCATCGTCCAGGAAAAGGTGCATTTCGTCGGCATCGGCGGCATCGGCCTGAGCGCCATCGCCCACATCCTGCTGAATTGGGGCGGGCGCGTCTCGGGGTCCGACCTGCGCCTCTCCAAGATCACCGACGAGCTGGCGGCGCTGGGGGCGCGGGTGTGCGAGGGGCAGCGGGCCGAGAACTTGGGCGACGCCACGCTGGTGGTGATCTCGTCGGCGATCCGGCCGGATAACCCCGAGGTGGCCGAGGCGCGGCGGCGGGGACTGCCGGTGCTCAAGCGGGCGGACATCCTGGGCGAGATGATGGCGGGACGGCACGGCATCGCCGTGGCGGGGACGCACGGCAAGACCACCACCACGGCCATGATCGCCCATATCCTGCTCGAGACGGGGCGCGACCCGACCTATCTCGTCGGCGGGATCCTCGCCAACACGGGGACCAACGCCGGCTCCGGTCAGGGCGCGGCTTTCGTCATCGAGGCGGACGAATACGACCGGATGTTCTTGGGGCTGCGCCCGCGCACGGCGGTGGTGACCCACCTGGAGATGGACCACCCGGATTGCTTCCCCACCCTGGGCGACCTGCGGGAGGCCTTTGGCCGCTTCCTGGACCTGGTCCCCGCCGACGGGCGGATCATCGCCTGCGCCGACGAGCCCAACGTCCGCGCGCTGGTGGCCGGGCGGCCGCAGGCGCTCTCCTACGGCCTCTCCCCCGAGGCGCAGTGGCGGGCGGCGGAGCTGCGGCCCAACGCGCGCGGCGGGCTGGATTTCGACATTTGGGCCGGCGGCGTCCGCGCTGGCGAGGCGAGCCTGGCGCTGCCGGGGGCGTACAATGTGAAAAACGCGCTGGCGGCGCTGGCGGCGGCGCAGGGGCAGGAGCTCTCGCTGGCCGAGTGCACCGCGGCGCTGGCCAGCTTTTCCGGGGTGCGGCGGCGCTTTGAGCTCAAGGGCGAAGCGCGCGGGGTGGCGGTGGTCGACGACTATGCCCACCACCCTACCGCCGTGCTGGCGGCCTTGGCGGCGGCGCGACAGCGCTTCCCCGGCCAGGGGATTTGGGCGGTCTTTCAGCCGCACACCTACAGCCGGATGCGGGCGCTCTTTGCCGAGTTCGCCTGCGCCTTTGGCGAGGCCGACCACGTGTTGGTGCTGGACGTCTATGCCGCCCGCGAGGACCGCGACGCCGGGCTGCAAGCGGCGGATTTGGCCGCGGCCATGGCCGGGCGCGACGTCCGCTATTGCGCCGCCCACGATGAGGCGGTGGCGATCTTGACCGAGGAGCTGCGACCTGGGGATGTGGTGATCACGCTAGGAGCTGGGGATGGTTTCCGGATCGGCGAAAAGGTCCTCGACAACCTGGCCGCGCGCTGAGCTGGGCTGCGACGAGCTGGCCCGGGCGCTGGGCCAGCAGGCCTCGCGCGGCGAGCTGCTCTCGGCGCACACGTCGTTCCGCATCGGCGGGCCGGCGGACCTGTTCGTCCCCGCCCAGTCGGTGGCCGAGCTGATGCAGTACGTCACGCTGGCGCGCGGCTGCGGCGTCCCCTGCTTTTTGCTGGGGCTGGGGACCAACATCCTCGTCGCCGACCGGGGCATCCGCGGCCTGGTGATCTGGAACCGCAGCAAGGGCCTGCAGACCGATTTCGTCCCCGGGCCGAGCGGCGCCGTCGAGTGCATCGTGCGGGCCGAATCCGGGCTGCCGCTGGCGCAACTGGCGCATTATACGGCGCGGCTGGGGCTGGCCGGGCTGGAATGGGCGGCGGGCATCCCCGGCACGCTGGGCGGCGCCGTCGTCAACAACGCCGGGGCCCATGACGGCGACATGAGCCAGGTGCTGCGGCTGGTGACCATCTTGACCCCCGCGGGCCGGGTGGAGACCTGGCCGGCGGAGCGGCTGGGGCTGGGCTACCGGAGCAGTTGCCTGCGCGCCGAGGGGCCCGGCGGCCACGTGGTGCTCAGCGCCGAGATGGTGCTGCAACGCCAGAACGCCACCGCCCTGCTGGAGCGCATCGAGGGCTATCAGGCCCAGCGCCAGCAAAAACAGCCGCGGCGGCCCAGCGCCGGGTCGGTCTTTGCCAACCCGCCCGGGGACTATGCCGGGCGACTGATCGAGGCGGCGGGGCTCAAGGGGCGCGCCGTGGGCGACGCGCAAATCTCGCCGCAACACGCCAATTTCATCGTCAACCAGGGCCAGGCCAGCGCCCAGGACGTGCTGGCCCTCATCGAGCTGGCGCGCCAGGAAGTGCTGGAGCGCTTTGGCGTCCGCCTGCGGCTGGAGATCCAGCTCGTGGGGGAATGGCCTGACCAAACCCATCCATCGGAGCGACAACCTAGATGACCAAGCGGAACAAGATGCGCATCGGGGTGATTTTCGGCGGGCGGTCCGGCGAGCACGAGGTCTCGCTGGTCTCGGCCCAATCGGTGATGGCGGCCCTCGACCGCGCCAAGTACGAGGTGGTGCCCATTGGCATCACCAAGGAGGGCCGCTGGCTCACCGCCGGGGACCCGCTGAAGCAACTCACCGAGGCCGCCGGCCCGGTCCCGCCCCAGTTGGAGAGCGCGCGGGCGCTGGCCGCCGCCGGCTCGCGAGAGCTGATCCCCGGCGCGGGCCAGGCGGGCATCCCGCAGCTCGACGTCATCATCCCGGTGCTGCACGGCCCCTATGGCGAGGACGGGACCATCCAGGGGCTCTTGGAGCTGGCCGATCTCCCCTACGTGGGCTGCGGCGTGCTGGGATCGGCGGCGGGGATGGACAAGGCCATCGCCAAGGCGC
The DNA here is from genome assembly GCA_012689325.1 of Chloroflexota bacterium. Classification (GTDB taxonomy): domain Bacteria; phylum Chloroflexota; class Anaerolineae; order JAAYEA01; family JAAYEA01; genus JAAYEA01. The sequence goes on from JAAYEA010000191.1 coordinate 3,908, forward strand.
TCTTCCGCGATGCGGGGCTCCCCGCCACGCCGGGGATCGTGGTGCTCCGCCGCGAGTGGGAGGCCCAGCCGGCGGAGGTGGCCGCGCAGGTGGCGCGAGAGGTCGGCTACCCTTGCTTTGTCAAGCCCGCCAACCTGGGCTCCAGCGTGGGCATCTCCAAGGCCCACGACGCCGCCGAGTTCGGCGCGGCCATGGACCTGGCCACCGCCCACGATCGCAAGGTGCTGGTGGAGGAGGCCATCCCCGCTCGCGAGATCGAGTGCAGCGTGCTGGGCAACGACGAGCCCATCGCCTCGGTGCTGGGCGAGATCGTCCCCAAACGCGAGTTCTATGACTACCAAGCCAAATACGGCGACGAGGGGACCGACCTGATCATCCCCGCCGACCTCCCCGCCGAGACGACCCGGCGCGTCCGCGAGATGGCCGTGCGGGCCTTCCGGGCGCTAGAGCTTGCGGGGCTGGCGCGGGTGGACTTTTTCGTCCGCAAGGACAACGGGCAGGTCTATCTCAACGAGGTCAACACCATGCCAGGGTTCACCTCCATCAGCATGTACCCCAAGCTGTGGGCGGCCAGCGGGCTCCCCTACCCGGAGCTGCTGGACCGGCTGGTGGAGCTGGCCCTGGAGCGCTATCACGACAAGCAGCGGACCTTGCAGAGCCTGGGGACAGCCAACACGCCACGGGAAGGATCACGACGATGACCACCTTGCACTCCAGACGCAGACGCAGCGCCCGCCGCCGCTCCACGTCGCGACGGCAGCAGACCTACCAGGCCACCGCGCAGGCGGGACTGGAGACGACGGCCTGGGCGCCGCCCTCGGCGCTGCGCCGCGCCCCCAGCCTGCTGCTGGCCGCGGCCAGCCTGGCGCTGCTGCTCTACTTTTTCGTGGGCGAGAGCTTTTACGTGGCCGACGTGCAGGCCCAGGGGAACGCCCTGCTCACCTCGCAAGAGCTGTTGCAGGCCTCGGGCGTGCGCGGCTGGAGCTCCTTTTATGTCAATGAGCGCCAGGTGGCGGAGCGGCTCGAGGCGGCCTTCCCCGCCATCCGCTCGGTGCGGGTGCGCTGCCGCCTGCCCAACCGCGTCAAGCTGATCGTGGACGAGCGCGCACCGCAGGTGGTGTGGGAGGCGGCCAACGGGCGCTATCTGCTGGACGCCGAGGGGATGGTGATCAAGGGCGCCGAGAGCCTGCGCGACCTGGTGCTGATCAAGGACGGCGACCGCGGCGCGGCCAAGCTGCGAGACGAGCTGGACGTCGCCGAGGCCATCACCACCGCCCAGGCGCTGGCGGAGCTCTTGGGCGACACCCGCGTATTTGCCTATACCCAGGATAAGGGTATCATCCTGCGCCATACGGACGCTGCGGGGGCCGAATACGAGGTCTATTTCGGCGTGGGCCCGGACGTGGCGGTCCGCTTCGCGAATATGCAGGCGCTCATCAAGCGGGTGCAGGACGAGGGGCTCCGGAACATCGCCTATCTGGACGTGCGCTACAATCGCATGGCCATCGGCTTCCGAAGCCCATAGGAGAGACGGGGTATGTGGCTGCCAATCGTCGGCTTGCTCTTGGGGGTGGTCATCGGGTTCGTCTTTTCGCTGGCGGTGCCGGCGCAGTATTCGCGCTATACCGCCATGGCGATCCTGGCCGCGCTGGATTCGGTCTTTGGCGCGGTGCGGGCCGAGCTGCAAGGGGAATACGATAACAAGGTCTTTCTCTCGGGGCTGGTGACCAACGCCCTCTTGGCGGCGGGGCTGACCTTCTTGGGCGACCGGCTGGGCGTGGAGTTGTATTACGCCGCCGTGGTCGCCTTTGGCGTGCGGCTCTTCAACAACCTGGCGATCATCCGCCGGCGGTTCTTGTAGGCGGGGCCCCACCCCCTACTCCAGAAGCATCCAGCGGGGTGAATAGGAAGGGCCAGGGAGAGGCTCCTACGCTCCCCTCCCCCAAAGCGTTGGGGGAGGGGCAGGGGGAGAGGGCCTACCCCCACCCATTGTGGCGCGGCCATTTGCATATACTACAAGTTGTGTTTTGGGAATTATTCTGTTACAATATGCTGGATCATGCATCCGCCTCCAGGGGCGCGAGGCGGGGAGAGATGCTTTGGACGATATCATTGCCAGCATCGACGTTGGCACCACCAAGATATGCACGTTGATCGCCCAGGTGGACGCGCGGGAACGCCTGCGCATCATCGGGGTGGGCATCGTGCCCTCCCGCGGCCTGCGCAAGGGCGCCATCGTCAACGTCGAGGAAGCAACCCAGGCCATCGCCCAGTCCATCCAGGAAGCGGAGCAGGTGGCCGGCTATAACATCTCGTCCGCGTGCGTGGGCATCGCCGGCAGCCACATCTCGTCCATCACCAGCCGCGGCGTCGCCATGCTGGGCCGCGGCGACCACCCCATCGTCCAGGAGGACATCAACCGGGCCATGGAGGCCGCGCAGACCATCGCCATCCCCCATGACCGGCAGGTGCTGCACGCCATCCCTCGCGGCTATATCATCGACGGGCAGGACGGCGTCCGCGACCCCATCGGCATGATCGGCTACCGGCTGGAGGTGGAGACCCACATCGTGACCGCCTCCACCGCCTCCATCAAGAACCTGGTCAACTGCGTCAAGGCGGCGGGGATCCAGGTGAGCGGGCTGGTGTTGCAGCCCTTGGCCTCCGCCGAGTCGGCGCTGCGGCCCGAGGAAAAGCAGATGGGCGTCGTCCTGGTGGACATGGGCGGCGGCACCACCGACATTGCCATCTTTATGGAGGGGAGCGTCTGGCACAGCCTGGTGCTGGCCGTCGGCGGCGACCACATCACCAACGACGTGGCCTTTGGGCTCCGCACGTCCTTTGATACGGCGGAGGAGCTCAAGGTCCGTTACGGCCACGCCCTGCCCAGCCAGGTCTCGCCCGAAGAGATGATCAACGTCAGCGCCTTTGGCGATGGCGCCAGCAAGCCCGTCTCCCGCCGGGAGCTGTGCCACATCATCAACGCCCGGGCGGAAGAGATGGTGGACATGGTCTCGCGGGAGATCAAGCGCACCGGTTACGACGGCCTGCTCGCCGCGGGCGTCGTGCTGACCGGCGGCACGGCGGAGCTCGCCGGGCTGCCCGAGCTATTCCAGGAACGACTCAAGATGCCGGTGCGGGTGGGGACGCCGCGCGGCATCGGCGGCATGGTGGCCAAGCTCAAGGAGCCGGCGTACGCCACCGCCACCGGCCTGCTGCAGTGGGCTTCCAAGAGCGAGCCCGCGGTGAAGCAGCGGCTGCGCGCGGTGAGCGGCGGCGGCCGGTTTTGGGCTCAGGTCAAAGAGTGGTTGAGATTGCTATCGGCTCGCTAGGAAAGCGATGCGGATCGGCCCAAGAGGGAAAGGAGCCAGGAGATGGATCGAAGCAAGAGCGTGGACAATGCGGAGCATTTCGCCCAGATCAGGGTGATCGGCGTGGGAGGCGGCGGCTCCAACGCGGTGAACCGGATGATCGAGGCGGGGCTGCAGGGCGTGGAGTTCATCGCCGTGAACACGGACGCCCAGGCGCTGATGCTCTCCGAGGCGCCGCTGCGGGTGCGCATCGGTGACAAGCTGACCAAGGGCCTTGGCTCGGGGGGCGACCCCAACGTGGGCGCCAAGGCTGCCGAAGAGTCCATGGAAGACCTCTACGAGATCGTCCAGGGCGCGGACATGGTCTTTGTGACCGCGGGCGCTGGCGGCGGGACGGGGACCGGCGCGGCCCCCATCATCAGCCGGCTGGCCAAAGAGGCCGGCGCGCTGACCATCGGCGTGATCACCAAGCCCTTCTCCTTCGAGGGCGCTCGCCGCTCCAAGGTCGCCCTGGACGGGCTGTCCCAACTGCGCGAGACGGTGGACACGCTGATCGTGATCCCCAACGACCGGCTGCTCCAGATCGTGGACAAAAAGGCGTCCATCCAGGAGGCCTTCCGCGTGGCCGACGACGTCCTGCGCCAGGGCATCCAGGGCATCTCGGAGCTGATCACGGTGCCCGGGCTGATCAACCTGGACTTTGCCGACGTCAAGTCCATCATGAAGGAAGGCGGCTCCGCGCTGATGGCGGTGGGCCACGGCTCTGGCGAGACCCGCGCCGTCATGGCCGCCGAGCAGGCCATCTCCAGCCCGCTGCTGGACGTGACCATCGACGGGGCCAAGGGCGTGCTGCTCAACTTTACCGGCGGATCGGACCTGTCGCTCTTTGAGGTGAACGAGGCCGCCGAGATCGTGAAAAAGATGGTGGACGCCGAGGCCAACATCATCTTTGGCGCGGTCATCGACGACACGATGCAGGATGAGATCCGCGTCACGGTCATCGCGACGGGGTTCGATTCCGAGACCAGGCAGGCGACGCGTCCGCAAGCGGCGGCGTCGGTCTCGGCGGTGGCGCAGCCCACCCGCAGCGGCAAGACCATCGACTTTCCGGTGCGCCGGCCCTCCCGCGAGGACCTGGACATCCCGGCCTTTTTGCGGAACAAGACCAACTCGTAGGCGCGAAACGCAGATCGCCTATCGCAGGATAGTGTGGCGGCTTGAGTCGCTCCGAGCAAAGCCAGACGGAGCGACTCAGGTCGCTACTACCGACCCTTTCCCGAACCGCATCTGAGCCCAAATAGTGGCGGCGGCATGGCATGCCGCACTTGGCCGCTCTCCTTTCCCCCTCCCCCCAGGCTTTGGGGGAGGGGGGCGAGGGCTCACCCGCCAGGCCGCCGACGCTGCCTTATGTCACCTGTACCGATTCTGGCCCGCTCGACGAATTCCCGCCACAGCCTCACCCAGTTAACAGAAGAAACCTTAAAATCCAGGTTTCTAACGGGATTTTAGCGCCTGACCCCTTGCTTTATCGTCCAATCTGTGTTACACTAGAGGCACCAGCGCAGCATACTACCTGTAGGGCCATTGTCGCCCCCAAATGCCACAGCTAGTGCCCAACCAAAGATCTCCTGCCCCCAGGAGATTTTCCGTCTAAAGGAGCGACCATGAAGTGTCCATTCTGCGCCAAGAACCTCTCCCGGGTCATTGACACGCGCGAGATCGGCGACGGCATCCGCCGACGCCGCGAGTGCCAGAGCTGCAGCCGCCGCTTCACCACCTACGAGCGCGTCGCTCCCATCAACCTGCTGGTGGTCAAGAACGACGGGCGCCGCGAAGAGTATAACCGCGACAAACTCTTGGAGGGCATCCGCATCGCCTGCGCCAAACGCCCCATCCCTAGCCAGGTGCTGGAGGACCTGGTGGACGACATCTCGGCGCAGCTCTACGCCACCGGCGAGGTGGAGATCCCCAGCCGCGCCATCGGCGAGATGGTGATGGAAGGCCTGAAGAAACTGGACGACGTGGCCTACGTGCGCTTCGCCTCCGTCTATCGCCGCTTCCAGGACGTGGACGGCATGGTGGACGAGATCCAGGGACTCAAAGAGTGGAAGCGCGAGGCCACCGCCGCGCAAGAGCGCGAAGCCGCCGCGCAAGAGCGCGAAGCCGCCGCGCAGGACAAGGTGCGCCAGGACGGCGCACAGCAGCGCCAGAATGGCGCGCCCAACAACATACCATAGGGAGGCCCCCCAGTGAGCAATATCGCCCAGGTCCGCAAACGCGACGGACGCATCGAGCCCTTTGACCAGGCGCGCATCGAGGACGCCATGCAAAAAGCCCGCGCCGCCGTGCTCGGCAGCGAGGACGCCGCTTGGGCCGCGGCCCTCACCAACCAGGTCGTGCAAGCCCTGGCGGACCGCTACGGCGGCAACGGCCACGTCCCCGAGGTGGAAGAGATCCAGGACCTCGTGGAAGAGACGCTGATCAAGGCCGGCTATGCCTCCATCGCCAAGGCCTACATCCTCTACCGCGAAAAGCGCTCCCAGGCCCGCCAGGCCAAGCAGCTCATGCTGGACAGCATGCAGTTGGTGGACGGCTACCTGACCAAGTTCGATTGGCGGGTGAACGAGAACGCCAACATGAACTATTCGCTGCAAGGGCTCAATTTCTACGTGGCCTCGTCCATCTCGGCGCGCTATTGGCTGAACAAGATCTACCCGCCCGAGGTGCAGCAGGCCCACGTCAGCGGCGATTTCCACATCCACGACCTGGGGATGCTGTCGGCCTATTGTTGCGGCTGGGACCTCCAAGACCTGCTGTTGCGCGGCTTTGGCGGCGTCCCCGCCAAGGTGGAGAGCAAGCCGCCCAAGCACCTCCGCTCCGCGCTGGGGCAGATCGTCAACTTTTTCTACACCCTGCAGGGCGAATCCGCCGGCGCGCA
>JAAYEA010000192.1 GCA_012689325.1 Chloroflexota bacterium
GCCCACGGCGCCGAGGGGCGGCTGGAGCTGCACAAGTCGGGGGTCAAGCGGCCGCTGCTGGCCTTCGACCTCTCCGCGCTGCCGCCCAACTGGCAGGGCTACCACGCCACCCTCTCGCTCTATGTCGAGTTCTCCGATGGCGGCGCCACCGCGGCCCGCGCCTACGAGGTCCGCCGCCCCTGGAGGGAGCGCGAGGCCACCTGGAACCTGGCCCTGGCGGGCGAGCCGTGGGCGCACCCCGGCGCCAATGGGCTCGGCGCCGACCCCGACCGCGCCGCCGAGCCCGCCTATACCGCCACCCTGCGCATCGCCACCGGCTGGGCCCGCTTCGACGTGACCGACATGCTGGCGGGGTGGGCGGCCGACCCCGCGGCCAACCCCGGCTTGCTGCTGGTCGGCGCGGGCCCGGCCAGCTATCGCTTCTATAGCAGCGACGCCGCGGAAACGGACCTCCGCCCGGTGCTGGAGATCAGCTACGCCCTGCCCGCGACGCCGACGTCGTCGCCTACGCCGACGTCGTCGCCTACGCCGACGTCGTCGGCTTCGCCGACTTGGACGCCTTCTGCGACTTGGACGGCCACCGCCACGGGCACGGCGACACCTTCAGCGACTGGGACGGCCACGGCGACGCCGTCGGCCACACCGACTTGGACGGCCACCGCCACGGGGACGGCGACACCTTCGCCGACGTGGACGGCGACGGACACCCACACCGCGACGGCCACCACCACCCCGACGGCCACGCCCACGGCCACTCCGGTTTGGTTCCGCCAGTACCTGCCCTGGCTGGGCCGCTGAGACGAAAAAAGCGGGGCGGCCACCGGGCCGCCCCGCTTCACTGTCTTGGGTTCGCCAGCGGTTCGCGCCGCGGCCCCTATTTCCCCTTTTCCGAGCTGAGGCGATAGAGCATCTCGCCGGCGTGGTGGATCACCACGATCCCCTCGTCCTCGCGCCCTTCCCACTCGGCCACGTTGATGGTCTTGGGGTCCACGTAGCCCAGGTTGATCTTGCGGACGCGCTCTTCCGGGATGTTGGTGGCCAGCGAGACGTGGATGCGCGGCTTTTCCATGCCATTCTCGTAGGTCCCGCTCCCCTTGACGTGGGTGGAATGGGCCAGCACGCCGCCGGGGAAGCCACAGTATTTGTCCCACTGCTTCAGGAAAAAGTCGATGCAGTGGTAGCCGACCTGATCCAGCACCTTGCCGTGGGTGTACGAGATCTCGGTGACGTGCGGCGCATAGATGATCAGCTCGCCGCCATCCTCCACCGCCGGCTCCAGCTTGTACATCGCCTTGGCGGCGGTCCAGATGTCGTCGTACATCTCGGCGGCCATGGACAGCACCTTCTTGAACGGCTTGTCCACATAGATCACGTTCAGCTCGGCGGAGAGGTCCGCCGCCTTGTCATAGGTCTCCTTGGGGTGCCCGGCAAAGAGCCCCATCATCTTGTTGCCCTTCATGGCAAAGCTGAAGCAGTAGGTGGGCACCGTGATGAACTCGGCGGCGATGTTGAGCACATCGCGCACCGGCGTGACCTTGTGGCCGATGATCTTGGTGCTGGTGAGCAGCGCGCCCAGCCAGTGGAAAAAGTTGATGATATCCGGGCCGGCGATGCCGGGGAAGAGGTACTTGTAGCCCCCGGAAAAGCCCACCACCTCGTGCGGAAAGGTGGGGCCGCAGATGATGAGCTGGTCATAGTCAAAGATCAGCTTGTTCAGCTCCACCGGCACGTCCGCCGAAAGGAGCCCGCCGGTGATCTGGTTCGTCTCGGCCTTGGTGATGACGCCGATCCGCTTAAAGGTGTCGGGCAGGTCCCAGCGGTGGTTGTGCAGCGTGACCTTGGGGTATTTGGCCTTGCGCTCGGCCTCGCCGACGCCCACCAGCGCCGTCATGCCCGCCTCGTCCAGCGGCGAGTGGGTGCCCAGCGCCACCAAATAGTCGAGCTTGGCGACGCGGTCGCCCAGCAGCTCGTAAAAGAGCTTGAAGAACAGCGGCATGGGCGCGGTGCGGGTCCGGTCCGGGATCAGGATCAAGACCTTCTTGCCGTCCACCGGGAGGGTGGCCAGCGCCTTGGCCATGATGCTTCTCGCCTTGCTCTCCGAAAGCGCGATCTTGTTGCTGCCGTATCCGATGACCATGTGAATCTCCTTTATGCCCCTAGTAGGCCTGCGGCTCGTACTTGGGCAGCTTTTGCTCGGCGAATTTCATCTCGAGCCGGGCATAGCGCTGCAGGCCGCCGATGAGCGGGATGCTGGGCCAGTCATTGCCGATGAGCGGCATGGCATAGCGCACGAAATCGTCGGTGACGTCCACCTTGTCCGGCGTGATCCACGCCTTGGGGAAGGTGCGCTCCGAGTTGGCCACCAGCTCCAGCGGGACCTTGTCATAACGTACGCGGTAGCAGCTCCCCGGCTCGCGCAGGATCGTGGCCATATAGCCCGACCCCTCCGTCGCGGCGATGCTCACCGCCTGCCGGCCCACCAGGTACGCCTCGTCCAGGTCCACCGTGGAGGCATAGATCATGTTGTGGCGCTGATCGGTGCCGGGCACGTTGCCCCGCGCCGAGCCCCGGGCGGCCAGGCCCACGCTGTTCAGGTAATTGACCACGATCTGCTCCACCGTGCTCTCGCTGGCCGAGAACATGGTGTGCCCGAACGAGTCCTTGCGCTCGCCGATGTCGCCCACGTCAAAGCCCTCGCTGATCACCACGATGGCGCGGCCGCGGCTCTTGAGCAGGCCGTTCACGTGATCGGCCACCGCTTCCAGCGTCAGCCCCGACTCGCGGGTGAGGATCAACAGCGGCATCTCGCGGTTGGGGTCGCCCAGCCGGGCCGCCGCGGGGATAAAGCCGATCTTGCGGCCCATCGCTTGCAGCACCAGCACCGGGTCGGCGGGGCTGGAGCCGGCGTTCTCCTCGTTGGCGTTCTGGACCATGTAGGCCCAATAGCGGGCCACGCTGCCATAGCCGGGGGTGTGGTCGATGATCTTGAACTCGCTATCGCCCACATCGTTATCGATGGTCTTGGGCACGCCGACGCCCACCAGCTCGAGCCCGCGCTCCTGGCCCAGCTTGGCGACCTTGGCGGCGGTGTCCATCGAGTCGTTCCCGCCAATGTAGAAGAAATAGCCGACATCGTGGGCCCGCAGCACGTCCATGACCCGGTCGAAATCTCTGGTCTGGTTCGGCTTGAGCTTGTACCGGCAGGTGCCGATGGAGCCGGCGGCCGGGGTGTTGCGCAAGAGGGCGATCTCTTCCGGGTTCTGGCCGGAGAGGTCCAGCAGCTCCTCCCGGAGCACGCCCTCGATGCCATGATAGCCCGCGTAGACCTTGCCGAACTTGTCCGGCATCTCGCGGCAGGTCTCCACCACGCCACGCAGCGAGCTGTTGATCACCGGCGAAGGGCCGCCCGACTGCGCGACGACGACGTTCTTGGGTCTTGCCATAGGTTCCTCCTGTCGTGAACAAGAGACCCTAAAGGTTTTCCGAAACCTTTAGGGTCTGGTTTTCTTCCTAGACCGTATACGTGTGCGCGGTCACATCGCCGCCGGTGCCGGTCCAGTTGGTGTGGAAGAACTGGCCGCGGGGCTTGTCCACGCGCTCGTAGGTGTGGGCGCCGAAATAGTCGCGCTGCGCCTGGAGCAGGTTCTGCGGCAGGCTCTCGCGCCGATAGCCGTCAAAGAAGGCCAGCGCGCTGGACATGGTCGGGACGGGGATGCCCAGCTCTACGGCCCTGGCGATGACCCGCCGCCAGGCCGCCTGCGCGTTCTCCACCTCGCCCTTGAAATAGTCGTCCACCAGCAGGTTGCTGAGGGCGGGGTTCTTGTCGTAGGCTTCCTTGATCTTGCCCAAAAAGACGGAGCGGATGATGCAGCCGCCGCGCCAGATGGTCGCCACGCCGCCATAGTTGAGGTTCCACTTGTACTCTTTGGCCGCCGCGCGCATCAGCATGTAGCCCTGGGCGTAGGAGCAGATCTTGGAGGCATAGAGGGCGTCGTGGATGTCCTGGAGGAAGGCCCGCTTGCCGCGGGTGATCGTGCCCGAGGGGCCGCTCAGGACCTTGCTGGCCGCCACGCGCTCGTCCTTCAGGCTGGAGAGGCAACGGGCGAAAACCGCCTCCGCGATCAGGGTGAGGGGGATGCCCATGTCCAGCGCCGAGATGGCGGTCCACTTGCCGGTGCCCTTTTGGCCGGCGGTGTCCAGGATCTTTTCCACCAACGGGCTGCCGTCCTCGTCCTTCATCCCCAAAATGTCGGCGGTGATCTCGATCAGGTAGGAATCCAGCTTGCCCTTGTTCCACTTGGCAAAGGTCTTTTGCATCTCGTCGTGGGACATGCCCAGCGCTTCCTTCATGAGCTGGTAGGACTCGCAGATGAGCTGCATGTCGCCGTACTCGATGCCGTTGTGGACCATCTTGACATAGTGGCCGGCGCCGTTCTCGCCGATCCAATCGCAGCAGGGCACGCCCTCGACCTTGGCCGAGATGTCCTGGAGGATGCTCTTGACGTGCGGCCAGGCCGCGGGGGAGCCGCCGGGCATGATGGCGGGGCCGGTGCGCGCGCCCTCTTCGCCGCCGGAGACGCCGGTGCCGATGTAGAGCAGGCCCTTGGACTCGACATAAGCGGTGCGGCGGATGGTGTCGTCATAGTTCGAGTTGCCGCCGTCGATGAGGATATCGCCCGCCTCCAAATGGGGCAGCAGCGCCTCGATGGTCTCGTCCACCGCCTTGCCGGCCTGCACCATCATCATGATGCGGCGGGGCTTTTTCAGGGCGGCGGCCAGCTCTTCCATGGTGTGGGTGGGGACGATCTTGGTGCCCTTGGCCGGGCCCGCGAGGAACTCGTCCACGCGGGAGGTGGTCCGGTTCCAGACCGCCACGGTGTAGCCGTGGTCATTCATGTTGAGCGCCAGGTTCTGGCCCATCACGGCCATGCCGATCAGGCCGATATCCGCTTTCGCTGCCATTCTACACTCTCCTTTGTTCGTTCATGTTTAGCCGCTCCCCGTGGGGAAGGGCGAGCATCGCCGAAAACACCACGCCTCCATTATGGCACAACGTGGCCCTTGCCGTCAAATCCGCCCCCTCTCCCCCAATGCCTTGGGGGAGGGGGCGACATGGAATGTCGGCGAGGGGGGTGGGGGCTCTTGCGCGGCACACAGATAGCGGGCCATGGCCCGATGGCCATGACCCGCCAGTGGGTCAGGGTTACTTTTTCCAGGGCGGCGTCTCGGGGAGGAGCTTGTCGAACTCGGCGATCAAGCCCGCCTCGTACGCGCCGGCGTAGGTCTCGTTGAGGAACCGATGCATCGCTTCCTCATAGAACCGCTGCCAGCTCTCCTCTTCGTGCCCGGGGTTGATGGGGAAGAACAGGGCGTTATTGGCCCGCGCGGCCTTGAAATCGCCCGGGGCATCGCCCACCATCAGGATATGGGTGGACTCGTACTTGTTCTTGGCGGCCAGGCCCAGGTGCTCGGCCTTGGTGCCCATCTCTTGCCCGGCGATGATCCCCACATACTTGTCGATGCCGTGCTCCACCCACTCGCGGTTGAGCGCCTCGGTGGGGGTGGCGGAGACCACGATGACGTCGGCGGTCTTTTGCAGGAACTGCAGGCTCTCGGTGACGTAGGGGAACGGCGGGACGCCGTGGACCATGTCGGCGATGGTGGCGTTCACGGCCTCGCTCCACTTGAGCGCCCGCTCCAGCTCCGGGTCCGGGTTCTGCTTCATGTAGGCGACCAGCCCGTCGTTGCTGGTGGGGAAGCCCGACTTCATAAACGCGCGGATCTTGTTCGCCTCGGGGATGGCGACGTGGCGGCCCTGGACCTCTTTGCGCTCGCGCAGCAGGTCAAAGACCATCACCAGCGCCGGCCAGCGGTTGATGCCGCGGAACTTGCTATACAGGTTGACGAATTCCGATGCCTCGCGGGCGTACTTGGAGACCGCTTGCAGCCCCCAGATGTTGATAATGTTGGGGGTGAAGCATTCCTTGTGCTTGATCTCCATGGTGTCGAAGGCACACCCATCCGAGTCGATGCCGACGAAAAACTTGTGCTTGGGTTGCATCTCTGCCAGCGGCCGTGCGGCCTCGATAATGTTCGCCATCCTACCTTACCTCCCTTTTCCCTGACGGGTTTGGCAGGATGGTATCACGAACCAAACATCTTGTCAAGTCGCTTATCTCGCGATCCATGAATTGACATTACTCACCGGTTACGCTATACTGGTCCCGTAGTCAGTTCTCGCGCGGGTGCTCGGCCCGCGCCGGAACGGGGGACACGCCAAAGGAGGATTGTCTATGAGCGAGCAACCGGTCAAGTGCGTCCAACCGGCAGGCGGCCTGGTCGAAAAGGCAGCGCCCGCCGCGGCCGCACCAGAAACCAAACAGGAGGTCAAGATGGCGCCATTGGCGCGCGTGGGCAAGCCCGCCCCGGATTTCGTGGCGAATTGCTACAAGGGCGGCAAGTTCGGGAAGGTCAAGCTATCCGATTTTCGTGGGCATTGGGTGATGGTGTGCTTCTATCCGGGTGATTTCACCTTTGTCTGACCGACCGAACTGTCGGCGGTCGCCGTACACTATGATGAGCTGCAAGCGCTGGACGTCCAGGTGATCTCCCTGAGCACCGATAGCCAGTTCTCCCACAAGATCTGGAACGAAACCGAGCTGAGCAAGATGGTCGAAGGCGGCATCCCCTGGGCCATGGGCTCCGATCAGACCGGCGCCATTGGCACCGCCTATGGGGTCCATGACGAAGAGGCCGGCGTGAACATCCGCGGCCGCTTCCTGGTCGATCCCGATGGCGTGATCGTGGCGATGGAAGTCATGACCCCGCCCGTGGGCCGCAATATCAACGAGTTCATCCGCCAAGTCAAGGCCTACCAGCACGTCCGCGCCACCGGCGGCGCCGAAGTCATGCCCGCCGATTGGCACCCCGGCGATCCCACCCTCAAGCCGGGCCCGGACCTGGTCGGCAACGTCTGGAAGGTCTGGAAGCCGAAAAAGTAGCGCCCGTCCTTGGGGGCGCCGTTCTGAAAGAACCGCCACCGGCCGGGAATCCCTCCTGCCCCCCTTCATAAGGGGGGCCAGGGGGGATCTCCTCGCCGGTCCTTTTATCCCTCTCGATCGGCGATGACCCAAAAGTTCTCGCCCGCGCGCCGGACCTCCACGCGGACGGGGCAATGGCCCAGCAGCCGCACCAGCTCCTCGGCGCGGTAAAAGCGGCTGCGCATCCCCAAGAGCCGCTCCGCCAGCGCGATCCCCTTGATCCGCCACCCGGCGATGTCCGGCTCCTCGATCACCAGTCGCCCGCCGGGGCGCCCGTCGCCATCCGGCGCGGCCAGGATGCGGCACAACTCGGACAGCGCCTGCGGCGCGTCCGCCAGGTGGTGGAAGGCGTCCACCATCAGCACCCGGTCCATGGACCCGTCGGGGAAAGGGAGCCGCTCCGCGTGGGCCCGCGTGACGGGCAGACCCTTGGCTCGCGCCTCGCGCAGCATCCCCTCCGACTCGTCCAGCACGATCACCTGCCCCGCCCGGTCCCGCAGGTGCTGGCTGATCCTCCCCGTGCCGCCGCCCACGTCCAGCAGCCGCCCCGGCGCGGGCAGCGCCAGCAGCTCATCGAGCCGCGCGAGGTCCGGCGCCCGAAAGGCCCGGTCGTAATGCGGCGCCAGCCAACTGAAGTGATCGAATCTCGGCATGGCCTTCTCCATCCAGCTCAACGCCAGAGCACTCCCACGGTCCCCAACAACAACAATCCCAATAGCCACCCGTCGGCGGGCTCCAGCCGCGGCGCGGGCCCGGCGGGGCGGCTCGGGTCAAAGGCGCGGGAAGTGGCCGCCTTGACCACCTCGTCGCCATAGCGCACGCCGTTGGCCA
>JAAYEA010000193.1 GCA_012689325.1 Chloroflexota bacterium
GTCTATCGCACCCTGGACGTGCTGGCCCAGGCCGGGCTGGTGCGCCAGTTCCACTGCCACGGCGGCCAAGCGCGCTACGATGACGCCTCCCAGCCGCACTATCACGTCGTCTGCCAGCGCTGCGGCCAGGTGGCGGACGTGCCGATGCCGTCGCAAGCGGCGCTGGAGGCCGAGGCGGCGCGCAGCACCTCGTATGCCATCGCCGGCCACCACATCGAGTTCTACGGCCTATGCCAAGCCTGCCGCGAGCGCGACCCGGCCAGCCCGGCCGGCCGTCCCGAGCAAGAGATCGCACGAGAATCATTGTAGCATGCCCTATAAATCACTGGCAAAGTGCCAAAGGAGAGCCAAGATGAGCCTGGAAGGAAAGCGTATCGCCGTTCTGGCCGAGAATGACTATGAGGATCTGGAGCTCTTGTACCCCTGGCTGCGCCTGATCGAGGCGGGAGCCAAGGTCGATATCGTCGGCACCGGCAGCGCCGATAGCTATCTCAGCAAGCACGGCTACCCCATCAAGGTGGACGTGAGCGCCGATGCCGTCAAGGCGGCGGATTACGATGGCGTGGTGGTTCCCGGCGGTTTTGCCCCGGACCGCATGCGCCGCTACCCGGCCCTGCTCAGGCTCGTGCGCGAGCTGAACGCGGAGGGCAAGGTGGTCGCCGCCATCTGCCACGCCGGCTGGGTGTTCGTGTCCGCGGGCATCCTCAAGGGCAAGACCGTCACCAGCACCCCCGCGATCAAGGACGACATGATCAACGCCGGCGCCACCTGGATCGACCAGGAAGTGGTGGTGGATGGCAATATGGTCACCTCGCGCAAGCCCGGCGATCTGCCCGCCTTTATGAAAGCGATCATCGCCTACCTCGGCGGCTAGTCCCCGCCGCCCTCATCAGAGGCTGATCCGCGTGCGGATTGGCCTCGTTTCCTGCTCGATTTGCGAAACAGATACTTGTCAAAAAGCCGATATTCGCGCATAATATGATCAACTCGGCACAGGGAGGACCCTAGATGGCCTTTAAAGATATCATCAAGCAAGCGATTCGGTTCGAGGAAGAGGCGCTGGCCTTTTACACCACGGCCCTGGGCGTGGTCAAGTCCGAGCAGGCCAAGACCATCCTGCGCGACCTGGCGAAAGAGGAAGAGGGCCACAAGGCCAAGCTGGAGAGCATCCTGAAGAAGGGACCGCGTTGGGCCGTGCCCGCCGGCAAGCCCGAGCAAGTCGTCGATCTCAAGATCGGCGAGCACATCATGCCGGCCCAGTTGACCAGCAAATCCGACTTTCAGGACGCCCTGGCGGTGGCCATCAAGCGCGAGCAAGCGTCGTTCGACTTTTACACCAAGATGTCCGAGCTGGTCTCGGATGAGGCGCGTCCGATCTTTGTTTTCCTGGCCAACGAAGAGTCCAAGCACAAGAACAAAGTGCAGAGCGTCTACGACCAGGTCGTCTATCAAGATTTCTAGGATCACCAAAGAGGGAGGCTGTTCATCATGTCCAAGTGGGAATGCGAAGTCTGCGGCTACATCTATGATCCGGCGAAGGGCGATCCCGATAATGGCGTGGCCCCCGGCACCCCGTTCGAAAAGCTGCCAGACGATTGGGTTTGCCCCGAGTGCGGCGCAAGCAAGGACATGTTCTCCGAGGTCAAATAGGCCGACGAGATCGGATTAGATTAGCGACCATCAGCCTCGCATGGCATATCCTTGGAAACAAGCGCGCCATGCGAGGCCTTACAGCGATAGGAAGCCTTCATGCACACCAGGTACCTCATCGTCGGCAACGGCGTAGCAGGCATCAATGCCGCCAAAACCCTCGTCCAGAACGATCCCGACGGCGAGATCGCGGTCTATGCCGCGGAGCGGTACCCCTACTATAACCGCTGGCAATTGCCCGCCCTGCTGGCCGGGCACAAGAGCCAGCCCGATATCCAGTTCTATCCCGAGCAGTGGTACGTCGAGCAAGGCATTCAGGTCCATTTGGACAGCCCGGTCCAGGCCCTGGAGCCCGCGGCCAAGCACGTGATCCTCGCCAACGGCCAGGCGATCAACTATGATCGGCTGCTGCTGGCCACCGGCGGGCACTCGTTCATCCCGCCCATCCCGGGCGCGGACCAGGCAGGGGTCTTTGCCCTGCATGATCTGGACGACGCCCTGGCGATCCGGCGCTACGCCGCCCAGGCGCGCCGGGCCGCCGTCATCGGCGGCGGGCTGCTGGGGCTGGAGACGGCGCATAGCCTCAAGGAGCTGGGGCTCGATGTCACCGTCATCGAGGCCTTCCCGCGTTTGCTGCCGCGGCAACTGGACGCGCCCGGCTCGGCCATGTTTCAGGAGACCTTTGAGCACCTGGGCATCCAGGTCCAGACGGGAGCGATCACCAAGGCCATCGCCGGCGACGGCAAGGTCAGCGGGGTGGAGCTGCAGAACGGCGAGACCATCCCCTGCGAGCTGGTAGTCGTCTCCACCGGCATCCGCGGCAATGTGGAGCTCGCCGCCCAGGCTGGGCTGGCCGTGAAGCGGGGCATCGTCGTCAACCAGTGGTTGGAGACCAGCCAGCCGGATATCTATGCCGCGGGCGATTGCGCCGAATTCGACGGGCAGGTCTATGGCATCATCCCGGCGGCCATCGAGCAGGCCCAGGTGGCGGCATTGCGCATGGCCGGGGTGGCGACCGAGCCTTACAAGGGTACCGTGCCATCCACCACGCTCAAAGTGGCCGATATCGACCTGACCTGCATCGGCCAGGCCAACGTCGAGGATGAGAGCTGCGTCTATGTGCGCTTTGAGGACCACGACCGGGGCATCTATCGCAAGCTCGTGCTGCGCGAGAAAAAGCTGATCGGCTCGATCCTGCTGGGCGACAAGCGCAACGTGGTCCCGATCACCAAGTTGATCAAGGGCGCCGTGGACCTTTCGGCGTATGCCGATAACCTGGGGGCAGGGGATCTGGATTTTCGGGCCTTGCTGGCCAGCGCCCAATCGCCCGCCTCTCGATACGAGTGCAGCATCTGCGGTTACGTGTATGATCCCGCCCGGGGCGACCCGGAGGCTAACATACCCGCGGGCACGTCCTTCGAATCGCTGCCCAGCGATTGGACCTGTCCCATGTGCGGCGCAGGCAAGGACATGTTCACCAAACTAGAGGAATAAGGAAGTAACCATGACCATCAACAAGCATACGCCCCTGGATCAGGCCTGGCGCGAGGCCATCGACCGCGAGCAAAAAGCCTACGAGTTCTACCGCGATGCGCTAGAGATCGTGGCCGATACTTCCCTGCGCGACCTGTTCGAGTTCCTGATGAAGGAAGAGGAGCACCACGCGCAGTTGTTGCGTGACGAGTTCGAGAAGGGCTTTATCCAAGAGATGTAAGCCCCGGCGCAACGAGCCGGGAGCGCCCTGAGCCGGGCGCCAAAGGAGGTGGAAATGACAAACGCAGAGATCATCGCCCTGCTGCAAGAGGACCTGAAGGGCGAGCTCATGGCCATCGTCCAGTACCTGCGACATGCCTACGCCATGGGCGAGGGCGAGCTGGCCGCCGAGATCGAGGCCATCGCCCGCGAAGAGATGCGCCACTTTGATTGGGTGGCCGAGACCATCGTGGAGCTGGGAGGCAAGCCCAGCATGGAGCGCGGCGCGTTCACGGGCATCACCGATGATGTGGTGCAAAACATGCGCGCCGACGTCCAGGCCGAAGTGGATGCCATCAACCTCTATCGCCAGCACATCGAGGCCATCCCCGATCCCAAGATTCAGCGGCTGCTCTCCCGCATCCTCTCCGACGAGGAGTCGCACCACGGGGATTTCGTCCACTTTGTGGACAAGGCGGGGGCCATGGCCGAGGCCGCGCCCGCCGAGGCGCCCGCAGCCGAGGCCAAGCCCGCGGGGCCGCCGGCGCGCCTCGCGGCCATCCTGCACGAGGGCATCCAGCACGAGTACACCGTCATCCTGCAATACCTGTACCACCGCTTCATGATGCCCGATTGCGAGATCGGCAACGAGCTCGAAATGCAGGCCATCAACGAGATGCAGCACCTGGGCTGGCTCTCCGAAGAGATGGAGGGCATCGGCGGCACCCCCGAGATCGAGCACACCGGGCTGGAGCTACCGGACGATCCGGAAGAGATGCTCGAGGCGGACATCAAGGTCGAGCGCATGGTCACCGCCGCCTATAGCCGCCAGATCCCCGAGATCGAGGACCCCGGCTTGAAGGACCTCGTGACGCGCATCCGCGACCACGAGATCTATCACATCGAGCTCTTTGGCGATCTACTGGAAGAGGTTGAGGCCCAGGAGAAGGAGTCGGCGCCGCCGGAGGAAAAGCCAGCAGCGCCCAGCGCACCCCAGCCGCCCACCGTGGGCAGCCTATTTGGCCAAAAACAGGACTAGCTTGTCTTACCGAGCGAGAGGGAGGAAAACATGGAAGATTTCTTGATGCGTGGTGATGCGCCTCTGAGCGCCGAAGAGTGGGCAGCTATCGATGGCGTGGTCGTCGCAACTGCGAAAAAGCTGCTGGTGGGGCGCCGCCTGATCGAGATATTTGGCCCATTGGGCGCCGGCTTTCAGACCGTGCCCGTGAACCAGTATCACGTCACCCCTGCTTGCCTGCATTCCAGCGCCGGCGACTGCTGCGGCGGCAAGGATGACGAGTGCTGCGACAAGGAAGGCGAGTGCTGTAACGAAGGCGATGAGTGCTGCGGCGGCGATTGCGACGCCGTCGACGTGGCCCAGCGCGGCATCCTCGAGCTGCCCTTGCTGCACAAGGACTTTGTGATGCAATGGCGGGATATGGCGCAGGCCAAGCAACTCGGCTGGCCCCTGGATATCAGCCCCGCGGCTGCGTCCGCCGCCATGGTCGCCCGCAAAGAGGACGAGATGATCTTTGGCGAACTCTTTGACCAGGCAGGCGCGAAGGTCGAAGAGACCGCCTGGGCCAAGCCAGGGGCCGTGTTCGCCGCCCTGGTGAACGCGACCGGCGCCCTCGCGGAGAAGGGCTTCTTTGGCCCCTACGCGGTCGTGGTCAGCCCAGCCGTCTATGCGCTGCTGCACCGCCCCATGGCGGAGCAGATGGGCCTTCTGGAGATCAAGCAGGTGAAGGAACTGGCCAGCGGCGGCGTGTACCAGACGCCCGCCCTGAAGGGCAACCAGGCCCTGGTCATCTCCCAGGGTGTGGAGAACCTCGACCTGGCCGTGGCCCAGGATCTGGTCACCGCCTACCTTGGCCCCGCGGGCATGGAGCATGTCTTCCGGGTCATGGAGAGCCTGGCGTTGCGCGTCAAGCGCCCCGACGCCATCTATGCCATCGAGTAAAAACCTGATCAGCAACCAACAAGGGAGGTAACCACATGGCTACTTTGGGAGAACGCATTCAGAGCGCGGATTGGAAAAAGGAAAAGCACGTGCCGGTGATCGAGTGCCCGGACACCGTGACCGCGGGGCAGGCCTTTGAGGTCAAGTGCAGCATCGGCAAAGAGATCGCCCACCCCAACACCACGGAGCACCACATCAGTTGGATACAGCTCTTCTTCCAGCCGGAAGGTGACAAGTTTTCCTACGAGGTGGGCCGCTTCGAGTTTTCCGCCCATGGCGAGGCGGTGGCGGGAGCTAACCAGGGCCCGGTCTACACCGACCCGGTCGTGGCCGTCGCCATGAAGGTCAACAAGGCCGGCACCCTGCACGCCCTGTCCTTCTGCAACATCCACGGGCTGTGGGAGAGCGCCAAGGACGTCAAGCTGGCCTAGGCGCCCTGCTCGCTACATACCGGTCCTGGGAGGGCTGTTCGCGGCTGCGGACAGCCCTCTTTTTTTCCCGAAATTGACAAAAGCCTCGAAATGTTGTATCGTTGCGAATGGCATTTCTGCGCGGAGGCTCTATGAACCTGGATCATCGCCGCTGGATCATCGCAACCTGCTTGCTTGTGGTGCTGCTGCTTGCCTTTGTGGCCGGTCCAGCCCAGGCCCGAGAGCTGGCACGTCCCAGCTCCGGCGAGGCTGCCGCCGCGCTGGCCGCCCCGGACCCGGTGGCGCGCATGCTGCTGTTCTATTCTAACCCCTGCCCAAGTTGCGGTGACGTGGTCAGCAGCTTTGTCCCCCAGCTCAAGGCCAAGTACGGGGCCAAAGCCGATATCATGCTCTTCGACACCTCGGAGCCGGCCAACCTCCGCTTGCTCCTCGCCATGGAACAAGCCTATGGCATCCCCGCCGAGCAGACGGCGATCCCCGAGCTGTTCATCGGCATGGACGTCTTTTTGGGCGCCAACTCGATCAAGCTCGACCTGGAAAAGACCATCGACGACTATTTGGCCCAAGGCGGCGTCGAGCTCACCGACCTGGCGAAAAACGCCATGGCCGGATACCAGCAAGGCGTCTCCGGCACGGTCCAGGGCGTGCTGTTCTACATGCCCACCTGCAGCCATTGCGCCGAGATCATCGACAACTATATGCCCACCCTCAAGCAGCGCTATGGCGCCGCGCTCCAAATCCAGCTCGTGGACGTCACCTCGGATGCCGCGTATGAGGCCTTTAGCCGGCTGTTGGAGGCGCTGCTCAAGGAGAAAAAGACCTACGGCGTCCCCACCCTGATCATCGGGGACACGGTCATGATCGGCGCGGTACAGATTCCCGCCCAAGCCGAGGCCACCATCCAACGCTACTTTGCCGAGGGCGGCGTGGATTATGTCGAGATGGCCCCGGTCCTGGCCGGGTTCGAGTACCAGTTGGGCTTCCGGCATGACGCGCCCGCGCCGCGCACCGCCGCTCCCGCGGCCAGCCTGACGCCCGCCAGCGGCAAGACCCCTGCCGCCGCCAACTTGCCGCCCATCCACCTAGCCTACTTTTTCCAGCCAGGCTGCCAGGAATGCGACCGCGTGCAGCTCTTGCTCAACTTTATGCAGAACCGCTACTCCCAGGTAGTGATTACCACCTTCGACGTCAAGGCCGAGGCGGCGCTGGTCGAGTGGCTGGGCGAACGCGCCAACGTGCCCGAGGAGAAGCGGCTGGTGGCCCCGGCGATCTTTGTCGGCGACGACGCCCTGGTGGACGACGCGATCTATATGGACAGCCTGGAAGCGACGCTCAAGAAATACCTGCTCAGTGGCGCGCCCAAGACCTGGGAGGGTTTTGATCCAAGTCAGGCCAAAGGCAGCATCATCGACCGCTTTCGCTCCCTGGGCGTGCTGACCATCCTGCTGGCCGGGCTGGGCGATGGCCTGAACCCCTGCGCCTTCACGACGCTGATCTTTTTCATCTCGTACCTCTCCTTTAGCGGGCGTAAGGGGCGCGAAATCCTGTGGGTCGGCGGCGCCTTTGCCCTTGGCGTGTTCCTCACCTACCTGGCGGTGGGGCTGGGCCTCTCCAAGGTGTTGAGCGCTTTCGACTTTCTCGCCAAGATCGGCCGCTGGGTCTATGGCCTCACCGCTGTGCTGTGCATCGTGCTGGCCATCCTGAGCGTGCGCGATTACCTCAAAGCACGCCAGGGCAAGATACAGGACATGGCGCTCAGCCTGCCCAAGGTGCTGCGCCAACGCATCAACAAGGTCATCCGGGAGGGGCAAGGGTCCAAGTCCTACGTGCCCATCGCGTTCGTCACCGGCGCGGTCATCTCGATCATCGAGTTGGCCTGCACCGGCCAGGTCTACCTGCCCACCATCATCTTTGTGCTCAGCGTGCCAGAGCTGCGGGTCAAGGCCTTTGCTTACCTGGTGCTCTATAACCTGTTCTTCATCCTGCCGCTTATCGCGGTGTTCGTGCTGGCCTACTATGGCACCACTACCAACCAACTGACGCGCTTTCTGCAGACCCGAACCGCCACCATCAAGCTGGTCACGGCGATCCTTTTCGTGGTGCTGGCCGCATGGCTGATCTACGCCCTGCTCTAGCGCCTGACCCGCCAGGGGCAGCGGCGCCGGGAAGCGACCCGCAGCATCTCGCCATCGCCGTGGTGCGCCGGGCCATGGCCGGCCCCCGGCCCGGCGAGGCCGCTCAGTCGGCCATGTCCACCCGGCCCCGCTCGCGGCCCGGGGATTTCGACTATGCCGGGCCGCCGCGCCTCAGCGCCGTGCTGATCCTCCTCTACCCGCAAGACGCCACGCTATCTTTTGTACTCACGGTGCGCACCGACACCGTGGCCCACCACAAGGGCCAGGTCTCGCTGCCGGGAGGCGCCTGGGAGAAGGCCGACGCCTCGCTGGCCCAGACGGCCCTGCGCGAAGCAGAGGAAGAGCTGGGCATCTCGCTGGCGGGGGCGGAGCTGCTGGGCGAGCTGACCGGCCTCTATATCGCGCCGAGCCATTATGAGCTGCGCCCTTACGTGGCCTATGTCGCTAGCCAGCCCGCCTTCCGGCCCTCCCGCGATGAGGTCGCGCAACTGCTCCGGGTTCCCCTCGCGGCGCTGCTGGACCCCGCGTTGCGCCAGGTCGAGACCTGGACCCTCCGCGGGCGCGAGGTGGAGGTTCCCTTCTTTGACCTGCTGGGCCACAAGGTCTGGGGGGCCACGGCGATGGTGCTCAGCGAATTCGCCGCCATGCTGGAAAGCGCCGGCGCCAGCCCCAACCCCGCCGATTAGCGGCCGCCCTCGAGCCGCATCCGATCCCTGCGCAAGGAGACGATCGTGGAAAGCCGCCATACCCTTTTTCCCCTGGTCACCGCTATCGACCGCGAGACCAAGATACAAGTGACCGGCCTGGAGCCGGGCCGAGCCTATGTGCTGCGCGGCACCTCCATGCACAAGCCGCCGCACCTCTGGGAGCGCGAGCTGGCCGCCGATGATACCGGCGCGGCGCGCTGGTCCGAGCGATTCCCGCTGCCCGGCGAATATCTGCTCGACCTCTTCGCGCCAACCGCCCAGCGGCCAGTCATGACCGGACACCTTTTTGCCCTGCCCGAAGGGCTGGCGCGCCGCATCCCCCTGCGTTGCGATTTCCACACCCATACCTACTACTCCGATGGGCGGCAATCTCCCACCGAGATGGCCATCCGCGGCCGCGAGCTGGGGCTGGACCTGCTGGCGATCACCGACCATAACCGCTACACCCCCACCCTGGAGGCGATCTCGGGCGCCGGGGCGCTGGGGTTGAACCTGCTCGGGCTGCCCGGGGAAGAGCTCTCCTTTCCCACCTGGCACATGCTCTCCATCGGCGCGTCGGCAGCGGTAATGGACCGCTTCAACTCGGAGGCGGGCCAGGCCGAGGTGGCGCAGGCAGAGGCCGCGCTGGCGCAGCGTCCGCTGGCGCCAGGGCTCACGGCGGCCGAGTACGCGCCGATGCGCTGGGCCCTCGACAGGATCCACCGCCACGGCGGCAAGGCCTACCTCTGCCACCCGTACTGGGTGGCCAGCCGCGTCTACCATCTCGATCCGCGGCTGTACGACCAGATGGTGGCCGATGGCGACCTGGACGCCATCGAGCTACTGGGGGATGTCGAGTTCGAGGATAACCTGCTTTCGGTGGCGCGCTATCAGGACCTGTTGCTCCAGGGCCACCGGCTGCCCATCGTGGGCAATTCGGACAGCCACGGCGTGGAGCACACCTACGGTTGCCATTGGACGCTGGCCTTGGCCGAGGAAAGGACGGGCGCCAGCGCGCTCGCAGCCATCGCAGAGGGTTACTCGGCGGCGTGCAGCGTCACCGGGCCGGGGGGACGGCGGGAGGGCTTTCGGGCTTACGGCTCGCACCAGATGGTCGAGTACGCCCTCTTCCTGGAGCGCGAGTTCTTCCCGCTGCATCACGCCATCTGCCAGCAGGAGGCGCAAGCGGCCTATCAGGTGCTCTATCACCAGGGGGATAGGAAAGAAATGCTCGGCCACGCCGAACGCATGGCCGAGCTCTATCGGCAAAGCTTGGCGTGCGCCGCCTGACCCAGCCGGAAGCGTGGCGGGGCGGGAACGGCGCGCGTCGCTAGTTGCGGGTGACGGTAATGGTATCCAGCACCGCCGCGCCAGTGGGCAGCCGGAGCATGCCCGACCATTTGCCGCGGGCCGAGGCCTCCTGGTTGTACTTGGTGATCTGCCGCGTGGCCCCACGCGGGGTCGCGATGAGCAGGATATCGTAGGTCTTGCCCATGCTCTCGCGCTCGCTGGGCCCGACCGAGATCGCCGAGTGCCATAGCCCCCCTGGCAGCCGCAAGATGGGGGAAGCTTGCGGGTAAAAGACCGCGATCGGGTCCGCCCCCTCAGCGTCGGAGCCTTCCAGCACATTGGCGCAATAGACGATGAGCCACAGCTCCATGTTTTCCGCGACGCCGGCATGCGTCCCTTCGCACGCCACGCGATAGGGCACGCGGCTCCCGTCGGTGGGCGAGGTGATCTCGGCCTTGATCTCGGCGATGGCCTGCTCCGCCTTGCGCCCGCCGCTCATCAGCTTTTCCAGGAAAAGCGCGAAGCCGCTCGTGGGCCTGGGTCGATTCATGCTCATAGCTCTCCCTTTACCTCAGCTTCCAGTCTGGCATAGTATTCGGCCATGAAGCGATGGCGCTCATCCGCCAGCGCCTTGGCTGTGGCGGTAAAGAGCGTGTCTCGCAGCTTGGACAGTTTAAAGACGTATTCGTGCACGGGCGTGTGGCCCTCGCGCGAGAGGTCGGCCAATCCCGCGGCGCGTTCGCGTTGGGCAAAGGCCGCCGTCACCGGCGCCCAGAGCGCCTGCCCGCGCTGCCCGCCCATGGCATAGGCCCGCGCCACGCCCACGGCCCCGATGGCGTCCAGCTTGTCCGCGTCGTAGAGGATCTGCCCTTCCAGCGTCGTGGGGCGGTTGTTGTCGCGAAAGCGATGGGTGCGGATCGCCTCCACCACGGCCGCCGCCTTGGGCTGCCCGGCCAGAATCTCTCGCGCGCGCTCGGCCCCCGCCTGGGCATGGCACCGGCCTGTGGTCAGCTCGTCAGCCCGGGCCACGTCGTGCAACAGCGCCGCCGCTCGCAGCACCTCCAGGTCGGCGCCTTCCGCCGCGCCGATGCGCTCCACCAGGCGCAGCACCCGCAGGACGTGGTCAAACCCGTGTACAGGGTCGCCCTCGGGGTAATACCCGCGGGCCTCCTCGACGCTGATCATCATCGGCCGTGTTTCCAGCCCGGCCAGAGATAGGCCGCCGAGCCGACCACCACCGCCTCCCCCAACGCCAGGATGATCCAGGCCA
>JAAYEA010000194.1 GCA_012689325.1 Chloroflexota bacterium
GGGCTTTGGCCTCTGGTGGGTCAAGACGTGGATGGTGCGCATGGGCGGGTCGGTGGCGGTGGAGAGCGACGGCGCCCACGGGACGACCTTCCGGCTGCGGCTGCCCGTGGCCGAGGAGGGATGATGGCGCCGCGCGCGCTGGTGGTGGAGGACGACCGCTCCTGGCGGCAATTGCTTGCCGAGCTGCTGGGCGACCTGGGGCTGGAGGTGGACCTGGCGGCGAGCCTGGACGGGGCCATCGCCGCCATCCGCGGCGCGCCCCACCGCGTGGCCGTGGTGGACCTGGCGCTGGGCGAGGCCGACCACACCAACCGGGACGGGCTGCGCGTGCTGGAGGCGGTGCGCCGCCACGACCCCGGCTGCGCCACGGTGATGCTCACCGGCTATGCCACGGTGGAGCTGGCGGTGCAAGCGCTCTCCGAATACGGCGCCTTCACCCTGCTGCGCAAGGAGGTCTTTCGCCGCGCCGAGTTCCGCCAGGTGATCGGCCGGGCGCTGGCCGCGCCCCCCGCCGAGGCGGCGCCCGCTGGCGCGCCCCCGCTCGCCCCGCCGTCCGAGGAGCGCCCCGCCCGCGCGGCGCTGGTGGTGGAAGACGACGCTGGCTGGCGCTCCATCCTGGCCGAGCTGCTGGCCGACGCCGGTTACCAGGCGCGGCTGTGCGCCAGCTATGGCGAGGCGCTGGGTCGCCTGCGCCGGTCCAGGTACGATATCGCCATCGTGGACCTGGCGCTGGAGGGGGATGCCCCCCGTGGGGGCCTGTTGCCAGGATATCGGCTGCTGGCCAGCACCCGCGCCTCCGGCACGCCGACGCTGGTGGTCACCGGCGCGGCCACCCCGGACGAGATCGAGCGCGCCTATGCCGAATACGACGTCTATGCCTGCCTGGAAAAGCGAGCCTTTAGCCGGAAGGGGTTCATCGAGGCGGTGCAGGAGGCCGTCAGCAGCCGCCCGCCTGGCGCGCTGGAGGGGCTCACCCCGCGAGAGCGCGAGACGCTGGCGCTCCTGGCGCAGGGCCGCTCCAACCGCGAGATCGCCGAGGCGCTGGTGATCGCCCCCAACACGGTCAAGCGCCACCTGAAGGCCATCTTTGCCAAGCTGGGCGTGCACACCCGCGCGGCGGCGGCGGCCAAGGCCGTGGACGCCGGGCTGCCCGCCGTTGGGCCGGGGCGCGCGGCGGAGGAGTAGCCGAATCGATGCCGTGTCTCCAGGAGGGCCACATCATGCCACAAGACCCCTTGGTGCAGGTCCGCGCGTACCTGCTCGCCAAGCCGGGGACGTCGGAGGGGACGCCCTTCGGCCCCGATTACCTCGTCTTCAAGGTGCTGCACAAAATGTTCGCCGGGGTCGCCTGGGAAGGGAGGCCGGCGCACCTTTCGCTCAAGTGCGACCCGGACCACGCCCTGCTCTTGCGCGCCATCTATCCGACGGTGACCGCCGGCTATCACCTCAACAAGCGCCATTGGAACACGGTGGCGCTGGATGGCAGCGTGCCGTGGGACGAGCTGGCCGCGATGATGGACGAGTCCTACGACCTGGTGGTGGCCGGGATGACCCGCGCCGCCCGCGCCGAATTGGCCGCGCTCGCCCAAGGCTGAACGTCCGCCTCAAAAGTGGACGAGAAAGCAAATCAGCCTATACTTGGGCGCGACCATCCATTCGGCGGGAGCGAATCGCCCCGCCCAGGCAGCCAAGCATACTGATATTCCGCGAGGAGGAGAAACGACATGAGCGACGAGATTCTGGCGATCAACGGCGGGCAGCCCTACCGCACCAAGAGCTTTCCCTCGGTGGGCAATGCCAGCGGCCGCATGCTGGGCGACGAAGAGATCGCCCTGCTGACGGAAGTGATCCGCGAGGGCAAGCTCAACCGCGTGGGCGGCACCAAGGTCGCCAAGCTGGAGGCCGAGTTCGCCGCGATTTACGGCGCCAAGCACGCCATCGCCGCCACCTCGGGCACCGCCGCGCTGCACGTGGCCATGGGCACCCTGAACCTGGAGCCCGGCGACGAGGTGATCACCACCACCATCACCGACATGGGCACGGTCATCGGCATCCTGATGTGCAACCTGGTCCCCATCTTTGCCGACGTGGACCCCCGCACCGGCATCATCACCGCCGAGACCATCGCCAAGCAGATCACGCCCAAGACCCGCGCCATCATCGTCGTCCACCTCTTTGGGCAGATGGCCGACATGGACCCGATCCTGGCGCTGGCCAAAAAGCATAACCTCATCGTCATCGAGGACTGCGCCCAGGCGCACATGTCCGAGTACAAGGGCCACACCGCCGGGACCATGGGGACCATGGGCTGCTTTAGCTTTCAGCAGTCCAAGCAGATGACCACCGGCGACGGCGGCATGGTCATCACCAACGACGACGACCTGGCCTATCGCGCCCGCCTCTTTGCGGACAAGGGCTGGCCGCGCACCGGCACGGACTATCGCGGCCACCTGTTCTTGGGCCCCAACTATCGCCTCACCGAGCTGCAAGGCGCCGTGGGCCTGGCCCAGGTGCGCAAGATCGGGGAGATCGTGGCGCGCCGCCGCCGCAGCGCCGAGCTGCTCGCCAAGCTGCTGAAAGAGATCCCCGGCGTGAACCCGCCCTATATCACCCCGGGCGCCAACCCCACCTGGTGGATTTTCTCCTTCACCATCGACGAGAAGGCGCTGGGCGTCAGCTCGGCCGATTTCGGCAAGGCGATCCGGGCCGAGGGCGCGCCCTTTGGCGTCGGCTACATCCCCAACCCGGTCTTTGAGTACCCGGTCATCGCCGAGCGCAAGACCTTTGGCACGTCGGGGATCCCCTGGACGCTGCCCCAGGCGCGGCCGGGCATCACCTACGACCGCAAGGACTATCCCGGCACCATGCAGGTGCTGACCCACACCTTTACCATGAGCTGGAACGAGGGCATGACTGAGGACGACGCCCGCGACATCGCCGGCGCCATCGCCAAGGCCGCCAAGCACTATCGCGCCCAGAAGGGCTAAGCGACCATGCGATTCATAGATACCCACATGCACGTCGGGCGGCTGCTGGTGGACCGCGCCCCGGCCACGCCCGAGGACCTGATCGCCAAGATGGACGAGCTGGGGATCGAGCGGACGGTGCTGCTCCCCATCGAGTGCGCCGAGGAGCTGGACTATTACGTCACCACCTCCGAGGTGCTGGAGGTGGCGCGGCGCTATCCCGACCGGTTCATCCCGTTCTGCAACATCGACCCGCGGCGGCGCTACCCCGGCCATTTTGACCCGCGCCCGATCCTGCGCGAGTACATCGCCCAGGGGTGCAAGGGCTTTGGCGAGAACCTGGCCGGCATCCCCATCGACGACAAGATGAACCAGGTGCTCTTTGCCGCCTGCGGCGAGCTGGGGCTGCCCATGGTCTTTCACTTTGACCAGCACATCAACCGCGACTGGCTGGGCTTCCCCGGCCTGGAGAACATGCTGCGGCTTTACCCGGACACCCTCTTTATCGGGCATGGCCCCCACTTTTGGTCCGAGGTCTCGGCCAACGTCACCGCCGCCGAGATGAGCGGCTATCCCAAGGGCCCGGTGGTCCCCACCGGCGCCACGGATCGCCTCTTGGGCCAGTACCCCAACCTCTACGGCGACCTCTCCGCCGGGTCGGCGAACAATGCGCTGACCCGCGACCCCGAGTTCGCCCGCTCGTTCCTGGAGCGGCACCAGGACAAGCTCTTTTTCGCCACCGACTATCTCTCGCCGGGGCAGCGGGTGGACATCGTGGACACCCTGATGGGCCTGAACCTGAGCGAGACGGCGCTGGCCAAGATCGCGCGGGAGAACGCCATCCGCGTGCTCAAGCTGGACTGACCGGCAGGGCCGAGAAATGCAAAAGGCCGGGCGAGGGAAACCTCGTCCGGCCTCTTTCGTTGCGCGCGTTAGCTCTTGGGGCGCGCGGCCAGGGTCACGGATAGCTCCACGCTCTTGCCGTCCCGCAGCACGGTGAGGGTGGCCTTGTCGCCAGGCACCGTCTCGCGGACCAGGTAGAGGATCAGGTCGTCCATGCCGGCGATGGCCTGGCCGTCGATGGCCACGATCACGTCGCCGCCCATGGGCGCCTGGATGCCATCGATGATGGTGGTCTCGTTGCTGGCGCGGAGCCCCGCCTCATCCGCCGGGCCGCCCGGGGTCACCGTGGCCACCAGCGCGCCGCGCTGATTCCGCGGAAGGCCCATGGCCTCGGCCACCTGCGGCGCGATCGTCCCGCCGCTGATGCCCAGGTAAGAGTACTCGTACTGCCCGCTCTCGATCAGGACCGGCACCACCAGCTTGACCAGGCTCACCGGGATGGCAAAGCCCACGCCGGAAGAGCTGGCCACCGCCGACTCGATGGCGGCATTGACGCCCACGACGCGCCCCGCGTAATCCAGCAGCGGGCCGCCCGAGTTGCCGGGGTTGATGGCCGCGTCGGTCTGGATCACATCCGGGATGCTATAGGAGCCGCCGTCCTCGGTCTCGCTGGCGGGCAGGCTGCGGCTCAGCGCGCTGACCACGCCGGTGGTCAGGGTGCCCTGATAGCCAAAGGGGTTGCCGATGGCGGCCACTTTCTGCCCCACCTTGAGCGCGTCCGAATCGCCCAGCTCCACCGCCACCAGGTCCAGCCCCTCGGGGTCGACCTTGATCACGGCCAGGTCGCTATCGGGGTCGGTCCCGACCACCGTGGCCGGGACGGTCGTGTCGTCGGAAAAGACGACCTCGATGCGCTCGGCGCCCTCCACCACATGGTTGTTGGTGACGATGTGGCCCTGGCGATCATAGACAAAGCCGGACCCCGAGCCGTATTGGTACTGCCCGCCGCCCTGGCCCTGCCCGAAGGGGAAGCTCATCCCCTGGGCGCGGACCGCCACGCTGATATAGACCAC
>JAAYEA010000195.1 GCA_012689325.1 Chloroflexota bacterium
GCTTGCATGGCGCCGGCCTGGCCCTGCCGTTGCTGCTGGGCTTGCCAGTCGGCATACCAGGCGGGCTGGTGAAAGTGGCTGCTGAGCACGTGGCGCACCAGCCCCAGCCCCCAGACGCCGCGCTGCAACCGCTCGCGGGCGGCGAAAAAGCGCTCGGCGGCGGCCAGCCGCTCCGCGTCCCATCCGCTCCCGCGGCTCACCTCCTGGTGCGCCTCCAGGATATCGAGCTTGCCCGCCCACTGCCGCAGCCGCCAGGTGTCCGGCGCGCCCTGGGATAGCTGCGCCAAGGTCCGCCGCGCCGCGGGGATATCCACCGCATAGGGCGCGCCCCACTGGGCCAGCCACTCCGCCCAGCCCTGCCGCGCCCCGCCGCGCGCGCCGAAATACCGCTCCGCATAGGCGGCCAGCACGGCGCCCGAGTCGGCATAGGCGCCGGAGGAGAGCCCGCCCAGCAGCGCCTTGTTCACGTCGTCGAAAACCCCCTCCGAGTAGGCCATGTAGCCCTGGTACCCCTGCGCCTCCAGCGCCGCCACGGTGGCCTGCAGGCGCTGCGGGGCGATCACCGGCCCCCAGGGGCCATAGACGTCGCGGGGCTTGGCCTGGTCGGCATAGCCGATGTGGACAAAGGCGTGGGGCGCGCACCCCTCGGGGGCGGGCAGTCGCTCGGCGGGGGCCAGCTCGCCATAGGGGATGTGGGCGGCCAGCGAGCGGAAGCGCCCCGGCTGCGCCGCGTCGGCCCATTCCTTGAACCAGGCGTGCTCCTCCCGCGTCCACCACCAGCCCACCAGCCGGGCGCTCACGTCGGGAAAGTAGCGCGCGCCCAGCTCGAGCACCTCGGCAAAGAGCTTGCCAAAGGTCACGATCCAGGGGCGGCAGTCGGCGCAGTTGCACCCGCCATAGTCGAAGGCGAAACCGGAGAGGGAGCGCAGCGGGATGCCCTGCGCGGCCAGGTCCTCGAACATGCGCCGGGCGTTATCCAGCATGATGGCGCGCGCCTGGGGCTGGGAGGGGCAGAGCAACTGGCCGAAGAAGCGCTTGTCCGAGAGGTCGGCCCGCAGCCCGTCGGACATCTGGCTGAGAAAGACCTGGTTGGCGGTGATCACCAGGTCGATCCCGTAGCCGAGCTCGGCGGCGCTGCGAAAGTGGGCCAGCTTGCGCTCCCAAAGCGCCAGCGGCATCAGCCACTCGTTCTGGGGGTTATCCCAGGGGCTCTTCAGGTCGGCGAAGTCGAACCAGTCGCCATAGACGTTATAGCCCCACTCTTTCGCCTCGGCCAGCACGTCGCGCATCTCGCGGGGCCACATCACCTCGTAGGAATTGCCGAAATGGGCGGGACAATAGAGCTCGCGGTAGGAGAGCATGGTGAACCTCCTCTCAGCAGTGGGACGCGGATTTGCAGGATTCACGCAGATCGGAACAAGACCTTTCGGCGCTAGGCGCCCAGCTCTTGCGCCGCCTGGATGTACTCGATATAGTTGCGCTGGAAATCGGCGGGCGGCGGGTCCATGTACGGCGTGGCCGAGGAGGTCATGATGTAGCCCCGGCCGCCCCGCGCCTTGACCAGCTCGCAAATCTCGCGGACCTTGGCGCGCATCTCGCCGGGGCGCGCGGTGTAAAGGTCCTGGTCCTGGATGTAGCCCATCAAGGTCATGCCGCCCGCGCGGTCCAGCGCCTCCGCCAGCGAGATGTCGCCCTGCGGCGGCGGCTCCAGCGGCTCCAACGCGTGGGGGCCGATCTCTTTGAAATCGTCAAAGACCATGGCGACGCGCCCGTGGCAGTGGATGGCGCAGACGTGCCCCGCCTCGCGGATCATGCGCACGATCTGCTTCTCATAGGGCAGCACGGTGGCGCGGAAAAGGCGCGGCGCCAGCATGGGCGGGGTGGCCACCTCCGGCCCGGCGGTGAAAAAGAGGAAATCGTAGCCTTGGGATTGCTCCAGCATCATCGCCAGCTCGGCCTGAATGCGCGCCCACTCGCGGTCGGCCAGCTCCAGGATCAGCGGCAGGTCCACCAGGCAGCGGACGGAGAAATCCTCGAAATCGAACCACTGCGCCACCGAGTACATGGGGTCGCCATAGGCGACGTAGCAGAGGCCCTTGTCGCCGAGCCGCTCGTACCAGGCCTTGGTGATGGACATGTCCGGCCTGGCGGGGGTGGTGGGCAAGGAGAGGAGCTTTTCCACATCAGAGTCGTCCTTGATGAAATGCTCCACCGTATAGCCGGGCTGGCCCTTGGGCACGGCGTGGATCTGTTGCAGCGGGCCCTTGGGCGTCTCCAGCATGGTGGTGGTGACGGAGGTGTCGCCCTGCAGCGTCGTGGCGCTGTGGAAGAGCTCCCGCCTGCCGCCTTCCATGCCGTGGGGCGTCTTGCAGAGCACGCCCATGTCCTGGGCGGCCAGCCAGGCGTCCAGCATGGGCCGGTAGGAGGGCCCCCGAAAGGTCTCGGAGAGGTGGTGAAAGTTGTAGGTGGCGATGGGCACGCGGTCCACCGCCTCGCCGCGCAGCGCGGCCAGCATCAGCTCTTTTGGGGTCATGCGTCTACCTCCGGTGGCAAGTCTTGGTGTCTCACAATGCTGACAGCTCTTCCACAGAGCGCATGGCGCAGCGCCGCGCGGAGCTCCCAGGGGGCCGTTTTCGGCGTCGAACGGGGCGCTATCCTCGCAGCCGCAGGTGGTACTCGTCGTTGCGCATCTGGAAGGGCTCCCAGCCCACGGCGCAGAGCTTCTGCAGCAGCCAGAAGGCCACCGGCTCGTCGCGACCGTCCAGCTTGCTGAGCCGGATCTCGGTGTCGCGATAGTACGGGTCCATGGGATGGGGCTTGGCGTCGTCCAGGGAATGGGTGTAGGTGACGGCCATGGCGGGCAAGGTCTGCATCAAGCCCTTGATCAGGTCAATGACCACGGGGCGGTGGGTGGTCTGGATATAGACCCCCGTGCCGCTCCAGGTGATCTTGCAATAGCCGGATTCGCTCAAGGTTGCCTCACTTTATACTGGATGGGCCCAGTGTAGCGCATTCCGCCGCTTTGGCAAGCCATAGGTCACCGCAGAGGCGCGGAGAGCGCAGAGAAAGCAAGACTGGAGGGGCAGAGTCGCTGCTCTGCCGCGAGCTCTCCAGCCCTCTCCGAACCCTCTTAACCTCTGCGTTCTCTGCGTCTCCGCGGTGGATTCCCCCCCCGGCGGGTCAGTTGGGGGAGAGGGCGAGGGTGTAGGCGGCGGGCTGGGTGGTGTAGGGCGTCAGGCCGGAGAGGACCAGCACGGCGCGCTCGACCTCTTGCCCGAAACCCGCGACGGTCCATGCGGCGCGGTTATCCGCCCCCAGCTCCAGCCGCCGCACCCGCGTCTCGTCGCCCAGGGTGATGAGCTGCGCCAGGAACCGCTGCGGCAGGGCGTTGTCTATCCGCACGAACCCCTCGGCGACCCAGCCGCCGTCGTCGGATTCGGCGTCGTGGGCGTAGCCAATCTCGGGGATGCGGAGGTCGTCCAGGCAAAAGCCGTCGTGGTTCACGGCGTCGTCGGTGATATAGGCGAAGCGGATGGCGACCCGCCTCCCGGCATAGGCGGCGAGGTCGATGGCCTCCTCCACCCAACCGCCGGAGGCGCCGGTATAGGCGGGGCCGTAGCTCTCGCCGCAGGGGTTGGTGTCCACGCTGCGCGGGGTGCGCAGGATGTCCCAGCGCTCCCCGCCGTCGGTGGAGGCTAGGAGATAGGCGTAATCCCAATCCGGCTCGATGTCGTACCAGGTCCAATAGCGCAGGGTCGCCGCCGCCACGTCGCGCAGGTCGAACTCGCGGGTGAGGGTCATGGCGCCCAGCGAGCCGCGGTTGGCCCACCACTGGTAGCGCCCGCTGTGGGCCTGGTTGGCGACGATGGGCACGGTGATGGCGCCGGTGAAATCCAGGCGCAGCTCGCCCTGGGCCGCGTATAGCTCGACATAATCAACGCCGTAGGGCCGCACCTCGCCCGCCAGCGTCGCCGGATAGTCGCGCACCGCGACGGCGGCAAGGTTGCGCGGGTCGAGCTCGGCATAGCCATAGCGCCCCTCGGCCAGCGCCGGGTCGTCCAGCGCGTTGGCGATAGCCCAATCGGCATAGAGGTCCTCGAAGGTCAGCGCCAGCCCGCGGGCCGCCAGCACGGCGTCGATCCCCGCCGCGCCGTTGGCGGGGTGCTGCACCACCTCGCGCAGCAGGTCGGGGCCAAAGCGCTCCGCCAGGTAGGCGACAAAGAGGTAGGAGGCGTCGTAATAGGGGCCCTCCCCCTCGCCGGTGATGGCCCAGGTGGTGAGCTGCGTGTCCGGCTGGGCGAGATAGCCCGAGCCCACCGACTCCACATGGCCGTTGAGCACCTCGGCGAGCTGAGCGCACCCCTCGCTCAGCCAGACCTCCTCGTTGGGGTCGGCGTGCCAGTGGATCATGTGCTGGAATTCGTGGGCCAGGGTGCTATGGAAGCCGTCGGTGCCGGGGGTCTTGTAGCGCAGGTTCAGGTAGAACATGTCGCGCTGGTTGCTGTAGGGGTTCACCGTGGCCGGGTAGGCGTCGGCGGTGGAGAAATACCCCGCCGCGCCGGTAAAGGTGGCGCACAGCACGTGCAGGCGCGGGTCGCCATCCACCCCGGGCGAGCGCTCCTCGCCAAAGTAGCGGCGGTTGGTGGGATAGATGCGCTCCTCCCACTCGGCGGCGGAGCGGGCCAGCGCCTCGGCTTCCACCGCCGCGGCCTCCTCCACCCACAGGCAGAGGTGTGGCGAGATGTGCCCCAGCACCGCGGTGACAGTAAAGGTTTCCCCGGCGTCCAGGTTGGAGACCCAAAAAACCTCGCGGTCGCCGACCTGGTAGCTGGGCGCGGGGGGAGAGGCCGCGGGGCCCGGGGGCGCCGGTGGCCCGCCCAACTGCCGCGCCAGGGCGAACTTGTCGCGCAGGGGAGGCTCAGCCAGGGACAGCCGCTCCAGGGTGGAGGGCGTCGGACACGGTGTCGGCGACGGGGTCGCGGTGGGCGAGGCGTCGGCCAGCGCCTGGGGCGTGGCGAGGGCCAGGGCGGTGGGCGAGGGCAGCGGCGTCGCAACCGGGGCCGGATCGCCGCCTCGGAGCCAGACGCGCCAAGTCAGCAGGGCGGCGGCCAGCAAGAGGCCGAGCCCTGCTGCTGTGAACCAGGGAATCCTTCTCATCGGTCCGGCCGCGGGCGGCTCATTGTTTGGCGATCTCGAGCGTGCCCCCGCAATTCGGGCACTGGCGCACGGCGGCGCGCACGGGGAACTCGCTGCCGCAATAGGGGCACTTGCGCACGGCCTTGGCGGGGAGCACCCCCTTGAAGAGGTAGACCGTTTGCTCGCCGCGGTGCTCGAGCTGGGCCAGCCCCTGCTGGCGCAGCCGCTCCAGCGCCTCCAGCGCGCGCTGCTGGTCGATCTTGAACTCGGCGCGGACCTGCGCCACCGAGACGTCGCCGCCCACCCGCCGGGCCAAATCCACGATGGCGGTCCCGAGGTTCTCCGGGTCCAACTCGCGCAGGCGGCGCAGCGTCCGGACGGCGAACCAGACCAACAGCGCCCCCGCGGCCAGGAGGGCGACGGCGGTCAGGAAGCGGCTGCCGCTATCCGCGGCGATGAGAAAGACCAGGCCAAAGATGAGCAGCACGATGGCGACGATGATGGCGATGATGGCAAACAGTCGGTTCATTGGATGGCCTCCCTCGCCGATAGGCCCCCAGGCCGCGGCATCCGCTGCCGCGCCAGGCCTTCCGGGGCTGTTCTTGGGCCTATTATAGGCCAACTTGGCGGGAGCACAAAAAAGGCGCCCCGAGCAACTGCTCGGAGCGCCTTTCGGGGCAACCCATTCAGGCTATCGAAGCGATAGGATGGTCCAGTTGCCGTGGGCGACCCAGCCGCTGCTGTTGCCGGCGGCGTCCTCGGCCATCAGCCAGATCTGCTTCTGGCCGGTGAAGCGGGCCCCGAACCGGATCATGGCGGTGATTTTGAGCGTGCCGCTGCTGCCCGGCTGCGCCGAGCTGAGATAGACGTTCAGCTTGCCGGCGGGGCACTCCAGGTTGGCCCGGACGCCGGGGGCGATGCCGGGGAGCCACTGGTTCAGGCGCTGATCATAGACCGAGAACAGCCCGGTGGCCACCTCGTAGCGGACGGCCAGGCCGCCTTGCAGCGTTGGCTGGCTATTGACCAGCAGGTAGGTGTAGGCCAGGTCGCCGTCCTTGTCCTGGAAAAAGGCGTTGAAGCGCTGTCCCAACAGGGGCAAGCTCGCGCCCCGGTACGGGTTGACCTTGAGGGACCTGGGCATGTTCCAGCGGCCGGCGCCCAGCGCGTTGACGTTGGGCAGGTAGGGCGCGTCGCCGGGCCCGATCATGATGTCGATATCTTCCAGCCAGTAATAGTAGGTGACGCCCGCCATCGCGGTGGCGTCGGTGTAGGTGTACCGGGCGCCCATGATCGAGCCGGGAGCCTCGCTAAAGATCATCTGCGGGGTGATCCGGGTCGCCGTGTTGATGTCGTTGGTCCGGCTGCGGTAGAGGTGGTAGCCCAGGGTGCTGACCTCGGAGGCGGTCTCCCACGCCACCACCACG
This sequence comes from Chloroflexota bacterium, assembly GCA_012689325.1. Classification (GTDB taxonomy): domain Bacteria; phylum Chloroflexota; class Anaerolineae; order JAAYEA01; family JAAYEA01; genus JAAYEA01. The sequence continues at coordinate 6,561 of JAAYEA010000195.1, forward strand.
CCGCCCTTGCCGGGGGTGAGCGAGCTATCCCGCAGGGTCACGGCCATCGGGACGTCGCAGACCGGGCCGCGGATCGTGCCCAGGACCATGGGCTCCGTGCCGCTCTTGAGCCCGTAAGGCACCGTGTTAGCGGCGACTCGCGGGGTGGAGAGCACGAACCAGACCGTGACATACGCATTGTCCACGCCAAAGCCGGTCTCGAACTTGAGCATATAGCGATCGCCGGACTTTTTGCACTCGGACCTGGTGTCAGAGGTGGCGATGATCTCGTTGCAGGGCACGCACAGGTAAAACTCGACATGGCTGACGGCAGGTTGCCTGCCGGTAAAGACAGTGTAGGTCCACTGGTAACCGGGGTTCACAAACACCGGGCCGCTGTCGTAGGTGAGCGTGCCCGGGACGGTTGCAGCGGGCTGTGCTTCCGCGGCGGCGACCCCCGGCACCAGCAGCGCTACCAGCGTGACCAAGATGAGCAGCAATTTGGAGTCGAGCTTGATGGTGGTGTTCATGGTTTCTCCTGTCCCCTATTCTGCGATCTATTCTCAATCCTGCGGGGATGATACTCAGGGACGGGTCGCATTTCAAGGGCTTTTCCTTGCAGTTTGCTTACAATCTGCTTGCGGTTTGCTGACAGCAAAAAAGCCCGTCGGCGCTTTCGCCGGCGGGCAAGGGGACGGAGGGACGGGGGCTATTTCCAGGCTTTGGTGGCGGCGCTCAGCGCCTGGCCCATGCTCTCGAACATGGCCTGGATGGCGGGCTCGGTGAGCCGCTCCTGGATCATCCCCTGGGCGATGCGCACGAACTCGAGGGGGTTCTGGCCCAGGCGCTTTTCGTCGCGGACCAGCTTGGCGTATTCGGCCCAGGTGTTGTGAAAGGCGACGACGTCCCGGTGGACCTCCAGCCGCAGCGGCTTGAGGTTATAGCGGCGCTGCTCCTCATAGACCTTGTTGGCGCTCTGGAAAAAGCGCTCCATGCCGGTCCGGACGCCGGTGAGCAGCCCCAGCGACTCGGCCACGCTGGCCAGCCCGCCGCGATAGGCCGCCAGCTTGGCGTTCAGCGCGGCGATCTGGCTCGTGGCGTCGCCCAGCTCGCCGCCGACGAGGGGGCCGCCGGAGGCGGGGGCTTGCTCCAACGCCGCGAGGTAGGCCTGGGCGCCGCGCTGGGCCGTCAGCGCCTCCAGGTTGCCAGCGAGATAGTCGTGCTCGGCCTGCGATTGGGACAGCTCGACGGAGGCCTTTTCCCAGGCGCCGCGCAGCTCGGCCTGGCGGCCCTCGGCCTCTTTCTTTTTCTGCACCCATTCCTCGCGGACGCCCTGCAGCGCGGCCACGGTCTTGGCGTGGCCCTTGCGGGCCTTGTCCAGCTTGGCCTTGAGCTCGCCCGCGCCCAGCAGCCGGTTCCAAAAGCCCGCGTCCTTGAGCTCCACCTCCAGGGCGAGGATCCGCTCGGACTCGCGCAGCGATTGCGCCTTGAGCTTTTCCTCCCGCTGGTTGAGCTCTGGGTTCAGCTCGCGCAGGCGGGCGATCTCGGCCTGGGCCGCCTGCAGCGCCGCGTCGCTGGCCTGCTTCTTCTCGGCGAGCGAGGCGCGCAGCTCGGCCAGGCGCGCCTCGAGCTTGGCGCGCTCCTGGGCCTGGCTGGCGCTCAGCGCCGCGGCCACCGGCGCGGGGAGCTCGGCGGCCAGCAGCCGTGGGGCGGCGCCCTCCACCAAGCCCTGCCATTCGGCCAGCAGCGCCGAATACTCGCTATTGAAGCGCACCTGCACCTCCTCGACCTCCTTGTAGAGATCGGCGATGCGCTGGGTGTTCTCCTGGATAAAGGTGACGAACCGGCCTAGCTCGATCTGCGGGCTCATGATGCTCCTCTCTTGCGTGGCGCGATCCTCCGGATTGCGTCCTGCTGCCGCGCAATCCGGAGGATTGCGCTACGTGCGCGCTACTTTTTCCGTGACGCCAGCCCCACGCCGCGCGTCCCGCTCCACAGCCGCCGCTTGACCTCCCAAACGGGCCGGGCCAGCGGGGAGGGCGCCGGGGCCATGCCCTCCAGCTCCTGGAAGCCGCCGCGCTCGTCCCAATAGAGCGGGCAAGCGCCGCAGCAGATCTCGCGCATGTCGCAGCGCTGGCAGGGCGGCGGCAGGAACTCTTTGCGGCGCCAATAGAGCGCCGTGCGCGAGCCCCACACCTCGGCGAAGGGCTTGTCCAGCAAGCTGCCGATGCCCCGCTCATAGCTGGAGCAGGGCAGCAGCTCCCCCGCCGGGCTCACCGAGAGCAGCCCGTCCACGCAGGCGCAGGATTTGCTGCCCAACCCGTGGGTGATGGGGTTAAAGTGACAATAGGGCACCGGCGAATACCAGACCAGCCGCGTGCCCTTGGCCTGGGCGCGCTCCTGCACCGCGGCGATGTCGCGGCCGATGTCGCTGTAGCGGATGTCGTCCTCCGGGTGGGCCAGCGCCGTGCCGGTGCGGATGACCATGTTCATGGAGAAATACTCGGAATGCAGCTCGTCGGCGATGAAATCCACCAGCGCCAGCAGGTGCGCGCGGTTGCCGCCGCAGATGGTGGTGTTGGTGTGGGTGTGGATGCCCGCGGCGCGCAAGAGCCCCACGGCGCGGGTGGTCCGCGCAAAGGCGCCAGGGTGCTGGGTGATGGCGTCGTGGATCTCTGCCGTCGGCCCCTCCAGGCTCACTTGCGCCGAGTCCAGCCCCGCCGCGGCCAGCCCCGCCACGTATTCCTCGTCGGCGCAGCGCAGCCCGTTGGTGATCAGGTTGACCCGCAGCCCCTTGCCCTTGCCATAGGCGATCAGCTCGGGGAGGTCGGGGCGCAGCGTCGGCTCGCCGCCGGTGAACGAGACGGTGGGGCAGCGAGCCTCATCCATGATGCGGTCCAGGACCCGCTTGACCTGCGCGGTGGTCATCTCGGCCACGTCGCGGCCCCGGTCCGGCGCGTCGGCGTAACAAAAGGTGCAGCGGTTCTGGCAGCGGTAGGTGAGGGCGATCTCGGAGAGGACCGGCAGGTCGCGCGGGTGGCTGCGGAAGGGCGTGCTGACCACCGCCGGGGCGGCGCAGAGCCGGTCCTGCAGCAGCGCCGCCACGCTCACGAGCAGGTTGCGCAGGTCGCCCTCCACCCGCGCCTCCTCCTCCCCATAGCGCGCGGCGATCTCGCGCACCAGCTCGCCCACGTCGAGGACCGTCTCCCCAGCGTAGAGGCGGTCCAGCATCTCGCGCGCGGTGGCGTTGAGGTTGGCGACCTTGTTGGGGCGCAGGATGATCAGCCCGTCCTCGGGCCGGATATAGATGTAGGCCCTGGTCGAGTTGACCAGTTGGTTGGCGAATTCCTGTAGGTCGGACATGGGCCGGGCCTCTCCCATTTCCTAGAAGCGGCTCACGCAGGCCGAATGGCACGCCGAGTGACAGGCGGAATGGCAGACGCAGGCCGAGTGGCAGGCGGAATGGCAAGCGTCGTGGACGCAGGCCGAGTGGCAGGCGTCATGGACGCAGGCCGAGTGACAGGCGCTGTGGCAGGCGGAGTGGCAGGCATCGTAGCCCGCCTCCTGCGTCCCCGCCGGCGCGCGGCCCAGGATGCGCTGGCCCAGCGCCTCGGTGCGGGTGGCGGCCTGGCCCATGACGTTCTCCACGCCGCTGGTCAGCTCGCGGGCAAAGGTCTCCACCGGGCGGACCAGCTCCTGCGCGGCCTCGCGGATCGGCGAGAGCGTCTCGCCCATGCCGGGGCCGGCAGGGGTCGCGCTGGGCCGGACCGACGGCTCGCGGATGATGATCCAGGGCATGTAGGGCCGGTTCCAGACCTCTCGCGGCGCCACGGGCCGCGGCGCGGACCATTCCCGCTGATAGTCGTCCCAGGCCGAGTCGATCTTGTGCTGGGCGGCCTTGCGGGTGGCCTCCGGGTCGGCGTTCCAAATCTTGGGCTGAAGGGAGGCCGCCACCGCCTCCAATATCTTGGCGATCTGCGCTTGGTCGATGGTCCCGTCGGGGAGGATGGCCTCGACCAGGGCCTTCTCATAAGCCGCCGTGGCCAGCTTCTCGTCGGTGACCTCCAATTGCAGGGGGTTGCGGTTGATCAGCGTCAGCGCGCCGCGCTGCACCAGCGCCAGCACGATGAGCGAGATGGTCTTGGCCGAGTTGCCCATGTAAAAGGCCGTCTCGATGGCGTCCAGGTCGGCCACCACGCCGGGCGTCTCGAACGTCTCGATCTCGATCTCGGGCGGCTCATAGACCGGCGCGCGCTTGCGGCCCTTGCGCGTGGCCCAGACCACCACGCCCAGCACGCCGCCCACGACGAACACCGCCAGGCAGGCAAAGAGCCCCAGCGCCCCCTGGCTCAGCCCGCCCGGCTCCGCCGTCGGCTGGATGGCCGGGGCGGTGGGCCGGTCCAGCGGGATCGGCGTCGCCTTGGTGACGGTGATGGACTCGGCGGGGAGGTAGAACTTGGGCATGATGCCCCGGTTGGCGGCGAGGTTGCGCTCCTCCACATAGATGGAGAGGTATTTCTTGCCCGTGGTCTCGTCCGGCGTGACGAAATAGACCCAGCGGTCGTAGCTGCTGAGGTCCTCGGTCAGGAGCCCAGTGGCGTCCACGATCTCGTCGGTGACCTGCTCCGGCTGGGTGATGTTGGCGGGGAGCTCGATGGGCAGGATATAGTTGACGGTCAGCTTTTCGATGGGGAGCGACCACTGGAAGGGCGCCCAGCCCAACACGGCCAGGTCGCGCCCCTGGTAGGTGGTGGGGTCAAAGACGGAGCGGTTCACCGTGTAGCGGATCTGCACCGTATACTGGCCGCCCCGCTGGGTGGGGCGCTCGAAACGCGCGGTATAATACCCCCCGCCGCCGGAATAGGGGCTCATGGTCACCGTGAAGGCGCCGTCGGGCCCGTTGCCGCTGCTGGAGACGATGGTGTGCGGCGAGTCCAGCGGGCCGAGCTGGGTGATCTGCTGGCGCGAGGGCTCGTTCTCCGTAAAGGTGAGGGTGTAGCGGATGTCCAGCCGGCCATCCTGCAGCACCACCATGTAGAAATCGGACTGGTTGATGGTCACGGGGTCGGCGGCCAGGGCGGGGACGGCCAGCCCCGCGAGGCACAGCACCGCCAAAAGGATCGCGGCCAGCGCTCTTTTCAGCATCTCTCCTCCTCGGCACGGCCCAGCCGGGCGACCAGCACCCGCCAGGCGAAATGCGGCAGGCTCAGCATCCGCCGCCAGCGCCAGGGCTGGCGATAGAGGCGATAGAGCCACTCCAGGCCCAATCGGCGCCAGGCGGCGGGCGCCCGCTTGACCACCCCGGCGAGGTAATCGAGCGTGCCGCCCACGCCCATCAGCACGGGCACGCCCAGCCTATGCATATTACGAGAAATCCACAGCTCTTGTTTCGGCGCGCCATAGGCCACCAGCAGGATCTGCGGCGCCGCCTGCCGGATGCGCGCCACGATCTCGGCCTCCTCCGCTGCGGCGGGGGAGCCCGCGTAGGTCCCGGCGATGCGCAGCGCCGGATGGGCCTCGCGCAGCTTGGCCGCGGCCTGCTCGGCAACGCCGGGCGCCGCCCCCAGCAGGTAGAGGCCATAGCCGCGCTGGGCGGCGAGCGCCGCCAACCCCTGGGCCATCTCCACGCCGGGGATGCGCTCCCGCAGCGGGCGGCCCAGCGTGCGCGCCGCCCACATGATCCCGGCGCTATCCGGCACGCAGAGCGCCGAACCGGCCAGCACGCGGCGGAACTCGCCGTCTCCCCGCGCGGCCATGACGAACTCGACGTTCACCGTGGCGACCTGGCGGGGCGCGCCGCTTTGGATGGCCCGCTCGGCCCAGGACAAAGCCTCGTCCAGGGTGACGTCGTCCACGCGGACGCCGAGGATATGCGCGGAGGTGGGCGTTGGTGGCGGGTTGTTCGACATGTGGTCATGATAGCCACGAGAGGGCGCGCTGTCAAACAGCCCGTAGCGCAATCCTCTGGATTGCGTTCGGCTGCGCCACGGGCAGCCAGAATTGACAGAAAGGCTCATGCGTGGTTTTATGGGCGCGTATGCCGACCGAACCTTGTCAAGAGGGAATTTGCCAGATGGAACAGAATGCGAATCCAAGCGACCAGGTCTATGACGTGATCATTATCGGCGGGGGGCCGGCGGGCTCCACCGCCGCCATCTATACGGCGCGGGCCCAGCTCAGCACGCTGGTGGTGGACAAGGGCCTCACCGCCGGGGCGCTGGGCATGGCGGGCAAGCTCGCCAACTGGCCGGGAACCCCCGGCGAGGTCCCCGGCGTGGAGCTATTGACGCGCATGCGCGAGCAGGCCCAGGGCTTTGGCGCGGCCTATGCGGGGATAAGGTCATGTTCACCGAGCTCTCCGCCTCGCCCAAGCAGGTCTGGGGCAACAAGGGCGGCTATTACGGCCGGACAGTGATCATCGCCACCGGCTCCATGGGGCGCGGCCAGGGCGTCCCCGGTGAGGAGCGGCTGGTGGGGCTGGGCGTCTCGTACTGCGCCACCTGCGACGGCGCGTTCTTTCACGAGCGCGTCGTGGCGGCGGTGGGCAGCAGCGACGAGGCGGCGGAGGAGGCGCTCTTTCTCACCCGCTTCGCCAGCAAGGTCCACCTGATCTGCCCCACCCCCGAGCTGCGCGCCGTCGGCTCGCTGGCCGCCGAGATCGCCCACCACCCCAAGATCGAGCTGCGCACCTCCACACGGCTGCGCGAGGTGCTGGGCGCGGACAAGGTGGAGGCGGTCCGCGTCGCCGACAAATCCGGCGCCGAGGAGACCATCCCCGTGGAGGGGGCGTTCATCTTTTTGCAGGGACAAAAGCCCATCACCGATTTCCTGGGCGAGCAGCTCCCCAAGAGCGAGGCGGGCTGCCTGGCTGTGGACGAGATGATGCAGACGGCGATCCCCGGCGTCTTTGCCGTGGGCGACGTGCTCTGCACGCACATCAAGCAGGCGGTGATCGCCGCCGCCGAGGGGGCCCGGGCCGGCATCGCCGTGCAGCGGTACCTGTCGGGGCGGGAGAAGCTGAAGCCGGATTGGGGAGCATAGCGGGGGCGACAATGCGCATGTAGCTCTGCCTGGCGGGCATTGCCGTACGCGGTCGTTTGCCTCCTTGAAGGCCGAGCGTATACTCTAGGTGGAACCCACATTGGGCTCTGCTGCTACTGGCTTTGTCGCTATGCAACTCGGATTGTGATGCCCAGTTGTAGCCAGTCGCCATCAATGATGCGTGCGCAGATAGAACGGAGTGTCATGACGCCTGAACTCCGGTTCGAGTGGGATAACCTCAAAGCCTTCAAAAACCTTGAAAAGCATCACGTTGCTTTCGAGGAAGCACAGACCATCTTTGACGATCCCTTCTTCATCACGGTTGTTGACCAGGAGCACTCTGCTGACGAAGAGCGATATATCACCATCGGCCTGTCAAGCCAAGGGCGGGTTCTGCTTGTGGCTCATACGGACCGGGGTGAAAGCGTGAGGATCATCAGCGCGCGCAAAGCGACGAAAAAAGAGGAACGGTTCTATGTCGAGACAGAATAACCCTGACGATTACGAACTGCGAGAAGAGTACGATCTCTCCAAGCTGACCATCGTAGCCAAAGGGCGCTATGCGCCTGGAAAGCGCGTCGGCAAGAATGTTGTCCTGCTGGCACCCGATGTGGCCGAAGCGTTCCCCACGGATGACGCCGTGAACGAGGCGCTGCGGCTGGTCATGCAGATCGCGCAATTGCCAAGCAAACATCAGGCGCAATCTGCGGAGAGCTAACCAGGGCGCTTGGCGGCACCGCTGCAAGCGGACGGCTTCAGGCCCCTCGCGCGGGATGAAGCCCATGGCTGAGTGGCCATCCGTCGGTTTCCTCGGTCGCGTTAGCTCAATGGCGTGGTGAAGGGCGCATGCCCTCCACGAAGCAAACCATGTCAATGAGCTTGGCCATGGGATATACCCGATCTGTTTCCTGACCGGTGGCAAAGTCGAGTGTTCGAATCTGGTATTGATCTAGCTCCGATCTGTTGGCGCGGTAGAACTCGGCAATTCGGCGTAGGGACTTGCGGCCAAAGCTATACGTCCCCATTCCTGCCTTGAAATAGGTGTCGAACGCCGGAACGTTGCCAAAGACCCCCAGCAATATCTTGGTGACCAGTGTGTCAGTAGCGTCGCGCCCCTGTCCAATCGCCTGCATGATCACCCGGCTGCACTCGAGGATCATCTCCACATTGTCGTCGTAGCGATCCACATCAACGTCCCAGAAGGCCATCGGCAGGTTGGCGACGCTCTGGACAACTGGCCGATAGTAACGGGCGCTCTTTTGCAGCAACAGGGAAGATCCGCGCAGCATCCCCCAGCTCGCCAGATAGAACCCAAGGTGGAGACAACTGACCTGGATGTTTTCCGGCGAAGCCAGTTCTTGCACGCGCTCCTGTTCGCGAAACGACCGGAAATAGTTGTAGCAATAGTCGAACGAAGCGTACCGCTCATCTGGCTTGAGGCCGCCGGCAGCGCCGTTGCCATCGAGGTATGTGCGGATGTTGGCGTGGATGTCCATTGGCTCTACCCCTTCCCGCTCCGCCACAGGATCGTTACCTCGCGCCCTGTGCCCGTTCCTTACCCCAGCGCCTCCAACACGCTCCAGTCCGCGTTCCAGCGCCGCTTGTCCAGGGGCGGCACGGCGGTGAGGGCGAAATCCCGGAACCCCGCGGCCCGCAACTGAGCCTGCACCATCGCCGCGGTGGTCAGGCGGATCGATTCCGCCGGGGATTTCAAGGATCCCAGGAACGCCCCCAGCAGGCGCGAGGGGGGCGGAGTCGTCTCGGCGGGCGCGAACTTGTCCACCACGACGAGCCGCCCGCCCGCGCCCAGCGCGTCGTGGATGCGGCGGAACAGGGCGTCGTCGAACTCGCCCACATCGCAGAGCATGATCAGGTCGAACCCAGTCGGCAGGTCGTCCTTGAGAATGTCGGCGGCCCGGTAGGTGACCCGGTCCGCCAGCCCGCTCTCCGCGGCGATCTCGCGCCCCGCCTGGCAGACCGGCCCAAAATCCATCACCACGGAGGTCAGGCCGCTCCACTTGCGCAGCAGCGCCAGCGAGACGACGCCCGAGCCGCCGCCCAGGTCCAGCAGCCGCCTCACCCCCCGCAGATCGAGGGACGCCGCCAGTTGCTCTGCCAGGCCGAGGTGGATCTCGTAGAGCATCCGCGTAAAGCCGGCCGCATAGACCATGTCCTGTCGCAGCGTCTCGTACTCGTCCCAGGCCGCCGCGCTGGGCGGCTCCGGGGTCGCCTTGGGCTCGGAGAGGCGGATCGGCAGGTCGAGCATCGACGCGAACGCCCGCCGGTCCTCCCGCGCGTGAAAGGCCCAAAAGTGCTGGCTCTGCGCGTCCAGGATCGTTGCTCGGGCGAGCCGGGTGGGGGCGTACCCCGCAGGGGTGCTCTCCAACAGGCCCAGCTTAAGCAGCAGCTCCAGCCAATGCTGGCAGCGGTTGAGCGGGATGTGCAGCGCCTCGGCCATCTCTAGCGCGGATGCTGGTCTGTCGGCCAGGCGCCAAAAGACCCCCAGCTCCATGGCCGCGCCCAGCGCAGCCGAGACGATATAGCCATCCAAGAGCTCCAGGATATCCTCGGTGGACTCGGGCTTCATTCGACCATCCTCCCTCGGCTGGCGCGGCTCGCCGGTCTGGCGGCGCCCGCCGCCGCTCACCCTCTCGCCGACCCGCCCTTTCGGCTCCAGCGGTAGATCGTCACCTCGCGCACCCGCTCGAAGAACCAGCGCGTCTCGTTATCCCACACGCCCCATTTGGGCGGGTACATGGTCTGGAACGCGGTGCTGTGCAGCCCGAACGACACGCCGCGCCGCAGCATGGCGTCGAAGGCCTGCACCCCCTGCGACTCGTTGGTGAGGATCGGCCGCGGCTTGGCCTGGTACCACGCCCGCTCGCGCAGCCAATCGACCTTGGCGGCCAGCTCGCTGGCGTCGCCCACCTTGCCCGTCTCCACGTTGTCCCCGCCGTGGATGATGCACAGGTCCGAGGCGCCCATCACCTCGTCGATCTCCTCCGGCGCCCACTGCTTGGGGTTGAGCAGCGCCGCCTCCGAGGTCCCCACCAAGAGCCGCTGCTTGTGGGCGGTTCGCGCCCGCTCGCGCACCCGGCGGATCAGCTCGGCGACGCGCCCCGGCTTTAATATCGCGTGGTGATAGTGCCCCGCCATCACCTCGTTGGCGATCTCGATGATGACGTTGCGGTAGCCGCTGCGGCAGATCATGTCGGTGGCGGCGTCCGTCGCCGCCAGCACCGCCGCCTCGTCGGGGAGCGCCGTGTCTTGCCCAAAGTAGAAAAGCTGCAAGATCACCGCCGTGCTCATCCGGTCGCAGGCCTCGATGATGGCCGAGACACGCTGCACATAATCGGGGTCCAGCGAGCCGTCGGGGCGGAAAGCCGAGTTGTGGTAAAAGTCGCGGTGGCCATTGGGCCGCGCGCCGGCGCTGCCGTGCCCCTCGGCGACCCAGGGCTTGCCGTTGAGCGGGTGGCCGCCTTGCAGGTTGAGGTTCACCGCGATCACCCCGTGGCGGATGTAATCCGGGAGCCCCGCCAGGTAGCGCATGGTGTTGGCATAGGCCGAGGCGGGGGAGACCCACTGGCCGTATCCGGCGTGGTCGTTCTCCGGCCGCGAGCCGTCGTCGTCGAACCAGTCCACGATGCCCAGCGTGTCGTCAAAGGTGGCGTTCACCGTGCGCACGTTGAAAAGCAAGCCCTCCGCCCCGCCGCGCCCGGCGTAGGTGGGCCGCCCGTTGATGGTGAAACCCGTTCCCTGGATGCCGATCTCGGTCTGCGCTTTGAACATGATGCCTCCTACGCCCACCCCATCGCCCGCAGGCGGATCATGGTCGCCTCGTCCACCGCGTCGGCCAGGCGGTCCCACCCCGCGCGGGTCAGCGTGCGAAAGAGCGGCCCGCGCAGCGCGCGATAGGGCAGGAACATGAAGCGGCGGAAAAGCTCCGCCTCGGGATCGGGGCGCGCGGGGTCGGTGACGTCCACCAACTGCGCCGCCAGCGCAAAGACGGGCAGCCCGTAGCCAATGGCCCCCAGCGCCCAGCGCAGCCCCTCGGCGCCGTGGCGCGCCGCCACCCCAGCCCGGCCCTCGGGCGCGCTCAGCAGCTTTTGCGCCTGCTCGTGGGTCATCCCGGCGAGCTCGGCGCGATAGACCTGCGCCAGCAGCCGCACGGCGTCATGGGTGCGCCGCCAGGACTCGGCAAAGAGCTCGCGCTCGGCGGGGTCGTCGGAGGCGGCGAGCACCTGCCAGAGGACTTCTTGATAGACGTCGGCGACCTTGAGCTCGCAGGCGCCGCCGGTGGCGGCCAGCAGCGCCGCGTCCACGCCGGGGCCCTTGCCGGTGGCCGCCCGCACCCCGTCCGCCGAATGGACCGAGAGCATGGCGCCGAAGTGGCGCAGGATGCTGGCGCAGGCGTTGGCCTGCGGCTCCAGCTCGCGCTGCGGGTCGCCCTCGAAATCGTGCCGCTTGATAAAGCCAATGTTCGGCCCGGCGGAGGCCACGCCCCCCTCCGGCACGCCCATCACGTCGCGAAGCAGCACCAGATAGAAGAACAGCTCCTCCGGCGCGGTGGGCTCGGGGGTCTCGTCCAGCGAGAGCTCGTAATCGAAGGGCCGGCCGGCGCGGAGCCGCGCCACGTGGTCATAGATTTCCTTGTGCACGGCGCAGGCCCGCCAGTACTTGTGCCCCAGCCGCCAGATCGTCTCCTCGTCGTAGCGGAAGGCAAAGCCGGCGCGGCCGGGGAGGAGGTTAGCGACCGCGAAGCGCCGCCCAAAAAAGGCTCCTTGCAGCCGCCGCCGCTCCGCCGCGCTCAGCGTCACGGTAAAGCCGAAAAGGTGGCTGGTATCCACGGTGAACTTGGTGTAATCCGCCGACTCGTCCAGCGCCAGCTTGTTCAGCGCCAGCGACGCTTGCAGCGCCGCCTCGTCCCGGCCAATGATGATGGCGTGGTCGGCGTCGGCGCCGATGGGCAGGGCTTGACCGTAGCCGCCCGGCTGACCATAGCCGCCCGGCTGACCGTAGCCGCCGAGGCTGGCATAGGCAAAGAGCCCGGCGCGCAGCAACTCGCGCGGGCCGTAGCCGCCGGTGTGGCCGATGCCCGGATAGTCGTCGGGGTTCACGCCCTCGGGGATCAGCTCGCGGACGATGGACTGCTGGATGAACCAGAAGGGGACCGCGCTGCGGGCGGCGGCGCGATAGATGCCGTCCCAGCCGCCCAAGGTGCTTGGCTCGCGGAGGTCGGGCACATCGCGGCGGCTGACCACGATGCGGTTGCCCGCGCCGTAGCCGTTGGGGTAGCCCGCCCCGTTCAGGGCGACGAGCTTGGGGGCGGGGGCGAGCTGGCGCTCCCAGACGAGCATGTTGTCATAATCGGCGGGATAGACCATCGCGTCGCCCACGGGCTGCCCGCCGGTCAGCCCGACGCTGGCCGGGCCGTCGCCCCGCGCGATGAGGACATCCCGTCCCTGATGCCGCCCGGTGTGCAGGGTGATCTCGCCCCGGGCCAGGCGCGACGCCGGAAAGATCGTCATGGATTCCATGTGGGCTCCTCCATTGGGGGATGCGGCATTATAGGCCGCCCCGCCGCCGCTGTCAATCAGGTTCACCACAGAGGTTCACCACCGAGACACAGAGGGGATAATAGTATGTCTTTCTCTGCGTCCTCTGTGTCTCTGTGGTGCCATCCCCTCCCCGCCTTGACAAGCCGGCCCCCGCGCATATACTGGGCCCATATCCATTCCAGGGAGGGGCGACGCATGGTAGATCAAGTGCTGGTCAACTGGGAGGCTTTGCAGGCGTTCACCAAGGCGATTTTCGCGCGGGCGGGGCTGCCGGAAAAGGACGCCGCGACCGAGGCCGAGGTGCTGGTGTGGGCCAACCTGCGCGGCGTGGATTCCCACGGCGTGCAGCGCATCCCCCTGTACATCAACAGCATCGAGGCGGGGTACTATAACGCGCGGCCCAACATCGCGGTGATCAAAGAGACCCCGGCGACGCTCTTTGTCGAGGCGGACCACGCCATGGGCCCGGTGGTCACCGTGTTCGCCATGGAGCGGGTCATCGCCAAGGCGCGCGAGGTCGGCGTCGGCTGGGGGCTGATCCGCAACACCACCCACCAGGGCGCCATGGCCTACTACGCCCTGATGGCGGCGCGGCAGGGAATGGCCGGGCTGGCCTTTGTCTGCAACCCGCCCAACACCGCGCCCACCGGCGCGCGGGCGGCGGGCATCCACAACTCGCCCATCGCCATCGCCGTCCCGGGCAACCAGCACAACCCCATCGTGCTGGACATGGCCACCAGCGTGGTGGCCCAGGGCAAGATGCAGGTCTATATCGACAAGGGCCTCCCCATCCCCGAGGGCTGGGCGCTGGACAAGGATGGCAACCCCACCACCGACCCCAGCAAGGCGGCGCTCATGCTGCCGGCGGGGGGCTACAAGGGCTATGGCCTGGCGCTCCTCTTCGAGTGCCTCTCCAGCATCATGGCGGGCAACCCGCTTCTCTCTCCCACGCTGCTCGACCTGGAGAACAAGCCGCCGCGGGGCACGCAGAACAGCGTCGTGGTGGCGGTGAATATCGGCCTCTTTACCGACGTGGAGGGGTACAAGGACAACATCGACGACCTGGCGAAGGGGATCAAGGGCCTGCCCAAGCAGCCCGGCGTGGACGAGATCCTCATTCCCGGCGAGCCGGAGGACCGCGTCCATGCCCAGCGCAAGGCCGAGGGCATCCCCCTGCCGGCGGGGACGTTTGCCCGGCTGCAAGAGGTCGCCGTCAAGTTCGGCGTGGAGATGCCGCCGACGCTCTAGCGATTCAGCAAGGATGAAGCAACCTCCGGGCCCGATCGGGCTCGGAGGTTTTTGTTACCCGCTCGATCAGCGGGGGAGGACGTGGGCGAGGTGGGCCCTGACCCGTTCCTCCAGGGCGGCGGGGTAGGCCTGGCCCCAGGCCGCGCAGGCGGCCCGAGCGTCGCGCGCGAACAAGTCCATCTCGCGGGCCAGCGCCTCGTCGATGGCGCCCGCCTCGGCCGGGCCATGGTAGATCAGCAGCTCGCGCTGTTGTTCCGGATCGAGCAGGTTCTTGACGCTCCACGGCCACCAGCGCCAGTCCTCCGAATGCAGCGCCCGCAACACGGTCAGGTGGCCCTGGAAAAGGGTCCATTGGCCATAGACGAGCTTCCAGAGGTCGCCGCGGCGCAGATACTTGGCATGGATATAGACATAGATCCAGTAACGCTCGATCTCCCAGGTCAGCCGGGCCGGGGAATACGGGACGGCAGCGGCCGCATCGAGGATGGGCTGCAGCAGCCCCTTCTTGTCAAAGAGGACCTCGGACCCGCCGAGCAAGAGATGGCGGCCCTGGCCCCCCTGCACCGAAGCCACCTTGGCGATGGTCATGTCGTATTGCAGCAGCTCGTCCGCCTCCAGCAGGATGGCATAGTTGCGGATGTCGTCCGAGTTAAAGCCCTCCGGCCACCAGAGCGCGATGGGGTAGCCGAAACCCTCAAAGAGGGGGCGCAGCTCGGCGTCCACCTGGGCGAAATCGGCGTCCTCGACGACGAAAACCGGGTCCACGTCAGAAAAGGTGTCAGAGGTGCCCTTGCCGAGCGAGCCAAACTCGAAGGCGGCGACGATGCGTGGGTCGCGGCGATAGCGCTCGATGGTGGCCTGGTAGATTTCCTGCAGTTGTGGGTGCATGGTCCCTCCTGGAGGCGACGGTGTGGAGCGATGGTAGCACGCTTGGCGGGGATGGCCAAACCCGCGATGGCGCCAATTGTCAGCAAATCGCAAGCCAGGGCCGTTGACAACGGCCTGGCGGTATGCTAACCTGGGTGCGTGCCCCACACCAACGCTCAGGAGAATGCCCATGTCTGCTCTGGCTCGTGAGACCGTCTATCAGCCGGACGCTTCCGGCGCCCTCGCCATCAGCTCCGACGCCTTGGCCTCCCAGTTGCGCCGGATGGAGCGGCTGGATGCCCTGTCCAACGGGGTGCTGGCGGTGGATGCCATCTTGCTGATGGCGGCGCTGGGGCTGCTGCAGGACATGCGCTACATCGTGGCCGCGGATTCGATCATCTGGCGGGCCTGGATCAACCCGGCGCTGACCATCGCCGCGGCGCTGTTGGTGGTGGTGTGCTATTGCATCGCCGCGCGGGCGCGGCAGGACCGCGATGAGCGCCAGCCCCAGCATCCTCGGCTGGCGTTGGTTCCGCAGATCGTCTCCGATCTCCGCCGGACCCGGCCCGAGCAACTGCGGTCCTGGTACGACGCCAACGCTGA
>JAAYEA010000196.1 GCA_012689325.1 Chloroflexota bacterium
TCGGCCACCAGCGCGATGACGTCACGCGCGGGGATGGGCTGCGGCAGGTCGGCCAGCGACTCGCGCAGCATCTGCTGGCAATAGGGGCAGGCCGTGGCGCAGAGCGCCGCCCCGCTTTCGGCCACGTCCTGGGCGCGCAGCGCGTTGACCCGCTGCCCCGCCGGGCGCTCCATCCAGGCCTGGCCGCCCCCGCCGCCGCAGCAGAGCGCCTCCCGGCCCGCGGGCGACAGCTCGGCCAGCCGCACCCCAGGCAGCGCCGCCAAGAGCGCCCGCGCCGGGGCGGCGGCGTCCGGCCCGCGCCCCAGGGTGCAGGGGTCCTGGTAGGCCACGGCGACCGGCTCGCCGGAGGCTGGCCGCAAGCGGAGCCGGCCCTGGGCCAGCAGCTCGGCCACGAAGGACGTGGCGTGCCGCACCGCGAACTCGCCGCCGAGCTGCGGGTACTCGTGGGCAAGGGTGTTATACCCGTGCGGGCAGAGGGTCACGATTCGCCGAAAGCGCCGGGCCTGCAGCGCGGCGATGTTCTCCCGCGCCAGGCTCTGCCAGAGGTCCTCGCTGCCGATGCGACGCGCCGCGTCGCCGCAGCAGCGCTCGTCTTCGCCCAGCGTGGCGAAATCTACCCCCGCCGCGCGCAAGATGCGGACCAGCGCCTCGGTGGCGGCGTGGGCCTCCGGGTCATAAGCGCCCGCGCAGCCGACCCACAGCAGCACGTCGGTCTGGTCGCCAGGAGCCAAGGTCGGCGCGTCCAGCGGGAGCCGCAGGTCCGCGGCCAGCGCCCAGGGGTTGCCCTGGCGCTCCAGCCCTCGGCAGACCTCTTGCAGGTGCGGCGGGAACTGGCCCGTGGCCAGCACCTGCTGGCGGCGCAGCCCGGCGATGATCCGCAGCGGCTCGGCGCTCACCGGGCAGACCGTCTCGCAGGCCAGGCAGGCGGTGCAGGCCCAGATCGCCTCGCCGCCGGCCCGCTCGGCCAGGGATTGGCCGGAAGCGTCTGGCGCGGCGGCCATCAGCACGGTATAGGGGTCCAGCCCCTGCCCGGCGCGCTGGGCGGGGCAGGCGGCGGTGCAGCGCCCGCAGCGGGTGCAGGCGTCGGCGTCCAGGCGCGACTTCCAGGTCAGGTCCGCCGCCTCGCCGATCCCCAGCGGCGCCGCCTCATCCTCAAGGTCCAGCGCCTCCCAGCGAGCGGGCGGCTCCAGGTTGCCCGCATAGACCGCCACCGGCGCGGCCACCAGGTGGCGCAGCTTGGTCAGCGGGAGCCAGGCGAGCAGCGCGATGAAACCGGCGTGCAAGAGCTGCCAGGTCCAGGCATAGAGCGAGCGGGCCAGGTCGGGCGAGCCGTCCTTGAGCGCCTTGGCCACGAGGCCGCTGAGAAAGGCGCTCTCCGCCCAGGGTGGATCGGCCAGGCGGATAAAGAGCCCCTCGGCGAACCAGGCGATCAGCGCGAGCCCCAAGCCCAGCCCCAGCACGGCGCCATCCTCGGCGCGGTGGGGGACCTGGCGGGCGAGGCGGCGCGCGACGGCCAGGATCAGCCCGACCAGCAGGGCCAGCAGCCCCAGGTCGGAGGCCAGGTGCGCTGGCCCCGCGGCCTCGAAGAGGTCGCCGTTGACATAAACATAATGAGTCAGCAGGGTGGCCGCGCCCCAAAGGAGCGCCCCGCCCATGATCAGCA
>JAAYEA010000197.1 GCA_012689325.1 Chloroflexota bacterium
AGTTCAGGTAATAGACGTAATCCGAGACCAAGTCGCCCAGCCCTTCGTTCACGGCGTCGACGCAGGCGTCGGCCTTGCCCGAGAGGTCCTCGGGGCCATCGGGCGAGCCCCAGTCGTTATAGCGCGCGTCGAGGCAGCGATAGCGATCCGCGTTCTCCACGCCATAGCGGGTGTTCTCGGCGATGAGGTTCCCCTCGCCGGCGGCCCCGCCGATCACCGGCAGCCCGCTGTTCAGGCTGTTATAGACGCCCGCGCCGTTGCGGCGGATGGTGCTGCGGGTGATGCGCGGGCTGGAGGTGGGGCCCTTGATATAGATGCCGATGTCGTGGTTCTCGATGGTCGCGCCCCGGACCAGCGGGGAGGACTCGTCGCAATAGAGGCCATACTTGGCCGCGCTGGAGAGGCGGATGCCCTCGATGCGCGCCGAGAGGCTGCCCTGCAGCAGGATGTCGCCATAGCTGGTGGTCGAGCCGTTCTGGCTCATGCTGCCGCCGATGATGGCGGGCGCGCCGTTCTCGGACCAGATGCCGTATTGCGGGTTGCTGGCGATGGTGCAGCCCTGGATCGTCGCGGCGCTGTTGCGCATCTGGACGCCATAGCGTTGGGCGTTGGTGGAGGTGCAGCCGTCCAGCAGCGGCGCGCCGCCATCGATGTTGACGTTGCCGTACCAGCTCTGCCCGCGCCAGGAGGTGGTGTCCCCGCCATAGTCCAGGGTGACGCCCTTGATGACCGTCCGCGCGCGATCCAGGGAGGGGTGCAGGAAGAGCCCCGACCACCGGTAAAAGAGCCCGCTCTTTTCCTGGGTCAGGGTGATCGGCGCCGCCTGCCCGTTGGCGATCAGCGCGCCGCTGGCGGCGTCGCTGCCGATATAGAGGCCGCTGCCTTTGTCGAACTTGACGGTCACCCCAGGCTCGATGGTGAGGCTGGGCGCGGTTGGCCCGGCCACCACGATGTTGCCCTCGATGCGATAGTGCGATAGCCCCGCCTCGGCGTGGAACGTCCCGTCGCTTTCCAGGTTGCCGCCGATGACGTGGACGGCGCGGCCTGCCGCGAACGCGTTCCCCTGCGCTTGCATCGCCGCGCGCAAGCTCGCGCGGATGGCATAGGGCGAGCTCGAGTTGAAGGCGTTGCCCACCAGATAGGGCGTCGAGGTGGGGTCGCCATAGATGTCATAGTAGGCGCTGCCGTTATCGGCAAAGCGGCTGCCGCTGATGAGCGCCTCGGAGCCTTCCATCTGGATGCCGTGGCGATAGCCGTGGACCACGGCGCAGTTGCGGAGGGTGGGCGAGGCCTGATAGAGGTTCACCATGCCGTTCCAGCTCTTGGCGTTCCAGGTGGTGGAGCGATAGCTCGCGTATTGGATGGTCACGCCGTCCAGCAGGCAGAGCGCGTCATCGGCGGCGGCGTCGAAGAAGAGGCCGGGCCAGCTGCCGGGGGAGACGTCGACCGAGCGGGTCATGGTGATGGGGCGGCTGGCGCCATCGGCGATGATCCCGCCGGGCAAGGCCGCGGTGCCGATGAACAGCCCGGCCTCCGGGCCGAACTTGAGGGTGGCGCCGGGCGCGATGCGCAGGACGGGCCGGGCCTCTCCGGCCACCGTCACCGAGGTATCAAAGTAATAGTACGTGCCCTGCGCCTCCAGCACACTGTCCTGGGTCAGCGCGCCGCCCATGACAAAGGCGCCGCGCCCGGTGCGAAAGTCGTTGCCGCGCATCTGGCCGATGGCGGCGACGGGGATCTTGACCGCCCAGGTCGGCCCTTCCTGAAAGGTGTTGTAGCGGATGGTGGGGGCGGATCCGGAGTTGCAGAGGATGTCATAGTGGGTGTCGGTCACGCCGTTGTCCATAAAGGCGTTGCCGAGCAGGGTCGGCTGGGCGTTATAGAGCTCGATGCCATGCCGCGCTGCGTGGCCGATGATGGAGGAGCGGATGGTGGGCGCGCAGCCGTAGAGGTTGATGTTGGCGTTCCAGTACCGGTTGCGCCAGAGCTTGGACTCGCCGCCGTTCTCCACGATCAGGCCATACAGGATGCTGCGCGCGCCGTCCGCCGTCTCGTCCATAAAGAGGCCGGCCCAGCGCTCGCCGGCGGTGTTCCAGGTCAGGCGCACCGGGGCGGCGGCGCCATCCGCGGTCAGGGCCCCTGGCGCGGAGGCCGTGCCCACGAACAGCCCATCGCCGCGATCGAACTTGAGCGTGACCCCGGCGGCCAAGGTGAGCAGAGGCGTGTTCGCCCCGGCGACGGTGACGTCGTCGGCGATAAAATAGTGGCTCATCCCCTGGCTGGTCCAGGTGGCGTCCTGGGCGATGGTCCCGCCAAGGACGTGGACCGCGCGGGTCGGGTGAAAGATGTTGTCCTTGAGGCTGCCCACGCTGCTCGCGCCGAGCTTGAGGGCGTAGCGCTGGGCGGCGGCGCCGGGGCCAAGCTGGTTGCCCTCGATGACCGGCGCCGAGCTGGCGGAGGTCAGGATGTCGTAATCGGATACCTTGCTGCCGTTGTCGTGGAAATAGCTGCCCCGGATGACGGGGGCGCCGCCCTCCATGGCGACGCCGTGGCGGCTGGCATAGGCGATCTCGCTATCGCGGATGGTGGGGCTCGTCTGGTAGATGTTGATGCTGCCCTCCCACCGGGACCCATGCCATAGCATGCTCTGCCCGCTGCCGCCATGTTCGACGATGGCGTGCGCCAACAGGGTATTGGCGCTGTCGCAGGCGCCATCGAAAAAGAGGCCGGGCCAGTAGCCCGCCGCCCCGGCGCGGGTGAAGCGGATCGGGAGCACGCCGCCATCGGCGCGCAGCGCCCCCGGCTGCCCCTCTGCGCCGACGTAGAGCCCCGCCCACTCGGCGAACTTGAGCGTCAGCCCCGGCTCCAGCGTCAGCACGGGGTTCGCGGTGCCGCCCACCCAGATGTCGCCCACGATCAGGTAGTGGCTCATGCCCTGCTGGGTCCAGGTGGCCGAGGTGGTCACCAGCCCTCCGCCGACGGCGGCGCCGCGCAGCGGGTCGAAGGTGTTGTTGCGCATCTGGCCCATGGCCTGGGCGGAGAGGAGCACGGCGCAAGCGGTCCCGGCGCCAAAGCGGTTATCCCGCACCAGCGGCGTGGATTCGAGGTCGGCCATGATGTCAAAGTGGCTCTCCAGCCGGCCGTTATCGTGGAACGAGTTGCCCACGATGGTGGGGCTGCCTTGATAGATGCTGATGCCGTGTTGCGCGCCATGGTGGATCTCACAGTTTTCGATCCTGGGCGCCGATTGATAGATGTTGATGTTGGCTTCGCAGGTGGTGTCATGCCAGGGGTAGCCCCGGCCGCCGTAGGCGATCTGCACCCCCTTGATCACGCTGGCGCTCGTGTCCGCCGCTCGGTCGAAATTCAGCCCGGCCCAGCGGACGCTGCTCCCCGGCGAGGCGCTGGTCAGCACGATGGGGAGCGCGGTGCCGTCGGCGACGAGCGCCCCCGGCTGGTCCAGCGTGCCGATGAACAGGCCAACGCCGTCGGCGAACTGGACGGTCACCCCCGGCTGCAGGGTGAGGACCGGCGCATCGGGCCCGGCGACGATCATGTTGGGCGAGGTCACGTCGTAGGGGACCACCAGGTAGGGTGCGCCGACGTTGGGCCAGGTGGCATCCTCGCCCATCTGCGTGCTCCAGACCTGGATCCGGCCGTTGGGTGGCATGGTGTTGGCGCCCAGCCGGCCGACGGCGCCGGGGGGCAGGGCGATGGGGAAAGGCAGGTCGCTGGCAAAGGTGCAGCCCTGGACTCGCGCCGGGAGGGTGCGCTGGAGCCCCAGCAGGTCGTGGTGTTCTTCGGGGGCCGAGCCGTTGTGGTGGAAGAGGCAGTTGACGATCTCGGTGCGCTCCTCGTCGTCGGCCAGCTCGATGCCGTTGCCCAGGCTATAGGCGATCTCGCAGTTCTCGATGATCGCCCCCGCCGCGCGGATGGTCAGGCTGCTATAGCGGACCTTGTTCTCCCAGGGGTCGCCGCCGCGCCCGGCGTAGGTGATCTTGACGTGGCGAAGCTGGCAATTGCTGGCCAGGTAGCCCAAAAAGAGGCCGCGCCAGTGCCCCGGCGTGGGGGTGTCGCTATCCGCGGTCAAGGTGATGGGCAGCGCCGCGGTGCCGTTGGCGATCAGCCGCCCATCCTCGACCATGATGGAGCCGCCCTCGGCGAACCGGACCTCGACGCCCGGCTCGATGGTCAGGGTCGCCTCGGCATAGACGCGCAGGGGCAGGCGGGTCACGATGTAAGGGCTCTGCGCCCGAGTCCAGACGGTATTGATGAACACATCGTCGTCGACGACCTTGCCTTGGGGGGACTGGGCAGCGATGGGGCTCGCCCAGAGGCCCAGCACGATCATCGCGGCGACCAGGCCGCTTGCCGCCAGCGCCCGCCGAAGTATCGGAGCCACGGTCTATCCTCCTGCTTTGATCCCGGCCAAGCCACGGGGATGGGGAGCATGCGCGGGGCAGCATGATACATGCCCAAGGGCATTATAGCATGGCGAAAAGGGCGGAGGGAATAGGAAAAATGTCCTGTCACGCGCCGCGGGGCGGCTAGGCGGCGAACTGCGGGTCCTGCTCCAGCAAGAGCTGCAGCCCCTTGAGCAGCTCGACCTTGGGCTTGAAGCCCAGCTTTTTCCGCGCCAGCGAGATGTCGGCCACCAACTGGTAGACGCCGCCCGTTTGGGCGTTGCTATAGAGGCGGTGGGTGGGGTGCCCGACCACCTCTTCGATGACGCCGGCCAGGTCATTGATGCTGACCTGTCGGCCGCTGCCCACGTTGATGATCGCTCCGCTGATGCCGGGGGCGGTGGCGGCGGCGATGAGGGCCTGCACCACGTCGCTGATATAGATGAAATCGCGGGTCTGCGTCCCTTGACCATAGATGACCAGCGAGCCGCCGGTGAGGGCCTGCTTGAGCAGCTTGGGGATCACCGGAGGGTTGGAGGGGGGAATGACCTGGCCGGGGCCGTAGGCGTTAAAAATACGCAGGATCACCGTCTCGATGGCGTTGAGGGCGCCTAGCGCCTGCACATAACCTTCCGCCGCCATCTTGCTCACGGCATAGGGCGTCTGTGGGCGGAGCATGGCCGTCTCCTTGGCGGGCTGCTCGTCTTGCTCGCCATAGACCGCGCCGGAGGAGGCCAGGATGACCCGCCGGACGCCGGCATCGCGCGCGGCGGTCATCAGGCTGACCGTGCCGCCGACGTTCACATCATTGTACTCGACGGGATAGAGGATGGATTCCTGCACATAGACGCGCGCGGCCAGGTGATAGACGCAATCCACGCCGCGCAAGAGCGTCCAGAGCTTGGGGATGTCGCGGATATCGCCGCGGACAAAGGCGATGCGCGGATCGAGCCTGCTCTGCTCGCCGGCGCTGAGGTCATCCAGGACGCGAACCTGATGCCCCATGCCCACCAACTCGTTGGACAATGCGGATCCCAGGAACCCCGCCCCGCCCGTTATGAGGCACCTCATGGACTCTACTCCCCATCGGTGATATAATCGGCTCCGCAAGATTATAGGGCATCCCATCCACGCTGTCAATCCACATTTCAGCGCTTGGCGGCGGCGAGGTGGGGGAGGGTATTGATGACCAACGATGCGCAAGACGGCAATCCGCCGGAGGATTGGCATCTCTGGCTGACCGCGCTATTCGATCCTGATGAGACGAACCGGGCGGTGGCGGCCCAGGTGTTGGGCAGCTCGGGCGACCCCGAGGCCATCCCTCCCTTGCTGGCCGCGCTGGACACGGTCGTGGGCATGGTGGCCGGGGGCGGGCCGGTGGCCCGCGCCCTGGTCGAGCTGCGCGACGTGTGGACCGTGGAGGTCTTTGCCAAGGCGCTGACCGACCCGCGGGCGTACGTCCGCCGCGCCGCGGCTGAGGCGCTGGGGTGGCTGCGCGATCCGCAGGCCCTGGAGGCGCTGGTGGGCGTCCTGCAGGACGAGGCTTTTGGCGTGCGCCTCGAGGCGGCCTGGGCCCTGGGCGAGATCGGCGATCCGAGCGTGCTGGGATCCTTGCTGGCCATGGTGCCAGACCAGGACTCGAACGTGCGCCGCAATGTGGCCGATGCCCTGGGGCAATTGGGCGACCCGCGCGCCAGGGAGGTCCTGTTGGGGCTGCTGGACGATGAGGACCTGGGCGTGCGCGCCGCGGCCGAGAGCGCGCTCAAGCGGCTTATCCCCGAGGCCGGCTAGCGCCGCCGGCCGCGCATCCCCCTTGATGAAACCCCGTGGGCGTCCCGCCCGTAGATTAGGCAGCCTATGAGCATTCGGAGGTACGATCTTGGCTGAATCGCGACCAACCATACGCCTTTGGGAGCTGTTCCTCTCCCTCGGCGTCTTTGTCATACTGGTGTTCTATGCGGTGACGGCGCTTTCCAGCGCGGACCTGATGTGGTTCTGGCCGCAATCGAGCGTCCCCCAACCGTCGCGCATCGTGATCCACAACCAGGGCCAGGAGCGTGAGCTCACCGCCGAGATGGCCGAGTTCGAGCCGATCGCGGAGGCGGCAGCCCAGGTCTTTTCGCGCCTCGATACGGTCGCGCTGATCGAGGTGGGCCTCTCAGACGTGACCCTGGGACTGTACTGGAACGATGCGGTGGTGGTCGAGTTCTTTTACGAAGAGCCGATCCAGTTCCATGTGCCATTTCAAGCAGGCCGGCCCACCCAACTGCTCTTGCCGGTGAAAGGGCCGCATGCGGATAAGGGGCTCTTTTTCCGCGGCGCGCTTGGCCAATACTGGTTTGGCGCCATGCGCGTGCGCGATCCCGAGACCTTGCTCAAGGCCCTGGAGCCCTATACCTCCTGATGAGCGGAACGCGAGATGGGCGCCTGGCAGCTCGGCCTGCCGGGCGCTTGTTGTTTTTCGGCGACTCGCGGAAAAGCGCGCTTCCTCGAAACGCTTTGCCCGTTTGCGCTATTGAGGTTTTCTGCGGTATAATCCGTGGCCTAGCATGGCTGGCCAGACCGTGGCGTGCCCCCGCCTCTGCCAGTCGAATCCGCGTAACCGGGATCAAGTCAAGGTGTTCTGTAAGGTAGAAAATGCGCCAAGCACGATCTGGGTCAGGGCCGCGTGATGAGTGAAAACGACGAAGCGGCCCTGGTTGAACGCGCCAAGCACGATCCTGAAGCCTTTGGCGTCTTGTACGAGACGCACGTGGACAGGATCTATAACTATATCTATTACCGGACGGGCAGCGTCCGCGATGCGGAAGACCTGACCTCGCGGACCTTTTTCCGCGCCTTGCGCGGCATCGAGCGGTATCAGCAGCAGGGGGTGCCTTTCTCCGCCTGGCTGTATCGCATCGCGCACAACCTGGTGGCGAACTGGCACCGGGACACCAGCCGCCGCAAGGTCGTCTATCTGGATGAGCTCTCCATGGTGGCGGAGAGCCGACCGGGCCCGGAAGATGAGCTCGAGTTCATCGCCGAGGAGGCCTGGTTGCAGGGGGCGATCCGCCAACTGGACGCCGACCGGCAATTGCTCCTGACGCTCAAGTTCGGCGAGGGGCTATCCAATATCGAGATCGGGCGGATCATGGGGCGCAGCGAAGGGGCCATCAAGTCCCTGTACCACCGCACCCTGATCGCCTTGAAAAAGCAATTGAGCCGGGAAGAATCCTGACCTCCTGCCACGTAAGCTGCCGGGCGGTCCTGGCCAGGGATCCCCACAGGCAGGCCGCGCGAGGCCAAAAGGTATGGTAACGATGCGACAGAATAACTCGTTGGTTGATGTGCTCACCATGTACACCGATCGCCTGAATGAAGGGCGCGACATGGCGGCCGAGGTGGTGCGGACCTTTCCCGAGTACGCGCCCGATCTGGCCGCGCTATTGGACCTCACCAGGCGGCTCAAGGCGGCCCTGATGCCGGTCAAGCCGGCCTTGGCTTTTCGGCAGGCGTTGCGCGCGAACCTGCTCGTGGCCCGGCACGCCAAGCTGGTGCCGCACATCACCATCCGCAACCCCTTTCGCCGCCAGCGCATCGTCCTGATCAGCGCGGCCATTGGCTCGGTCGTCTCGGTGGTCATCGGGGTCATCGCCGCGCTGGTGATCCGCAACCGGACGGCCGACCGCACCCATGGCCTTCCCTCCGCCTAGCACCCATCACCCGAGGAGTTGG
Organism: Chloroflexota bacterium; assembly: GCA_012689325.1. Classification (GTDB taxonomy): domain Bacteria; phylum Chloroflexota; class Anaerolineae; order JAAYEA01; family JAAYEA01; genus JAAYEA01. The sequence goes on from JAAYEA010000197.1 coordinate 8,121, forward strand.
CTCCGTGACCCAATATGCCCACCTGGTTGGCTGGGGCAAAGCGCTGCCCAAGACGGTCTTGACCAACGAAGACATGGCCAAGATCGTGGATACCAGCGACGAGTGGATACGCGAGCACACCGGCATCCGCCAGCGGCACATCGCTGGCCCGGACGAGACCGCCAGCACCCTCTCCATCGAGGCGGGGCAGCAGGCCCTGGAGCGGGCCGGGGTCTCGGCTGCCGATGTGGACCTGATCATCCTGGCCACCTCCTCCCCCGACTATCAATTGCCCGGCGCCTCCTTTATGGTCCAGGCGGGGCTCGGAGCCGCGCGCGCGGCGGCCTTTGACCTAAAGGCGGGCTGCTCGGGGTTCGTGTATGGGCTGTCGGTGGGCTCGCAGTTCATCGCCAGCGGGGCCTATCGCCGCGTGCTCGTGATCGGCGCCGAGGTGGTCTCCGTTTGCCTGAACTGGAGCGACCGGCGCACCTGCGTCCTCTTTGGCGACGGCGCGGGGGCGGCGCTTTTGGAAGCCCGGGACGAGCCGGGCGGCATCCTCGCCTTTAGCCTGGGCGCGGACGGCACGCAGGTGGAAGCGTTGCGCGTGCAGGCCGCGGGCAGCAAGTACCCCCTCTGTTCCGAGTCCCTGCGCAACGGCATGAAGTTCCTAGAGCTGAACGGCAGCCAACTGCTCAGGTTCGCGCTGCGGGATACGGTCCAGGGCTTGCTGGGGGTGGTCGAGTCGGCGGGCCTGACCATGGCGGATATCGATCTATTCGTGCCGGGCCAGTCCAACCAGCGGCTGCTGGAAGCGATCTGCAAGACGGTGGGCCTGCCGTTCGAGAAGGCTTTTATCAACATCGACAAGTATGCCAACACCTCGGCTGCCTCCGTGGCCATCGCGCTATGCGAGGCTTTTGAGCAGGGGCGCGCCAAGCCTGGCGATGATATCGCCCTGCTCGCCTATGGGGCCGGCCTCACCTGGGCCGCCGCAGTGCTGCACGTGGGCGCGCTGGACCAGTCGCCCATCGCCGTCTCCTGGCCGCTGGCGACCCGGCTGCAGAACCGCATGGACCGGGCCATGGTCACCCTGCGGACCGCCAGCGCCGCCGTGACCTCCCGGGCGGGGCGGTTGCGCCGGTCCTTGGGAACGCGCGACAGGGACCAATAGGGCGTCGGCGGCGCGATGCCTTGGACGCCTCGCATCTAGCCCTGCAAAGCCTCGATCACGGCCTTGTACTTGGCGTGGATCATCTTGCGGTCAAACTCCCAGAACTCGGCCAGCATGGCCTGTTGTTCCTCGTCCGATAGGTAGGCCATCGCCGCAGGGAAAAAGACCTGGTCCTCTTTGGCGATGTGTTTGCGATAAAACCCCGTCAGCGCCTGCAGTTCCGTGGCCAGTTCCGGCGCTGCCTCCGCCTCCCCGCGGCGATGCCGCTCTCTGGTCCCATCCAGGGCCCGGACGATCTGCCGACCGTCGAGGTGTTCTTGCCTTAGCTCGGCCATCACGCGCTGGTCATCCGGAGATAGTGGTTTGCGTGCCAGGTCGCGAAAGAGGATATCTTCTTCTTTGCCGTGGTGCGTGCGGTCGGCATACGTATGGACAAAGTCCAGGATCAGATCGATGGCCTCTGGATCGGCCAGGCCCGTTTCTCTGATGCGCTGCGCTTGGCGCTCGGCCGCGGTGAGCATCCGCTCGATCAGGCGGTGCTCGATCATCAGGGGTCCTCGCGCTTGCATAGTGATACCTCCGGCGGTGACTCTGCCCGCCAGCAGAGGGCGTAGGTCCCACGCGCCCACCTCTTGCCCATCACACCCTTGTGAAGCTCCTCACAAAGCCTAGTGCCGCAGTAGGAAAATGCCATGATGTAGATCATATCGCCCAGCGGCAGGGGCGCGCTTGGCCGGGGCCGTATCCAAGGGCTTGCTCAGCCGTCCCTACTAGTGGTCGCGCTGTTCGCCCAAGCGCACCCGGTGTCGGGCGCGCCCAGGCCTCAGCGCGCGGCTCTTTTCCTAGGCGTTGCGGCCGACTAGCGGGCCGCAGAGGGGGGAAGCCGGACGCCCACCATCGTAACATCACACTTGTGCGGGGAACGCTGCATGAGATCGAGAGCACATCACATCCTGCTGACGCTGTTGCTGACCCTTGCCTTGCTGCCCTGGCACGGCAGGGCGATCCAGGCCGGGCCGCCGCTCCCCGCCGTCACCCCGCCGGGCGACCACCAGGCCATCGATCGCGTCGGCGATCCCTGGCCCCTGGCCTTGCGCGCGCCGTCGAAGCCCGCACCCCTGTCCGATCCGACGTCGGCGCCGGCCTTGGAAGCGCCCGAGCTGGCCGCCCAGCCGCCGGATGCGCCCGCCGCCGCGGCTCTGGCGCCCGACGCGATCCTGGGGGCCGGACTGGCCAGCGGCTATGGCAACCTGGCGCCCTATACGCCCCCCGCGGCGAGCTATCCGGCGACCCCTGCCTCGGTGATGGGAACCCGCACCGCGAACGCCCTCTATGCCGGGCTGCCGACCTACCTCGATTGGGCCGTGGTGAATAGCGGCGACGCGCCCATCCTGGCGGGGTTCGAAACGCGCCTGTACCTCGACGGGCTGCTCATCGGCTCCTGGCGTGTCGAGGGGTTGCAGCCGCGCTGGTACGCCTATGTGGCCGATTTCGCCTATACCGTGACCACGCCGGGCTGGCACCGCTTGCGCCTGCTGGTGGACGCGCGCCAAGAGGCCGTCGAAGCGGACGAGCAGGACAACTATTGGGAATACAGCTTTTACTGGCAGCCCATCGGCCAGCCCAACCTCCGGGCGGTCGTCCCGCCAGGCTGGCCGGCGGCGCTGGTGCTTTCCGCCGCCGCGGGGACGCGCGCGAGCGACACGCTCTGGGCTGGCCAGCCGACCTATTTCGACTGGGCCATCATCAACGATGGGCCGGTTTCGGTGATGGCTTCCTTCCATACGACCCTCTACCTGGATGATCAGCGCATCGCCTCCTGGCAGACTGGCTCGCTCTTGCCCCGCTGGCTGGCCAAGACCGAGGATTGGTCCTATGCCGTCATGTCCCCCGGGTGGCACACCGTACGTCTGGTGATCGACTCGGGCGGCGCGGTGGACGAGGCCAACGAGGCCGACAATGTCTGGGAGGGGCGCTTTTATTGGCAGGCGAGCGGCAAGCCCAACCTGCGGCCCTATCGCCCCGAGGGCTGGAGCGGCTCGCTGGTGGTGTCTTCGGCGGCGGGGACCAACACCTCCACCACGCTATACGCCGGCCAGCCCCTGTACCTGGACTGGGCGGTGATCAACGATAGCGTCGTCGCCATCGCCGGCACCTTTTACCACCACCTCTATGTCGACGGCCAGCGGGTGGCGAGCTGGTACTCCAGCCGCGTCGCTGGGCGCTGGTACATGACTTGCGTCGATTGGACCTACACCATCGCGCAGCCGGGCTGGCATCGCTTCGTGCTGGTCACGGACGCCACCGGCGCCGTGGCCGAGTCCGACGAGCGAGACAACGTCTGCCAGGTGGACCTCTGGCTCGAGGAGCGCGAGGTCAGGACCGTCGGCGTCGAGTGGGTGAACAGCTATCTGCGCTCGGGGCTATCCTACCTCCAGCACAACGAGAGCAACGTCACGC
>JAAYEA010000021.1 GCA_012689325.1 Chloroflexota bacterium
AAGAACAGGTGCGTCTCCACGCCGGCCAGGCCGTTGTAGCCGTCGGCGTTCAGCGTTCTGAATATCTCGACCCAGGGTACCTCGCCCAGGTCGATATGGGTATAGCCGGTGCTCTTGGCGCGGTTCGCGGGGTCAAAGGTGGCATCCTTGATGTGCAGGTGGGTCACCAGGCCCTTGATGTAAGGGTAATCGTCCGGCCAGCCGACCCGCCCGTAGCTCCACGAGTTGACCACGTCCCAGCAGGCCGTCAGCGCCTTGCTGCCCACGGCGTCGATGATCGTCCGTATCTCCGGGCAGGTTCCGCTAAAGGTGGAGCCCTCCGCCTCCATGGTAAAGGTGATCCCCTCCCGCTCGGCGAGCTGGCAGGCCACGCGGAGCTTGTCCACCACCCGCGGCAGGTAGCGCGACAGGAAATCCGGCCGGGTCGGGCTGCGCCAGTCGAACGGCTCGGGCAGCCAGAAGGGGAACATCCGCAGCAGCCGCGTGCCCCACAGATCGGCGAAACGAAACTGTCGCTCCAGGATCGCCAGGTGCTGTTTCCATTCATCCGCGTCGGTGAGGCTGCACTTGCCAAACCCGGAGCCGATGCAGCCCACGCGCACGCCATAGCGGTCCATCAGCCGCTTCATCTCTTGGGCTTCGTCCATCCCGATCTCGTTGATGTTGCGGCCAAAGAGCCCCTCCCGCGGATCGATGAAGGGCACCCGAAGCTCGGCGCAGAGGCGCACCGTCTCGGCGAAGTCGAGCGACAGCTCATCGCTGAAAACCGACGCTTGGATCATGACCGGCTACCTCCCGTACGGGTCGGCGGCATCGCGGATGCCATCGCCCAAAAAGTTGAAGGAAAGCACCGCGATCACCACCGCCAGCCCGGGCAGCAGCAGCCAGGGCGCCAACGCCACCGAGCGCACGTTCTGCGCCTCTTGCAGCAGGATGCCCCAACTGACCGCCGGCGGCTTGATCCCCAGCCCCAGAAAGCTCAGGCTCGTCTCCGAGAGGATCATGTTGGGGATGGAGAGCGTCACCGAGGCGATGATGTGGCTGAGGAAGGAGGGCACCATGTGCCGCAGGATGATGCGCAGCTCGCTGGAGCCGGCCAGCCGCGCGGCCATGACGAAATCGTCCTCGCGCAAGGCGAGAAAGCGCCCGCGCACCACCCGCGCCATGCCCGTCCAACTGATGAACGAGATGATCACGGTGATGGCGAAATAGACCCGCACCGGGGGCCAGCCGATGGGCACCGCCGCCGCCAGGCCCATCCACAGGGGGATGGTCGGCATGGAGGAGAGGAACTCGATCATGCGCTGGATGGCCAGGTCCAGCCACCCGCCATAATAGCCGGAGAGCCCGCCCAGCAGGATGCCCAGGGTCAGGCTCAGCGCCACGCCCACCAGGCCGATGGACATGGAGATGCGCGCGCCATAGACCACGCGGGTCATCATATCGCGGCCCAAGCGGTCGCGCCCCAGCAGCGAGAGGGTCGCCCCCTCCCCCGTGGCGATGACCAGGTGCCTTTCGGCGGGGATCACGCCCCATAACAGATAGGGCGTGCCCTTGGCGAAAAAGGCCAGCGGCCAGGCGGTGGTGGTATCCTCTTCAATGGAATACTTATACCATGCCTTGTGCTGGTTGTCAAACGCGTTTTGGCGCTCGGCGCCATCCGATCCCATCTTAGAGCCTCGCGGCGCCTTTTTGCTCCTGCCGCTGGCTGTCGTATAATGCGCGCAACGACCAGCGCACTGATAGGGAGGTTCCCATGGAAACCCGACCGTTCGGCAAGACCGGCCAGTCCTTCCCCATCCTCAGCTTTGGCGGCCAGCGCATCGTGGATGGGCGCGGCTGCTCCGAGGAGCAGGCCGTCGAGATCGTCAACGCCGCCATCGACCGCGGCATCCGCTATTTCGATACCGCCTGGGTCTATTCCCACGGCCAGGCGGAGACTCGCCTTGGCCTCGTGGCCAAGCGCCGCCGCAAAGAGATGTGGATCGCCACCAAGGCGTTCGACCCCACGCGCGACGGCGCTCGCCGCCAACTGGAGGAGAGCCTGACCCGCCTGCAGACCGACCACGTGGACGAGTGGCGTTTCCACGACATGGCCGACTATGCTCGGCTGGACGCCTTTACCGGCAAGGGCGGCGCGCTGGAGGCGGCGATCCGCGCCCGCGAGGAGGGGCTGGTGCGCAACATCAGCATCAGTTGCCACACCGACCCCCAAATCCTGATGGAGGCGTTCCGCCGCTTTCCGTTCAATAGCGCGCTGATGGCCCTTTCGGCCCTGGACCATTTCATCCTCAGCTTTGCCGAAGAGTTCTTGCCCTTCGCCAACGCCCACGGCGTCGCCACCGTGGCCATGAAGGTGCTGGGGCTGGGCGCGCTCACCCACGAGGTGGAGCGCTCGCTGCGCTACGCCTTTTCCCTGCCCGTCAGCACCGTCATCGTCGGCATGGAGAGCATGGCGCAACTGGAGCAGAACCTCGCCGTCGCCGAGTCCTACACGCCCATGACCGACGCCGAACGGCTGGCCTTCTTTGGCGACGTCCTGCCGCTGGTCAAGCCGGAGAACATGTGGTGGAAGGCCGCCGACGGCCCCGCCGGCAAGACCTGGATCCCGCGCAACCGCAACCGCGCCGCCAGCGCCTAGCGCGCTTGCGTGACGGCTGGAATAT
>JAAYEA010000198.1 GCA_012689325.1 Chloroflexota bacterium
AAAGCTGAACCCCTGGACCACCGAGGTGGGCGTGGGGATCAACTGCTTCCCGCGGATCCGCATCCCGGACGCCATCGCCGTGCTGAGGATCGCGGCCGACCCGATCGAGCCGCCCAACATCGACTACTCTTAACCGAGTAGGGCGCCATAACACCTAAAGGAGGCGGGCGCGGCATATATGCCGACCCCGCCCGCCTCCTCGTCGCAGAAGGAGCACGCGCATGGGCGATGACGAGGGGATCACCAGCAGCAACGGGCGCCTCATCTCCAAGGACGTCAGGCACCTGGAGGCCGCGCTGGACGACTTTCGCCGGGACATCAAGGGCGACATCAAGGCCCTATCCGACAAGGTGGAAAAGCACATCGAGCACGACGCCGAGTGCCGCCAGGAGACCGCTGTGGAACTCGCCACGCTCAAACAGCAGGTCCGGCAGGGGGATGAAAAGGCGACCACCATCGCCACCATCGTCTCCAGCCTGGCCGGGGCGTTCACCGGGATCATCAGCACGATCCTGGGGAGCAAATCCTGATGGCCCCGCCCACCGCGCCGTACTGCACGACGCAGCAGGTGGCCTACTACCTGTCCATGCTCTTTCCCGGCCAGGTGGCCGTGGCCGATTTCGACGACGCGGCCACCATCCCCAGCAAGACGCAGATCGAGCTCTACATCGAGCACGTCTCCGCCGAGATCGACCTGGCCCTGGCCTCGGTGGGGTACAAGCTGCCCCTGGTGGAATGGAACGGCGAGGCCTGGCCGGGCTTCCAGACCTACCTGCTGCGTCTGATCGCCTGCCTGGGTGCCGCGGCGCACGCCGTCAACGACCTGCGCCCGGCCCCGGCGACGGGAAACGGCAAGCCCCAGGACCAGGGCAACAGCTACCTGACCCAATACGACGACAAGCTGCGGGCGATCCGCGAGGGGGCGGGGCTGCGCATCCGCGCCGACTGCTACGTGAACACGCCCGCCTTCCGGCGGCTCTACGACTGGCGCGCCCCCATGACCGACTGGGGCCAGGGGATCGTGGACGCGGCGGACTATGCCACCTGGGGCGAGGCGACGCAGTTCCTGAGCCAGACCTACGACCAGATGCGGGCCTGGGCCGGGGGGACGCTGGACCGCTACGCGCTGGACCTCCCCGAGGCCTACGGGAGACGCTGACATGCCGGTTTACATAAAGGTGGCCACCGACCGCTTCCGCGACCTGACGGGGCGTCTCGCCTCCCTCCGCGACCCCTCCGCCGTCTCCCACGCCCGGGAGCACGCCGAGCGGGCCGGGGCGATCCTGGCCGCGGCGATGCGCCAGGAGGCGCCCTCTGGGCGCCCGGATCCCCTGGGGCGACCCCGGCCCGCAGGCTACCGCAAGCTGCGGGACCATATCACGGTGCGGGTTTTGCCACGTGGCAACGGGTTCGACGTCAGGATCGGCGGGCCCCGCCAGGTGATTTTCGTGCTACAGGGGACGCGGCCGCACCGGATCCCCCGCGGCGGATCGGCGGAGATGAGGGCCAAGGGGTACCCCCTGCACTTTTACTGGTTCAAGAAGCACCGGGAGGCCTGGTTCTGCCAAGTCAACCACCCGGGCACGCCCCCCAACCGTTTCGACCGGCGGGCCGCTCGCCGCGTGGGCGAACAGGTCAAGGCGGAGGCCCGCAAGGGCGCGATCCAGGCGTTCATCCGGCCGGTGACGGCCTTTTGGAGAGGGAGCGGCGGCGACCGATGACGGAGGCGGACGATGGCCACGCAGACCTTTCCACATAGCAGCTTCGGGGACGGGATCGTCCGCGTCGAATTCGACGTGAACGACGCCAACTGGCGCGTCTCCCAGGTGCGCTGCATCAACGACAGCCCCCACCCGGCCAGGGCGCGGATCCTGCGCGGTGCGGCCCTGCTTTACGACGCGATCGCCCCGGCTGGGCAGACGACCAGTTGGAACACCTCGGGCGTCCAGTTGGGCTGGAATACCGCGGACGAGGATGGCGACGGGATCATGGACGGCGGCCTCATGATGGGGGACTATGTGGTGCACGTGCAGTGGCCGGCGGGGGCGTAGACGATGGCTATCGAGATCATCGCTTCCGGGGCCGCGCAAAGTGACGTCGCTGGAACCTCGATTGCGGTCGGGGCGGGCCCTGTGCTCGCAGGCGATACGATCATCGCGCTATTCGCCGGAGACCTGGGGGCTACGGGCATATCCGCGATCGGCATTATCTCGGGCGGATCGGAATCGGCGGCTTTGACCCAAGACGTAGAGGCCACCAATTCCGGCAACGTCGTGACCTCCATCTGGTCCCGCAAGGCGTCGGCTACTCCCACAGGTGTGCCTGTCGTTGCTCAGTCCCCCAGCTACGGCGGCGACATCTATGCCCTCTGGGGAGACGACACCCATATCTACTGTGCGGGGGCCACCACCAACACGATCCGCAAGTACCTGAAAAGCGACCTGAGCTACATCGGCGAGACCGCCAGCTATGGCGGCATTATCAACGCTCTTTGGGGGGACGACACCCATATCTACTGCGCCGGGGTCGTAACCAACACCATCCGCAAGTACCTCAAGTCTGACCTGAGCTACATCGGCGAGACCGCCAATTATGGCAACTACATCTATGCCCTCTGGGGAGACGGCACGCATGTCTATTGTGCGGGGGGCATTAACACCATCCGCAAGTACCTCAAGTCTGACCTGAGCTACATCGGCGAGACCGCCAGCTATGGCAACACCATCAATGCTCTTTGGGGAGACGACACCCATATCTACTGCGGCGGGCTCGTAACCAACACCGTTCGCAAGTACCTCAAGTCTGACCTGAGCTACATCGGCCAGACAAGTGCCGGCACCAGCACCGTGGCTGCCCTGTGGGGAAACGATACGCACATCTATTGGGCAACTGCCGGCACCATTTTCAGATACCTGAAAAGCGACTTGAGCTACATCGGTGAAAACACCCAGTTGGCCACCGTGAATGCCCTATGGGGAAACAGCACGCACATCTTCTCTGTCAACAACAGCGGTGGTTTTTACAAATAAAACCTTGGTCTGGGCCTTATAATGCAGCCTACTGCTTATCCCGGCACACTCAAGGCTGTGTGGGGAGACGACACCCACGTCTACGTCGCAGGGGTACAAGACTACTTCGTCAAGTACGCGCTCGTTGGCACGACGCTCACCGCCAGCTTTAGCAGTCAGGTCGCCAAGGCGCTCGCGTGGTATATCGTGAGGGGCCTCGACGTACTGGACAAGATCGCCTCCGCCACGGGCGCAGGCACCACCCCTTCATCGGGCGCGACCGCCGCACAGGCCGCCATGGGCAACCTGGCCGTTGGGGCGATCGGCATGGAGGAGCAAACCGACGAGGCTGGCACCTGGACCACGGGCTCCGGCTATGTCGAAGGGAACCCACAGATAGCCGGCAGCACATCTGGCGGCGCGAAGGCTATCACCATCATGACGGTAGCGGAGGTCTTGGCCGAAACAGCGGCGCAGACCGCGGCCCAAACGGGGACGCTGGGCAACGACTGGGCCGCCGCGGTGGCGACCTACCTGGCTACGGCGACGTCGCGGATCCCGCGCCCGCCCGCGGCCATCGACAGCATGTTCGTGTGCTAGAGCCAATGAGTACATTGGGCCAATGAGTACATTTGGGGCCAAGAGAACTTTGGAGACGCGATGAGACTGTTCACCGAGCTGAACATCGAGACGCAGAGCACCTGCAACCGCGCGTGCCCGACCTGCATGCGCAACAGCTGGCCGGACCGGGCGGCGCTGGTGGAGCGCTTCGAGATCCACCAGATGCCGGGCGAGTTGGTCCACTCCCTGCTGGATCAGGCGGCAGCCATGGGCTACGGCGGGCAGGTGTGCCTCCAGCACTTCAACGAGCCGCTGCAGGATGGCCGGCTGGCGGAGTTCGGGCGCTACGCCAAGGGCAAGGGATTCGCGCACGTCTACGCCAACACCAATGGCGACCTGCTGACGCCCGAGCTGGCGGCGGAGCTGGATGGCGCGCTCGATCGGCTGCACATCGCCCTCTACGGGCCCAACAAGCTGGAGCGCTCGGTCCGCTACCGGGGCTGGTTCGCCCAGACCAGGCTGACCTTCACGGACGGCAGCCACGTCATCACGCACCATTCGCCCTACGCCAACCTGGCGGCGTGCGTCGCCGCGGCCCGGCCGCAGCCCTGCGAGCGGGAAGCGCAGATGCGCTGCATCATCGGCTACACCGGGCAGATGTACCTCTGCTGCGACGACATCCTGGGCCAGTTCGGGCTGGGCAACGCCCACGACATGTCGCTGGAGGAGCTCTGGTTCGGCGAAAAGCACCAGGCCGTCGTGGAAGCCTTGAGGCAGCCCGGAGGCCGCGAGCAGTACGAGCTGTGTCGCCTCTGCCCCCGGCAGAATACGCCCTATGGAAGGGAGCAACCATGAAGGTATCGGTTTGCATGATGGTACGCAACGAGGAGGCGATCCTCGGGCGGGCCTTGGCCTCGACGCTGGGACTGGCTGACGAGGTGGTGATCGTGGACACCGGCTCCACCGATGGGACGGTGCAACTGGCCCCCGACTTTGGCGCGATCGTCATCGAGGGCGGGGATCGGCGCCACAAAGCCCAGTCACGGAATCAGGCGGCGGACGCCTCCACCGGCGATTGGACGGTGGTCCTGGACGCCGACGAGGTGATCCGGGATCCCCAGGCCGTGCGGGCGTTCCTGGAGGGGACCACGGCGCAGGCCGTCTACATCCGCGAGACCTTCATGGACGGGGATCGGCCCACGCTGTCCTTCGGCCAGATGCGTTGCTGGCGGCGCGGGACCTTCGCCTACCGTTTCCGGGCCCACGAGGTGCCCCTCCCTACCGCCGGCTGGGGCGAGATCGCCCATACCGAGCTGGTATGGGAGCACCGGCCGCCACAGGTCGACAGGAGCTGGAAGCGCGAGCACATGCTGATGCTCCTGACCATGGACGTGGAGGAGAACCCCGGCGAGCCGCGGCCGCTCTACTACCTGGCGCGGGAGTACATGTACCTGGGCGCGTGGTGGGCCTGCATCGAGACCACGCGCAAGTATCTGGCCGTGGCCACCGAGAGCGACCACGAGCGGGCGGAGGCGTTCGGCCTGCTGGCGACCTGTTACCGGCAACTGAAGCAGCACGACCAGGCCCACGCCTGGCTGCACCAGGCGATGGCCGCGCAGCCGGAGAGTCGGGCCTGGCCGGGGCTGCTGGCGGAGCTGTACCACGAGGCCGGGGAGCATGACCGGGCCGCGGCCTACCTGCGCCTGGCGCTGACACTGCCCAGGACCGGGTCCGGGTACCTGGATGAGCGCTGGTACGGCTCCCACATCTATGACCTGTTGGCGCGCTGCCTGTACTACGGCGGGCACGTCGCGGAAGGGCTGCCCTTTGCGGAGCAAGCCCTGGCGTTGTCCCCGAACGATCAGCGGCTGAAGGATAACCTGGAGTTCTTCCGGCGAGGATAGGGCGATGCCTGTACTGCACATCCATAGCACGGGGGTTGGTGGCGCTGGCATTACCGGGCCCACGGGGCCGACGGGGCCTAGCGGCACCGGCCCCACGGGCCCGACCGGCGCTACTGGCACGGGCGCGACGGGTCCCACGGGGCCATCGGGCACGGGTCCCACCGGCCCGACCGGCGCCACTGGCACGGGTGCGACGGGCCCCACGGGACCGCAGGGCACCCAGGGCGAGACAGGCCAAACGGGACCGACCGGGCCGCAGGGCACGCAAGGCGATCCTGGCGCCACTGGCCCGACCGGGTTGCAGGGCGAGGCGGGGCCCACGGGCACGACCGGAGCTCAGGGCGCGACGGGTCCCACGGGTACTACGGGCGCGCAGGGCATCACCGGCACCACCGGTCCCACGGGGCCGCAGGGCACCCAGGGCGAGATTGGCGCCACTGGGCCCACGGGCACCACAGGGGCTCAGGGCACGACCGGCCCGACTGGCCCATCGGGGACGGGTCCGACTGGGCCCACGGGTCCCACCGGCGAGACCGGCACCCAGGGCATCCAGGGCATCACGGGCACCACCGGCCCGACTGGCCCCACCGGCATCGGAGAAGGCACAACCGGCCCGACGGGTCCCACGGGCGAGACGGGCGAGACAGGCCCGACAGGCGAGACAGGAGCAACCGGCCCGAGCGGCACTGGCCCCACGGGACCGACCGGGTTGCAGGGCGATCCTGGCCCGACGGGTCCCACGGGCGAGACGGGCGAGACAGGCCCTACAGGCACCACCGGAGCTCCTGGTGCGACGGGTCCGACAGGCACCACGGGCGCACAGGGCGAAACCGGCCCCACGGGGCCGCAGGGCACCCAAGGCGATCCTGGCCCAACGGGACCCACGGGCACCACCGGGGCGACGGGGCCGCAGGGCACGACGGGCGAGATTGGCCCCACGGGCCCGACCGGATTGCAGGGCGAGCAAGGCGAAACTGGCGAAACCGGCCCCACGGGACCGCAGGGCACGCAGGGCGAGATTGGCCCCACTGGGCACACAGGCACCACCGGAGCGCAGGGTGAGATTGGCCCTACAGGGCCAAGTGGTACAGGCCCGACTGGCCCCACCGGCGAGACGGGTCCGACAGGCACCACAGGCATCCAGGGCATCACGGGGACAACCGGCCCGACTGGACCAACCGGCGTCGGGGAAGGCACGACAGGCCCGACTGGCCCCACCGGCGAGACGGGCGAGACGGGGCCCACAGGTGAGGCGGGGCCGACAGGCACCACCGGCCCTATCGGGCCGCAGGGCACGCAGGGCGATCCCGGCCCAACGGGACCCACGGGTACCACGGGCGAGATCGGCCCCACAGGCCCGACCGGATTGCAGGGCGAGCAAGGCGAAACTGGCGATCCCGGCCCAACGGGACCCACGGGCACGCAAGGCGAGATTGGTCCTACCGGCCCTAGCGGCGATCAGGGCGAGACGGGCCCGACAGGCACCACCGGAGCTCAGGGCGAGACGGGGCCCACGGGCACGACAGGAGCTCAAGGCGTCACCGGACCCACGGGTACCACGGGAGCTCAGGGCGAGATTGGCCCTACCGGAGCGACCGGGGAGGCAGGTGCTACCGGCCCGACCGGGACCACGGGTCCCACTGGCCCGGAGGGCACCCAGGGCGAGATTGGCCCTACCGGCCCGCAGGGCACCCAAGGCGATCCTGGCCCAACGGGACCGACCGGAACGACGGGCGAGGCAGGGCCGACGGGTCCGACGGGCACCCAGGGCGAGATTGGCCCAACAGGGCCGACAGGCACCACCGGCGATCAGGGCGAAACCGGCCCGACGGGGCCAAGTGGTACAGGACCCACCGGGCCAACGGGCGAGACAGGCACCACCGGCACCACAGGTCCCACCGGCCCGCAGGGCACCCAAGGCGATCCTGGCCCCACCGGACCTACGGGTACCACGGGCGAGGTCGGCCCCACTGGTCCATCGGGAACTGGCCCGACTGGCCCGACTGGGCCAACAGGGACGACTGGCGAGGTCGGCCCCACGGGCGAGACGGGTCCGCAGGGCACGCAGGGCGAGATTGGCCCTACCGGCCCTAGCGGCGATCAAGGCGAGACGGGTCCGACAGGACCCACAGGTACCACGGGAGCTCAGGGCGTCACCGGGCCCACGGGCACCACCGGGGCCCAGGGCGATCCTGGCCCGACGGGCACAACTGGCCCGACGGGCGAAACCGGCCCGACGGGCACAACCGGGCCGACTGGCCCACAAGGGACACAAGGCGATCCTGGCCCAACTGGCGAGATCGGGCCGACGGGCCCATCGGGAACCGGCTCAACTGGGCCAACAGGGACGACAGGCGAGACGGGGCCCACCGGTGAGATGGGCCCGACGGGCACCACAGGCCCCACGGGGCCGCAGGGCACCCAGGGCGAGACAGGCCCCACCGGCGACCCCGGCCCAACTGGCGAAATGGGGCCGACGGGCACCACAGGCCCCACCGGGCCTCAAGGCACGCAGGGTGATCCTGGCCCAACCGGCGAGATCGGCCCGACAGGCACCACCGGCCCTATCGGGCCGCAGGGCACGCAGGGCGATCCTGGCCCGACGGGTACGACGGGGCCTCAAGGCACGACTGGTCCCACCGGGCCGCAGGGTACACAGGGCGATCCCGGCCCCACCGGCACGACTGGCCCAACGGGCACGACCGGCCCCACCGGGCCCGCGTCGACCGGCCAGATCATCCTCTCTGCCGCGGGTGGCTGGCCGAGCGCGGTGACGGGATGCGCCGATAACGCGCTCTGGGATGCCGGCACCTACAATGCCTCGGTCTACTCGCTGGACTTTGACGCGACGACGAAAGAGTACGCGGAGTGGACGCTGGCCATGCCCTCCGACTATGACGGGGGCACGGTTACGGCGGTGTTCTACTGGACGGCGGCCAGTGGCCCCGGCGCCGTGCGCTGGGGGTTGCAGGGCATCGCCCGCGGCGACGATGACGCGCTGGATGCGGCGTTCGGCACGGCGCAGGAGGTCACGGACACGCTCATCACGGCGGGCGATGTGCACATCAGCAGCGCCACGAGCGCGATCACGCTGGCAGGAACGCCAGCCGCCAGCGAGCTGGTGCAGTTCCGGGCGTATCGAGATCCGACCCGTGCGGATGACACGCTGGCGGTGGATGCGCGGCTGTTGGGGATCCGGGTAACCTTCACGAGGACATAACCCATGATGACGATCATCTCCGCGTTTACAAAAAACGGTGGGCAACCGGCGACGGGGCTCACCCTGGCCGAGATCGATCTGTATCTCACGGCCGTCAATGAGGCGGACGGCGCAGAGACAGTGATTTGGAATGGCACGCAGCACCCAGCGTCCGAGTTGGCGGCAGTGGGGATGTATGTGCAACAGTATGCCAATGACGACCTTGGCAGCTATCACTACGTTGCCGCTGCTCACTATGTGGGGGCTACGGTATTGGATACGGGCTGGGTGAGTGGCGTTCTCAGCGCTTGCGAGTTGGCCGACGACGCGATCACGGCGGCCAAGTTCGACGAGGCCACCGCCTTCCCGCAGACCTCGGCGGACGCGGAAGCGATGGTGCTGCCATGAGCCTTGGAGGGGCGTTTGCTGGGCAGTGGATCGGTGGGATGGCGAACAAGCCCGCGCCAGCCAAGCAATACTACCTGACGTTCGTTCCTGAGAACGGCCTAATCAACTGTGGCCACGACGCCAGCCTTGTTGACCTGCCCTTCGCCGATTTCACGGTGGACTTTTGGATCAAGCCGACTGCTCCGCCGTCCAGTGGCGGCAAGAGCTTGCTCTGCAAGGACGACGGCGGCTGGGAGAATGGCTGGGCGCTGTTCCTGGGGCAATACGGCACTTATCACGACCTGACTGGCTTTGTGGGTCGGTCCGGGTCGGCAGCGTGGCTATACACTGCCGTCCCGTTGCCGCATAATCAGTGGACCCACGTCGCTATTTCGTGGGATGTCAGCGAGGATCTTTTCTACACGGCCTATAACGGGACATGGATCGAGGTCTACGAACGTACAGGCGATGGCGACCTCGGCACGGACGCGGACATCGACCTCCGCTGGGGGCGCGACTTCCCACAAATCTACGGCAGCCCCCCGCCAAGCGCAAGCCTGGGCTGGATGCGGATCAGCAGCGGCTTCCGCTGGACGCCAGGGGTCGCCTTTACCTCGCCAAAGCGGGTCACGCCTCCAGTGGTGGACGGCACGACGCTGGAATTGTGGGCGCTGGACGAGGGCAGCGGGGCGACAGCCCGTGCTAGCGTGAACGCGGCCAACAATGGGACGATCACCGATTGCACCTGGACGGAGGATGCCTAGATGGAGCGATTGCAGATCACGACCCTGACCGCGCAGGACATCAGCGCGGCGCTCCTGGTCGCCACCTACACGGCCACGGCAGCCAAGGAGCTGCTGATCAACCTGCACCTGTCCGGGCTGGCGGGTGGCGGGGCGTACCGGGCCTGTCTGACGCGGCAGATCGCCGGGGCGGGTGCGGCCTATCAATCGCCCACGACTGTTATCTCCGTGAGCGGCGGCGTGACCACGGCGCTCCTCTCCACGACGCCGCTGGCCGTCAACTCTGGCGACGTGGTGCGGGTGTACGCGCAAGGGTTGGCCGGCGACACGAGCGTGGGCGTTGTGGTGGAGGTGTTCGACCTGACGGCGGCGACGCCGGGGGACGTGCAGACCTCCGTGGCCATCTCGTCCACCCAGGCCGTGGCGCTGGCCCAGAACTGCGTGGCCATCCGCTTCTTCTACGCCGTCAGCGTCGCCGTCACCAGCACCATCGCCGACGACCTGGACGCGGCGGGGTCCAAGCTCTACCTGGCCGTGAAGGAGGAGGAGAGCGACAGCGACGACGATGCCCTGGTCCTGGTCGAGCGCACCGAGGGGCTGCTCCGCCTGGCCAAGGCTGCGGCGGCGGATCCCACGAAGGGGAGCCTGACCCTGGGCGGCGCGACCGGGGCCTGGACGATCCTCTTCTGGCTGGACCAGACCGTGACCGGGAGCCTGGCCGCCTGGAAGGGCAACCGCTATGTTGAGATCAAGCACCTGCCGGCCGCCGGCGATCCCCTGCTCGTCACCACGGGCCGGGCGGTCCTGTCCTACGGCATCGTGCAGGCGAACACATAGGGAGGATCGACATGGAAGCCTGGGTGAAATCCGCCGTTCATGACCTGATCGACGATAACTCTGCCGCCCTGGTCTCGGGGCTGACGATCCAGGGCCTCTCCTGGCCGGAGGCGCAACTGAGCAAGGAGCGGATCACCGCGGCCGCGGGCCGGGGCGCCTTCCTGGGCCTCGACGTGCCGCGCTACTGGCTGGCCGAGGGCTACACCGCGGCGAACCTGCCCGACCAGGCCACCGCCGAGACGGCCTGGGCCGAGTACGAGGTGGAGCTGGAGGCGTTCTGGTACGCCCTGCCCAAGGTGGGCGAGGAACAGCAATTCGAGGGGATGGGGGCGGACTGGGACAAGTTCATCGCCCGGCTGGCCCGCCTGCTCTACCAGACGACGCACATCCGGGATCACGCGGCGACGCACACCTTCGTGCTGGCGCGCAGCCGCGACCCGATGCAGCACCGCCGGGTCAACGTGGAGGTCTCGGACCTGACGGCGGGCTCCGGCGCGGGGGACCGGCCGATCTGGTACGCGCTGCTGCGGTTCACCCTGCAACAGCGCTGCGTGGATCTGGCGGAATTGGACTAGAAAGCGAGGCGACCCATGCAACTACCGATGGTACTGGTCATCGCGGAGCAGGGCCTGGGGGTCCTGCACGTGCGCGGCTCCTACACCGGGGTGGTGTACGCCATCCCGCCGCAGGGGGTGCTGGTGCATCCCTACGACGTGGAGGGCATCCTGGCGCAGCAGAAAACCTTCTGCTGCCGCGGGGGCGAGGAGCCCAGGCAGATCTACCCGTTTCACGTGGGGAAAGCGACGGCGGGCCAGGTCGCTTATGTGGAGGTCCCTGACCCGGAGCCAACCCGGGCCTCCACCTTGGCCGTGGCGGCAGTCGAGGAGGCCGCGCCAACCAAAGGGCGAAGAAAACCAACGACCGCTCTCCCTCCCGAGCCTGACGAGGTGGCGATCCGAGAGGGCGAGCCAGCAGAGCATGGCGGCGACATGCCGCCAGGAGGATAACCTATGGCAACCTATGGGACGCCAGTGGCGCCCACCCCGTTGAAGGGCTTCCTGATCGAGCCGGCGGCCCGCGTGCTGCTGGGCACCGGGGGCACCGCCGACCTGGAGAGCACCTCGTGGCCGGCGCAGGTCTACAGCGCGCCCATCGGCCTGGCCGCGGGGGCCGGCGTCGAGCTGGGCATCCTGAACAACGTGGCCTTCTCCAGCGTGCCGACCATCACGCCCATCGAGGCGGCCAACTTTGAGGATCCGCTGGCCTACGAGGTCTCGGGCGAGGAGTGTACCATCACCGTCGAGATCAAGGACGTCAAGCCGCAGGTGCTGAAGGAGGCCCTGGCGACGGGGCACCTCTACATCCTGGGGAACGAGGCGCTGGTCACCTGGGGCGGCGGCTGCTCCCTCAAGGAGATGCCGCTGGTCATCGAGTGGACCAACGTCTCTTGCTCGGCGCCCGCCTCGGCCAACATCGGGAGCGGGATCACCGGCGGCATCTTTACCTTCTACAAGGTGGTGGCCAACTCGGGGCTGCCCTGGTCCGCGTTCAACGCCAAGGAGAACGTGGCGCTGGCGCTGACCTTCCGGGCCCTGCACGACACCGCGAAGGCGCGTGGCAACCGGCTCGGGAGCCTGTACCTCTACTAACCCAACCAGGTGTGCAGGATGTGACATAGCCTGTCACATCCTGCACCATCGCGGCATGGAATGCCGAAAAGCGAAAGGACGCTAGACGACGATGAGCGAACAACTCGCAGACAACGAGATCATCCTCTTTGGCCAGGTCCACGCCCTGCGGCCGCTGAAGGGCCGCAAGGCGCGCGAGATGATGCCCCGGGTGGTGGCCTTCTCCGCCAACGCGATCACGGCCCTGGTCCTGGGCGACTGGGACATCATGGGCCTCGCCGACCGCCTCGCCAGGCCAGAGAACGCCCTCTCCGCCGTGGCGGACCTGGGCCAGCTCGTGCAGTTCCTGATGGTCACCTTGCAAGGCAAGTGGGAGGAGTTCGACCGCGACCTGCTCCCCTTCCTCTTGCAGGTGGAGCCCGCCGCGCTGGAGGAGGAGGGCGACGTGGTGGAGGTCTACCTGGCCCTCTACCGGGCCGTCCGCTGGTACGCCACCAAGAGCATCACGTCGGAGCAGCGGGCGGCGTTCCTGGCCGCCATGGACAACATGCGAAAAAACGCCAAACCGAGGGGGTCCAAAGCGTAGGGCGCGCGGATCCCCTCACCACGTGGCGCATCGAGCAGCTGCTCTGCCGCCACTGGCAGGTCTCCGCCGACTTTGTCCAGCGGGAGCTGGAGTGGGTCGAGTTCTACCCCATGCTCTGGATCTGCTTCGAGCAGGAGGAGCTCGCCCGCCGGCAGGCCTGGATGGGCAAGCCGGAGGACTACAAGCGGGTCTTCCCCTTGCCCGGCGATGACGCGCCCAAGCCCGAGATGCGCGGCGCGGAGATCGGCGCCAAGGTGGAGGCCCTGGCCGCCAGCCTGGGCGGCATGGGCAACCGGGTCTCGCTGCAGGCCATGTCCGAATGGCGCCCCGACCGGGTGCAGGCCGTGTATGCGGGGCCGGACGGCTCCCCCG
>JAAYEA010000199.1 GCA_012689325.1 Chloroflexota bacterium
AAAGCTGAACCCCTGGACCACCGAGGTGGGCGTGGGGATCAACTGCTTCCCGCGGATCCGCATCCCGGACGCCATCGCCGTGCTGAGGATCGCGGCCGACCCGATCGAGCCGCCCAACATCGACTACAGTTAGCCGGGGGCGGGTGACGCGCCCCAACACCTGGGGGGAGGCGGGCCGGACTGGCTCGCCTCCCCTGCCGCAGAGGGAGGCCGCCCCATGGGCGAGGCGATGCAAACCAGCAACGGGAGGCTGTTGTCCAAGGATGTGCAGCACCTGGACAAGGCCCTGGCCGAGTTTCGCGCCGACATGAAGGAGGAGCTGCGGGCGCTGCGCGGGGAGATGAAAGAGTACGGCAAGGCGTGCAACGAGAACGCCCTGGAGATCGCCACGCTCAAGGAGCAGATGAGGCAGGGCGACAAGAACACCTCGGCCCTCGCCGCCATCGTCTCCGCCGCCTTCGCCACCATCGGATCCGTCATCAGCACGCTCGTGGGAGGCAAATCATGATGGCCCCGCCCGCCGCGCCGTACTGCACCTCGCAGCAGGTGGCCTACTACCTGTCCATGCTCTTTCCCGGGCAGGTGGCCGTGGCCGACTTTGACGACGCCGCCACCATCCCCAGCAAGACGCAGATCGAGCTCTACATCGAGCACGTCTCCGCCGAGATCGACCTGGCCCTGGCCTCGGTGGGCTACAAGCTGCCCCTGGCGGCCTGGAACGGCGAGGCCTGGCCGGGCTTCCAGACCCAGCTGCTGCGGCTGATCGCCTGCCTGGGGGCCTCCGCGCACGCCATCAACGACCTGCGGCCCGCCCCCGCGACGGGAAACGGCAAGCCCCAGGACCAGGGCAACAGCTATCTGACGCAGTACGACGACAAGCTGCGGGCGATCCGCGAGGGCGCGGGGCTGCGCCTCCGGGCCGACTGCTACCCCAACACGCCGGCCTTCAAGCGGCTCTACGACCTGCGCGCCCCCATGACCGACTGGAGCGAGGGGATCGTGGATGCGGCCGACTACGCGGCCTGGGGCGGGGCGACGCAGCTCTTGAGCCACACCTACGACCAGATGTGCCGCTGGGCCGGGGGGACGCTGGACCGCTACGCGCTGGACATCCCGGCGGCCTACGGGAGACGATGACATGCCGGTTGTCATCAAGGTGACCACCGACCGCTTCCGCGACCTGACGGGACGTCTCGCCTCCAGCCGCGACCCCTCCGCCGTCTCCCATGCCCGGGAGCACGCCGAGCGGGCCGGGGCGATCCTGGCCGCGGCGATGCGCCAGGAGGCGCCGAATGGCCGCCCGGATCCCCTGGGGCGACCCAAGCCCGCGGGGTATCGGAAGCTGCGGGATAACATCACGGTGCGGGTTTTGCCACGTGGCAACGGGTTCACCGTCAGGATCGGCGGGCCCCGCCAGGTGATCTTTGTGCTACAGGGGACGCGGCCGCACAAGATACCGCGCGGCGGATCGGCGGCGATGAGGGCCAAGGGCTACCCCTTGCACTTTTACTGGTTCAAGCGACGCCGGGAGGTCTGGTTCTGCCAAGTCAACCACCCGGGCACGCCGCCCAACCGGTTCGACCTGCGGGCCGCTCGCCGCGTCGGCGAACAGGTCAAGGCGGAGGCGCGACGGGGCGCGATCCAGGCGTTCATCCGGCCGGTGACGGCCTTTTGGAGAGGGAGCGGAGCATGAGCAAGGGAAGCGATCTCAAAGGACCGTTGGACATCAACCAGTTGTGGGTACGCTGCCTGGAGGCGCTGGACTCGCTTAGCGTAAGCGTGGCCGCCCCCACGGCGTTCTACGCGGGGGAGAAGGACGTGGCATCCGCCTCGACGCCGGAGGCGCTGGCGGAAGCGCAAGCGATCTCCTGGGTCAGGGTCAAGGCCAACAGCGACAACACCGGCGCGGTGAAGGTGACCTCGTCCGCTGCGGCGACGGCGGGCTACGTCCTGGCGGCTGGCGAGGATGCGCTGGTCGAGATTGACGATCTGGCCAAGGTCTTTATCCGCGTGGCGGAGGACGGCGACGGCGTCTCCTACCACGCCAGCTAAACTGATACCAAAGTGACCACTACATTCCTGGCATCACCTGCCCGCGGTCTGGGGCCAGCGCGCCAGCTCAATACACAGTCAGATCGTATTGCCAGCCTACTATATGTAGTAGCCCCCGTTGTCTTGGGCGGCCCAGTCGCACCTTGGGGCACATACCGGGTTCTGCGGGTTTCATCTTGGCATCAGTTTGGGAGGGGCTATGAGCAGACTAGCACTGCGGCCCGCGCTGCGCCATGCCGCGATCGGCAAGCGACAGGACGCGGAAGCGGAGCCTGACCAGATTACCCTGGTCACGCGGTTCTACTCCGCAGACCCGGAGGAGGGGTTCGGTATTGTCGCTCAGGGCGGAGGGCCAGTCCCAACCTATCACGTTGCCTGGGGGGACGGGGCCGAGGAGGACGTGGCGGCGGTGGGGGATGAAGGGAGTTGGGAAGCGATACTCCTGCACTCCTACGCCACCGAGGAGCCCCATACCGTGGTGGTCACCGGGGAAATGAGCGGGGCTACCTACTTTCTTTGCGAGTACGGCGCGCTGGATTCCGTTGACCTGGCCGCGCTCACGGGGCTGGACGAGCTGCATCTGGAATGGTGCGAGCTGCCGGTGTTTGACACGGGCTCCCACGCGGGGCTGGACGGCCTGTACCTGCCGGGGTGCGCCCTGGAATCCGTGGACCTGAGCGGGATGTCGGCGCTCGAAGGCTTCTCGTTCGCGGAAAGCCCGCTCGCCGCGCTGATCCTGCCGACGACGCCCGCACAGATAACGCAGGTGTACCTGAGCGGCACGAGCCTGGACGACGCGACGCTGACCGCGCTCCTCGCGCTCCTGGTGGCCCAGGGGACGACGGACGGCCAGTTGGAGATCGGGGGCTACGAGCTCACGGACGATTCGGGGCCGCTGGCCGAAACCCTGGTTGCTCGCGGGTGGACGGGCGACATACCGACTTATGTCAGGACGCTGACGCTGCAACCAGGCGAAGCGACGACGGAGGATACCGAGATCTGGACCGGCACTTCCACGCCGCACGGCGATCTCGTGATCCTGCAAATTGGCGAATCCAATCTGCAGGTTGACTCGATCTACCGCGGCCTCCTTCGCTTCGACCTGTCCGGCATCCCCGCCAACGCGGCGATACTGAGCGCCGTCCTGTCGCTCTGGTCATTCGCCCGCAACGCGAGCAATAACAGCACCTTCGAGGTGTTCCGGATGAAGCGAGCTTGGGTCGAGGCCCAGGCCATCTGGACGCACTATGCCACGGGCAGCGCGTGGTCGGCCCCCGGCGGGTTTGGCGCGGACGACTGTGAACAGACCCCGATGGGCTCGACGGTCATCGACAGGCTCGTGTACGGCGAAAAGCAGTGGGCGCTGGACGCCGCCGCTGTGCAGGAGTGGGTCAGTGGGGCGATGCCCAACAATGGGGTGCTGATCAAGTCAGCCGCCGAGTCCGACGACCTGATCAGTTTTCGCAGCAGCAGTTACGACACGGACATGACGAAGCGGCCCATGCTGGCCGTGTCGTTTGCTGTGCCCTGAGGCGCACGATGAGCCTGCGTACGGTGAAGGCGCCAACCCTGCACGATGCGCGGATGAAAGAGGTCAGTGACGCGATGGTGGCTCTGACGTGATCGGGGAAAGGATAGCCCTATGGCCATTGTGACGGCGGTCAAAGCGGGAAACTGGTCTGACCCCACCGTGTGGGATTCCGGCGCTCTGCCTACCTTGGGCGACGAGGCGCGCCCTGGCGGGTTCGCCGTCGTGATCGACCAGGACGTGGACCTGGGGGCGGGCGCGCTCACAGGAACGCCAGGGGCAGGGGGATACTTTCAGGTCAATACGGGCCTCACGATCACCTGTGACCACATCAGGGCCACCAACGCGATCTTGTTGCGCACGTATCATGCGGCAGGGGCAACCGTGGTCGTCAACGCCGACATCATCGGGAGCGCGGTGTATGGCGTGGATACGGCCAGGGTGTACGCTGGCGGCGGGATCACGGTCAACGGGGACCTCACTGGCGGGACGGGGGGCTCGGGCTGGGGCCTCAACGTCCAAATCGCCGGAGACCCTATCACGGTGAACGGAAACCTCTATGCCGCGTCAGCCAGCAGTGGCATGGGCCTCTTTTCCTACGCGGCACGAGCCGTGGTGGTCAACGGCGACGTGTACGGCTCGGAGACCCATCTAAACAGCAACGGAGGGTATTTCTTCCTGGCGACGTCCCTCACGATCACGGGAGACATCTATGCCAGGATGGCCCCTGCGCTGTACCTCGGCCCGCCTGTGGACAAGCTCGCGCGGATCATCGGCAACGTGCAGGGGTACGACGATGGCGACCCCATCACAGGGGTCCATGCCGCGGGCATCTTGACCCAGCCAGGCGTTACCGTGCTCGTTTCCGGCTTGCTGATTCCAGGGGCGCAGGGCTCCCCAGCGGTGGGCGGGCGGGTGCTGCTGGACCCCGCCTATCCCATGAAGCAGCATTCCGTGTGGTACATGGCCCCGGATACGGGCGCGCTGACCTCGGAGGTCCTGCGCCGCAAGGGGCCCCAGATCAGCGGTGGGAGGTAGACCATGCTCAAAAGCGGACAGGTCTGGGCGGGCCTGATCGTCTGCAAGGACGCGGGGGAGGCGCTGCTGGCCCCGACCGTGGGGCCTGTTGGCACGCTCTACGTCAACGGCGTGGCCCACGCGGCGGTGGTGACCATTTCCGGGACCAACCCCTACAAGTGGACTGTGACGCTGCCCAGCCTGGGCGCGGGCGATTGCGTGTCCATGTACGTCACGGCCACCATGGATGGCGTGGCCACGGGCGCGGTGGTGGCCGAGGACGTAGCCGACACGGTGCGCCTCTCCGATGGGGTGACGCTGGCTGACGATGCGATCACGGCGAGCAAGTTTGACGAGGCGACGGCGTTCCCGCAGACCTCCGCGGACGTGGAAGCGCTGGTGCTACCATGAGCTTTGGTGGCGCGTTCGCCGGACGGTGGGTTGGCGGGATGGCGAACAAGCCTGCTCCCCTGCCGCCGTTCTGGGACCCCCACAGCGAGGGCTTGCCGGTGGTCGCCGCGTACCGGGCCATCGGTGCGGACAGCCTGGAGGCGTCCAAGGTCAACCTTGCCAACCCTGGCACCTATGACCTGACGGCTCCTGTCGGGTTTACCTCGCCCTTGTGGTCGAAAGAGCGAGGGTGGTACAGGGCGGCGGGTACGGACCTATGGGAGATTGGGGTGCTGGCTCACTCGTCGTGGTCATTTGTCCTGCGGGTGCACAACTCCCCCACGGGGCTTTACCAGTTCGCTTGTGGCACGGACAAGACCACAAACACCTCGGACGCGATGGCGGTCATCCCTAACTACGTCCCAGGCTCGTATGGCACCGCCTTCTTTAACACGAAAAGGGCCATCACCGTTCCTGAAGGGACCGCATCGGGGACGGTGGGCATCGCCAACCAACGGTGCTACCGTAACGGGCTGCACGTCGCGACCATCGAGGTCAATTTCACGCCCACCAACTACACGCGGCCCTTCTTCCTGTTCTCGGTGAACCGTGGCGCGGTCTCGCAGGTCAATTCGTATTGGGGCGACATCCTGGCCTTTTCCCTCTATAGCGGAACCCTGGACGACACGCAGATGCTTGCGGTCAGCACGGCGATGGCCGCGCTGAAATAGGAGGCGACATGGAGCGATTGCAGATCACGACCCTGACGGCGCAAGACATCTCTGGCGCGCTCCTGGCGGCCACCTACACGGCGGACGCCGCCCGCGAGCTTCTGATCAACCTGCACCTCTCCGGGCTGGCCGGTGGCGGCGCGTATCGCGCTTGCCTGACCCGGCAGATCGCCGGGGCGGGCGCGGCGTACCAATCGCCCACGAGCGTGGTGGCCGTCTCCGCGGGCGTGACCACGGCGCTCCTCTCCACGACGCCGCTGGCGGTGAATGCAGGGGACGTGGTGCGGGTGTACGCGCAGGGGCTGGCCGGTGACACGTCTGCCGGCGTGGTGGTGGAGGTGTTCGATGTGACGGCGGCGACGGCGGGGGACGTGCAGACCTCCGTGGCCATCTCGGCCGCCCAGGCCGCGGCGCTGGCCCAGAACCACATCGCCATCCGCTTCTTCTACGCCGTCAGCATCACCATCACCAGCACCCTCGCCAACGACCTGGCCTCGGCGGGGTCCAAGCTCTACCTGGCCGTCAAGGAGAAGGAGAGCGATAGCGACGAGGCCGCCCTGGTCTATATCGAGCGCACGGAGGGGCTGCTCCGCCTCGCCAAGCTCCCCGCGGCGGATCCCACGAAGGGGAGCCTCACCCTGGGCGGCGCGGCCGGGGCCTGGACGATCCTCTTCTGGCTGGACCAGACCGCGACCGGGAGCCTGACCGCCTGGAAGGGCAACCGCTACTGCGAGGTCAAGCACGTGCCGGCCGCCGGCGATCCCCTGCTCGTCACCACGGGCAAGGCGATCCTGTCCTATGGCATCGTGAGGGCCACGAGCTGATGGAAGCCTGGGTGAAATCCGCCGTCCGCAAGCTGATTGACGACCACGCCGCCGCCCTGGTCGCGGGGTTGACGATCCAGGGCCTCTCCTGGCCGGAGGCGCAACTGACCAAGGAGCGGGTCACCGCCCCCTCGGGCCGCGGGGCCTATCTGGCGATGGACGCGCCGCGCTACTGGCTGGCCGAGGGCTACACCGCGGCCAACCTGCCCGACCAGGCCAAGACGGGCTTTGCCTGGGCCGAGTACGACGTGGAGCTGGAGGCGTTCTGGTACGCCCAGCCCAAGGTGGGCGAGACGCAGCAATACGAGGGCATGGGGGCCGACTGGGACCGGTTCATCGCCCGGCTGGTCCGGCTGTTCTACCAGACGGCGAGCCTCCAGGACGAGAGCGCGACGCACACTTTCATCCTGGCCAGGAGCCGCGACCCCATGCAGCATCGCCGGATCAGCGTGGAGGTCTCGGACCTGACGGCCCAAGCGGGCCCCGGGGAGCGCCCCATGTGGTACGCCCTGCTGCGCTTCACCCTGGCGCAGCGTTGCGTGGACCTGGCGGCATTGGATTAGGAAGCGAGGCAGCACATGAGGTTACAGATGGTCCTGGTCGCCGTGGTCCAGGGAGTGGGCGTCCTCCACGCCCGCGGCGAGCACACCCAACAGGTCTACGCCATCCCGCCCCAGGGCGTGCTGGTCCACCCCTACGACGTGGAGGGCATCGTGGCGCAGCAGCGGACGTTCTGCTGCCGGGACGGGGAGGCGGCGCGGGTGATCCACCCGTTCTTCGAGGGGAAAGCGACGTCGGGCCAGGTCGCTTTCGTGGAGGTCCCTGACCCGGACGCTCCGCCCGGCGAAACCACGCCGGCGGAACGGGCCGCCCCTGCCGAGGCGCCAGCCGAAGGGAGCGCCACCGTCAAAGGGCGAAAGCATCAACCGAACATCGCTCCGATCCCGGCCCGTCCCGTCGAGGTGGACTGGCCGGAGGGAGAGCCTAGCGGCGTGGAAGCGCCGGGCGGCGTGGAGACGCCGTAGGAGGATCACACATGGGTAACTATGGGACGCCAGTGGCGCCCACCGCCCTGCTCGGCTTTGCGCTGGAGCCCGCGGCCCGGGTGCTGCTGGGCACTGGAGGCACGACCGATCTGGAGACCACCTCGTGGCCCGCGCAGGTGTACGGCGCGCCCATCGGCCTGGCCGCCGGGGCCGGGGTGGAGCTGGGCATCCTGACCAACCTGGGCTTCTCCAGCGTGCCGACCATCACCCCCTTCGAGGCGGCGAACTTTGAGGACCCGCTGGCCTACGAGGTCTCCGGCGAGGAGTGCACCATCACCGTGGAGTGCCAGGACGTCAAGCCGCAGGTGCTCAAGGAAGCACTGGGCACCGGGCACCTCTACATCCTCGGCAGCGAGGCGCTGATCACCTGGGGTGGCGGCTGCTCGCTCAAGGAGATGCCGCTAGTCATCGAGTGGACCAGCGTCGCCTGCAAGGCGCCGAGCGCGGCCAACATCGGGAGCGGCATCACCGGGGGCATCTTCACCTTCTACAAGGTGATCGCCAACTCGGGCCTGCCCTGGTCCGCCTTCAACGCCAAGGAGAGGGTCTCCCTGGCGCTGACCTTCCGGGCCCTGCATGATACCGCCAAGGCGCGGGGCAACCGGCTGGGCTCGCTGTATCTGTACTAACCCAACCATGTGCAGGATGTGACGATGGCGGTCACATCCTGCACACAGCGGCATGGAAATGCCGACGCGGCATGGAAGTGCCGACGCGGCATGGAAATGCCGAGAAAGGAAACGCGCAGACGATGAGCAGCGTGCAGCCCCTCGCAGACAACGAGATCATCCTGTTCGGCCAGGTCCGCGCCCTGACCCCGCTCAAGGGGCGCAAGGCCCGCGAGATGATGCCCCGGGTGATCGCCTTCGCGGCCAACGCGGTCACGGCCCTGGTCATGGGGGACTGGGACATCATGGGCCTCGCCGACCGCCTCGCCAGACCAGAGAACGCCCTCTCCGCCGTGGCGGACCTGGGCCAGCTCGTGCAGTTCCTGATGGTCACCCTGCAGGGCAAGTGGGAGGAGTTCGACCGCGACCTGCTCCCGTTCCTCTTGCAGGTCGATCCCGCCGAGCTGGAGGACGAGGGCGAGATGGTGGAGGTCTATCTGGCCCTCTACCGGGCCATCCGCTGGTACCTCAAGAGCATCACGCCCGAGCAGAAGGCGGCGTTCATGGCCGCGATGGACAACATGCGAAAAAACGCCAAACCGAGGGGGTCCAAAGCGTAGGGCACACGGATCCCCTCACCACGTGGCGCATCGAGCAGATGCTCTGCCGCCACTGGCAGGTCTCCGCCGACTTTGTCCAGCGGGAGCTGGAGTGGGTCGAGTTCTACCCCATGCTCTGGATCTGTTTCGAGCAGGAGGAGGCCGCCCGCCGGCGCGCCTGGATGGGCAAGGCGGAGGACTATCAGCGCGTGTTCCCCCTGCCCGGCGACGACGCGCCTCCCGCCGAGGTCAAGGGCGCGGACATTGGCGCCAAGGTGGAGGCCCTGGCCGCCAGCCTGGGCGGCATGGGCAACCGGGTCTCGCTGCAGGCCATGTCCGAATGGCGCCCCGACCGGGTGCAGGCCGTGTATGCGGGGCCGGACGGCTCCCCCG
>JAAYEA010000200.1 GCA_012689325.1 Chloroflexota bacterium
CCCAGCTCCCCGGCCCCGCCAAGGGCGCGCGGGCCCTGGCGCTGGATCGCGAGCTGGCGGTGCGGCAGGAGGGCGGCTATACCGTGGTGACGCTGCCCGAGCTGGGGCTGTTCGAGACGATCGTGTTCGGGTAGGTTGAGGTGCCGGGCGTCTCAACTGGACAACTGGTACGAAAAGCGCGATGAAGGAACATGAGCCATGAAAGCTGACAAGAATGGGCGGGGCTTCGGATTCCTTGATGCATGGCTTCTTGGTCTTGTAGCGCGAGCGATCTATCTTGGTGTCCTCTCAAAACTAGACATCGTGTCTGAAGACCAGAACCTCTGGCGAGCTCTTTCATGGGTTGTCATGTGTATTACCTCCTGGCTACTGTATGACTGGAATAGACCGAGAGACACACGCCAAACGACACGTGCAACTAGCCCCGGCGAGGAGGACGATACGCCCTTCTTGTATAGGATTACGAACTGGGCTGGGCTGGCAGGGGACGTATGGTCAAAAGGGCAGGCTTCTGTGATGTCGCTCATGCATGTTGTTGTCAAGCATCTTGGAGTAAGCGCATCAGCAGATGAGAAAGACACGATTATGCTCCACGTCCAATATGCTGAAAAGAATCTGTTCCTATACCGGGAGGAACTGGCCTGGGCACGGAAACATGCCCAGGTCGTTATTGATGAATACGAAGAAGAGCACGATGAGCTAGCCTCTGGGGGAATTGTGCGCTATCAGGGCGGCAAGGCGATGTCCAGTTTCGACGAGGCCGATCACACACTCGCGCTTTTGCAGGAGGTTCTAGGAACAGTCAAGACAGGCTTGGGAACACTTGATAGCCCTGCCGACACGCAGACTGGTGACTGGAACCCGCCCAAAGACAGCGCGAGTTGATAGGACAAGTTCGCAGACCGCACGATTGTGCCCGACCGGCAGGGTCGAGGTACCAGGCACCTCAAGGCCCCCGAAGACTCGACCTCGTGGAGCAGTCCCCGGTCGCGGAACCCGCCGCCCGCTTTGCCGGGCGGCGCTTTTGTGTGCTACAATGCCCGCGATCCCCAACGCAAGGAGGCGACCAGTGAAGGAACTGCGCGTCTGCATCGTGGGCATGGGCATCGGCAAGAACAACGCCAGGGGCATCCTGCGCAACCCGCGCGGGCGGGTGGTGGCGCTCTGCGACCTGGTCCCCGAGCGGATGGCCGAGTTCGCCAAGGAACTCCCCGAGCCCCCCAAGATGTACACCGACTATCGGGAGATGGCCAAGGACCCCGAGATCGACGCCGTGTTCGTCGGCACCCCCAACCAGTGGCACGTCCCCGTGGCGCTCGAGATGGTGCGCCACGACAAGCACGTGATGGTCACCAAGCCGCTGGCCGATTCGGCGCAGGCGGCGCGCACCCTGGTGGAGGCGGCGGAGGCGGCGGGCGTGGTCAACATGATGTCCCTTTCCACCCGCTTTGCCGCGGCCACCACCTACCTGGGCCAGTTGGTGCAGGCCGGCGAGCTGGGCGACATCTATTACGCCCGCGCCCGCAGCGTGCGCCGCTCCGGCATCCCCTCCTGGTCGCTGGGCTTCATCCAGCAGGGCGGAGGTGCCTTTCGCGACATGGGCGTCCACGCGCTGGACTCGGTCTGGTGGCTGATGGGCATGCCCCGTCCCGAGAGCGTCATGGGCGTCTCGGGGGCCAAATTCGGGCCGCGCGGCCAGGGCTACTGGAAATACACCACCGTGCCGGAGGATTTCTACAAGCAGTACGCCGCCGACGACTATGCCGGGGGCTTTATCCGCTTCGAGGGCGGGCTGGGCCTGCAGATCGAGAGCTTTTGGGCCAGCCACCAGGCCGACGAGTTCCAGATCGAGCTTTTCGGCACCGAGGCGGGAGCCAAGCTGCGCCCGCTGACGCTCTACCGCACCGTCAACGGCGCGCCGCAGGACACCGCGGTCAACCTGCCGGAGGGGCCGGAGCCGTGGGACTATATCGCCGGGCATTTCATCGCCTGCGCGCTGGACGGCGTCCCCTGCACCGCGCCGCTGCGCCACGGCCTGATCGTGCAAGAGATGATGGAGGCGCTGCTACAGAGCGCCGAGACGGGCAAACAGGTTTATCTCAACCAGAGCTAAGGAGGAGTATCAGATGGCCAAGCTAAAAGTAGGCGTTATCGGAGTGGGCGGGATCGCGCGGACGCACATGCCCGGCTGGGCCGCCTCGGAGCATGCCGAGGTGGTCGCCGGCTCGGACGTCAGCGAGGACGCCCTGACCAAATGGGGCGCGCAGTATGGCATCACCCACCTAGAGACGGATTCGGCGGCGCTGATCAACGACCCGGACATCGACATCATTGACGTCTGCACGCCGAACAACTATCACGCGCCGCTGAGCATCGCCGCCATGCGCGCGGGCAAGCATGTGCTTTGCGAAAAACCGCTGGCCCCCACGCCCAAGGAGATCCACGACATGATCGCCGCGCGGGACGAATCGGGCAAGCTGCTGATGACGGCGCAGCACTTTCGCTTCCGTGGCAGCTCCAAGGCGATGAAGGCCGAGATCGACGGCGGCGCGCTGGGCGACGTCTATCACGCCCGGAGTTGGCTGCTCCGCCGCATCGCCGCGCCGGTTCGCCCGGGGTTCATCATGAAAAAGCACTCCAGCGGCGGCCCCTGCATCGACGTGGGCGTCCACGTGCTGGACCTGACGCTCTGGTTCATGGGCAACCCCAAGCCCGTGGCGGTCAGCGGCGTGGCTCGCGCCGAGATCGCCCACCAGCCGGGGGCGTTCAGCAAGTGGGGCGGCCGCATCCCGCCCGAGTTCGACGTGGAGGACTTCGCCGCGGCGTTCGTGCGCTTTGACAACGGCGCCACGCTGGTGCTGGAGGTGAGCTGGCTGCTGCACCACGACACCATGGGCGAGGACATGCAGATGTGGCTCTACGGGACCAAGGGCGGCTGCCACTGGCCCAAGTGCGAGATCTACCAATCCAACTATGCCACGCAGCAGCTCTACAACCGCGCGCTCAAGCTCACCGACGACGCGCTGGAGGCGCACGCGCAGGAATGCGTCGAGTTCGCCCAGGCCATCGTCGATGGCGCGCCGTCGCCCGTCCCCGCCGAGCAGTCGCTGCAGGTGATGACCATCCTGGACGGCATCTATCGCAGCCAGGTGGCCGGCGGCGAGGTCAAGGTGGGCTAGGAGGCATGATGAACAAGATCGTTGCTTTGGTGGGCACGGCCCACATTCACACCCCGGGCTTTGTCAAGCGGCTGCAGGCCCGCAGCGATATCACGGTCAAAGGCGTCTGGGATCATGACGCGGCGCGCGCCCAGAAATGGGCCGAGGCGCTGAGCGCGCCGGTGGTCGCGGACGTCGGGGCCATCTGGGCTGACGCCGGGATCGACGGCGTGATTATCTGCTCCGAGACAGACCGGCACCAGGAGCTGGTGCTGGCCGCCGCCGCAGCGAAAAAGCACATGTTCGTGGAAAAGCCGCTGGGCCTGGGCGCCGCCGACGCCAAGGCCATGGCCAAAGCCATCGAAAAGGCGGGCGTGATCTTTCAGACCGGCTACTTTATGCGCGGGCAGGGGATTCACCGCTTCCTGCGCCAGCAGATCCAGGCGGGCGCCTTTGGCAAGATCACCCGCGTGCGCATGAGCAACTGCCACGCGGGGTCGCTGGGCGGCTGGTTCGACACCGACTATCGCTGGATGGCCGACCCCGCCATCTCGGGCTGCGGGGCCTTTGGCGACCTGGGCACCCACCGCCTGGACATCATGATGTGGCTGCTGGGCGACCCGGTGAGCGTCACCGCCGAGGTTGGCGTGGCCACCGGGCGCTATGGCGATTGCGACGAATACGGCGAGGGGCTGCTCAAGTTCCCGGATGGCGCCATCGGCGTGCTGGCGGGCGGCTGGGTGGACGTGGAGAACCCCGTGCCGCTGCTGATCAGCGGGAC
>JAAYEA010000022.1 GCA_012689325.1 Chloroflexota bacterium
CGTTTGACTTGCAGCCCGGCGGATGGTACAATGCAGCCCCAGACACTCGGATGACCCAGAGCGTTGCTCTGATCCATAGGAGCCACATCATGCGCAAGACCCTGCTCGTCCTGCTGGCCCTCGCCCTGCTGGCGACCCTGGCCGCGGGCTGCAAGCCCAAGGCGGCCCCCGCGCCGGAGGCAGGCCAATCCTCCGCCGACGAGATGCTCTACGGCGATATCCGCGACCTGGAGGGACTCAAGAGCTACCGTTCCAAAAGCGTGACCTCCTGGACCGAGGAAGGCAGCGACCCCCAGAGCGTGACCATGGAGGTCGCGTACACCGCCGAGCCGGCAGCCCAGCACCTGATCATGTCCAGCACCAGCGGCGACACCCTGGGCGGCAGCGGCGACCTGGAGATGGTCCGCATCGGCCAGGATAGCTATGCCCGCTATGGCGGCGAATGGATCACCATGCAGACCACCGACGACCAGATGCTGCCGGAGGCGACGACGGCCTATCAGCCGGAGAACCTGCTGCGCTCCAGCAAGGGCAAATACACGGGCACCGAGACGATGAACGGCGTCCGGGCCAAACACTATGTCTTTGACAAGGACGAGCTATCCAGATCGCCGCTCTTTGTCAACGTGATCGAGGCCTCCGGCGAGGTCTGGGTTTCCGCCGAGCACAACGTGGCGGTGCGCAGCATCGTCCACTTTAAGGGCAAGGACGCCGCCAAGGACAAGGTCGTGACCCTGGACGTGGAGACCAACCTCACCGACATCAACGGCGACATCGTCATCGCGCCGCCCGAGGGCGTGGAAAAGGCCGAGACGCCCAGCGATATCCCCGTCATCTCGGGGGCCACAGAGCTGGTGGTGATGATGGGCATGACCAGCTACAAGACAGCCCAGCCCGCCGAGGCGGTGCTCAAGTTCTATAGCGAAGAGATGCCCAAGAACGGCTGGAAGGCGGAGCAGGCGGCGGCGGCCGGGTTCCTCACCTTTAGCAAAGAGGGCCGCACCGCCCAGATCATCGCGCAGACCCAGGGCGACCAGACCGGCGTGGTCATCGTCATCGAGAAAAAGTAGGCTCTTGAGCGCCACACCAGCCGCGCCTGATAGCGGGCGCGGCTTTTTTTCTGAGCGCAGCGACCGATGGTCGGTGCGCCATCCGTTCCCAAGGCTAGGTCCATGAAGTCGAACAAGACCACGTTGGCCCTTTTCTGCATCGGCATCTTTCTCTTTTGGGCGGGGCTCTACCTCTATGTCCCCATCCTCTCCGTGTACTCCAAGGCGAAGGGCGCCTCGCTCTCCCTGGTGGGGCTGATCGCCGGCTCCTACGGCCTGACGCAGCTCATCTTTCGCATCCCGCTGGGCGCGGCCTCGGACCGGCTGGGGGTGCGCAAGCCGTTCGTGCTGGCCGGGTTCTTGGTCATCATCGCCAGTTGCCTGGGGCTGGCCTGGGCCCCTACGCCCGAGTGGATTTTCATCTTTCGCGCCCTTTCCGGCGTCGCCGCCTCGGTCTGGGTCATGGTGACGGTCATGTTCGCCGGCTTCTTTCCGCCGGACAAGGCCGTGCACGCCACGGGGCTGCTCAGCTTTTTGAGCGGCGCGGGGCAGATGGCCGCCACCACCGCCGGCGGCTGGGTGGCCGACCAATGGGGCTGGATCGCACCCTTTGCGGGGGGCGCCATCCTGGCGGGCGCCGGGCTGATCTTTTCGCTGCCCTTGCCCGAGCAGCGCACGCCCTCGGCCAACCGCCTCACCCTCAAGCGCTTCTTGCACGTGGCCACCATCCCCACGCTGATCCTGGTGTCGCTGGTCTCGGCGCTGGACCAATACTCGTTCCACACCACCCTGCAGGGCTTCATCCCGCTCTACGCCGCGGACCTGGGCGCCTCGGCCACGGTGCTGGGCTGGCTCACCTCGGCCACGCTCATCCCCTACGTGATCACGTCGTTGTGGGCGGCGCGGATCGGCGCGCGCATCGGGGAAAAGCGCACCGTCGCCATCGGGCTGCTGGTGGTCTGCCTGGCGGTGGCCGTGGTCCCCTGGATCAAGACCGTGCCGCTGCTCATCCTCACGCGGATCATCCATGGCCTGGGGCGGGGCATCACCTACCCCATTACCATGGGGCTGAGCATCAAGTCGGTGGCGCAAGAGGAACGCGCCTCGGCCATGGGCATCTTTCAGGCGATTTATGCCCTGGGCATGTTCGCCGGCCCCACGCTGAGCGGCATCGTCGCCGACCGGTGGGGAATGAGCGCCGTTTTTTGGACCTCGGCGGCGGTCTCGCTGGGGGCGGTCACGCTGCTCCTGGTCGGGTCGCGCTACCTCCGGGGGCGCAGCTAGGCCATGCGCTGGCGACGGTTCGCCCGCAAGTGGCTCTCCCTGGGCCGGGACGCCAACCTGGTGCTGGCCTATACCCTGCTCAAGAGCCTGGGCAGTTGCGCCTTCACGCTCTTTTTCAACCTCTATGTGCTGAGCCTAGGGTACGAGGCCGACTTTGTGGGGCTCCTCATGGGGCTGGCGGCCTTTCCCTCCATCTTTTTGTCCATGCCCGTCAGCTTTCTCTCGCGGCGGCTGGGGCCGCGGCGCTCGCTGGTGGTCAGCGAGGTGGGGGTCACCGCGGCGCTGGCGGCCGTGGCCTTTTCCACCACCCCGGCGGCGCTGATCGCCACCCGCACGCTGCTGAGCTGCATCATGCTCCTCACCGACATTGCCACCTTTCCCATGGTGGCGCGTTGCTGCGCGCCTGAGCAGCGGGACACCCTCTTTAGCGCCAATCACAGCGTGATGCTCTTTTCCGGCGTGCTGGGCAACGTGGTGGCCGGATTGCTGCCCGCCTTGTTCGCCGCGACCTGGGGCCTGGAGGCCGAGGGCGCGCTGGCCTATCGGCTGACGCTACTGGTGGGCGCGGCGCTCTTTGGCCTTTCGGCGCTGCCGCTGCTGCGCGTGCAGCCCGACCGCCAAGCCGTCACCGCTCGCTACGCCAACCCCCTGCGCCTGATGGCCAAGCTCCCCGAATGGGGCAAGCTGATCCTGCCGCAGCTCATCTTTTCGCTGGGCGCCTCGCTCTTTTTCCCCTTTTTCAACGTCTATTTCAAGCAAAACTTTGGCATCTCGGACGCCATGTTGGGGGTCGTCTTTGCCGTGGCGGGGCTCTTTACCGGGATCACCAGCCTGCTGGCGCCGCTGGCCTCGGAAAAGTGGGGGCAGGTCCGCGCCATCATCGTCGTCACGCTGGCCTCACTCCCCTTCATGCTGGCGATGGGCTGGACCGGCAGCGTGGTGGTGGCCGTGGCGGCCTACTGGTTCCGCGGCGCCATCTGCAAGATGGGCGACCCCCTCTACCACGCGCTGCTGATGAACTCGGTGGACGAGGACGAGCGCCCGCTGCTCAACGGCCTCTTTACCATGAGCTCTCGCCTCGCCGGGACGTTCATGCCCTACGTCAGCGGGCTGGTGCAGGTGCGCCAGGGCTTTGGCCCGCTCTATACCAGCGCCGCCATCCTCTACGCCGTCGCCACGTTCACCATCTATCTCTACTTTTACCGGGGCGCGGGGCAAAGAGGAGGGCGAACACAAGGTTCGCCCCTACCGCACGCTTCGTAGGGGCGCAAAGAGGGCGATCACGAGGATCGCCCCTACCGCAACGCCTCGTAGCGCAAAAAGAGGGCGATCACGAGGATCGCCCCTACCGCACGCTTCGTAGGGGTGCAAAGAGGGCGATCACGAGGATCGCCCCTACCGCAACGCCTCGTAGGGGCGAACCTTGTGTTCGCCCTCTTGTGTTCGCCCTCTTGTGTTCTCTCATTTGTCGAATGCGGCGTGACGTGGTATGATACTGGTCGGACCAGTTGGACCAGTCGGGCCCACGAGCGCGCCAGGAGGACGCCATGGGTGGAGATAGGGAACGCCCCACCGGGGCGCAAGAGATCGCCCAGGAGGTGCTGGGGCATATCGCCCGGGAGCAACTGCAACCCGGCGACCGGCTCCCCTCGGAGCGCAACCTGGCCGAGCAGATGGGCGTCAGCCGCTGCTCGCTGCGCGAGGCGCTGCGCCTGCTGGAGGCCCAGGGGCGCGTGCAGGTGGAGACGGGCCGCGGCTGCTACGTGAGCGCCGCCCCCGCCGAGCCCGGCGCCCTCTCCGCTCGCCGCGCGGACACCAGCGAGCTGATCGAGGCGCAGGCCGCCATCCTCCCGCGCGCGGCCAGCCTGGCGGCGCAACGCCGCAGCGACCAGCAGCTCCAGGCCCTGGCCGAGGGCTGGCGGCAAGTGGAGGCGGCGCGCCAGGCGGGCGACCACGCCGCCATGGCCGAGCTCGCCGCCCAGCTCTACCGGCAGATGGCCCGCGCCGCGGGCAACCAGCTCTTGGCCGAGATGGTGGATTGCTGCCTCGAGCTGACTCGCTTCGTTGGCGAGAGCGTGGTGCGCTCCCCCCTCACCCGGCCGGGCTTTTGCCGGCGACTGGGGCAGGTCGTCGAGGCCATCGGCGCGCACGACTGGCCCGCGGCCCAAGGGACCATGCGCCTGCACGTCCTGGAGGGGGCGCTCAGATTGGGGTTGTTGACGCAAGGGCGCGTGGACGAAGAGGCGCGCACCTGGCTGGACCAGGGGCGCGGCGCGGATATCGACTAGGCAAGATAGAGGAGGCTCGAATCGGATGAAGTACATCAAGCTGGGCAACACCGGGGTAGAGGTCTCGCAGTTGGGGTTCGGCGCCATGCGCCTGCCCATGGTCAACATCGGCGGCGAAGATTACGTCCACTTTGACAAGGCCGTGGAGACGCTGCTCGCCGCCTTTGAGCGGGGCGTCACCTATGTGGACACCGCGCCGGGGTACTGCAACCGCGAGTCGGTGCTGGCGGTGGGGCTGGCGCTGCGCAGTTGGAAGGGCCAGCGGATCACCGTCGCCACCAAGGCGTCGGGCGGGTTCGTCAAGGGCAAGGGCGACCTGCGCAAGACGCTGGAGCGCCAGCTTTCCATCCTGGGGCGCGATTACCTCGACTTTTACCTGTACCACGGCATCGGCTGGGACAAATTCAACAAGATGGAAGAAGAGTCCGGCTGGATCGCCGAGATGCAACAGGCCAAGGCCGAGGGCTTGGTCAAGCACGTCGGCTTTTCCTTCCACGACGAGCCCGACAACATGATCAAGCTGGTGGACACCGGCCTCTTTGAGCTGGTGCAGTGCCAGTACAACTATCTCGACCGGCGCAACGAGGCGGCCATCGCCCACGCCGCCAGCAAAGGGCTGGCCACCATCATCATGGGGCCGGTGGGCGGCGGGCGGCTCTCCGTGATCCCCAAGAACATGCGCGAGCACGGCACGCTGAGCCAGAACCGCGCCGCCGAGCTGGCGCTGCGTTTCGTCATCAGCAACCCCCACGTGAACGTGGCCCTCTCCGGCATGGGCGACCTGTCCATGGTGGAGGAGAACGTCGCCGCCATCGACAAGGGGCCGCTGAACGCCGACGAGATCGCCACGCTCAACGCGCTGTTGGAGGAGAACAAAAAGCTCTCCAACCTCTATTGCACCGGCTGCGGCTATTGCATGCCCTGCCCCCACGGCGTCAACATCCCGCGCAATTTCGAGCTGTACAACTATGACAAGGTGTACGGGTTTGAGGACTATGCCAAGCGCGGCTATGCGGGGTTGGTGGGCAAGCAAGCCGACGCCAGCAAGTGCGTCGCCTGCGGGACCTGCGAGCCGCTCTGCCCGCAGCACATCCCCATCATCGACCAGCTCCAGGAGGTCGGCGAGCTGTTCGGCTAAAACCCAAGGCCGGGGCATTTGACAAATCGCCCCGCTTGGCCTATAATGCCAGCCATCACACAGGAGGTGAAAGGAATGCGCCACACCAGCACCACGGTTCGTGACCGACGAACCGGCGCGAGCGTCGAGCTCCCGCGCGTGTGCTGCCATGGTG
Source organism: Chloroflexota bacterium (assembly GCA_012689325.1). GTDB lineage: Bacteria > Chloroflexota > Anaerolineae > JAAYEA01 > JAAYEA01 > JAAYEA01. The sequence goes on from JAAYEA010000022.1 coordinate 5,914, forward strand.
CGCTCCTGCTCTGAGAACCGGACCGATGAGGCCGTGGGCGCGCTGTGGCCTGCGGCCTTTTTCTACCCGCCGAGGATGGCCGCAAGCCGTGGGAGCTCTGTTCCACGGCTTTTTTGTTGGCAGGGCATAGAAAGGCGAGCATGAAAGCGATTCTGGTGCTGCAAGATGGCAAGGCTTTCGAGGGGCAATCCTTCGGCGCGACGGGCGAGCGCGCCGGCGAGGTGGTCTTCAACACCGGCCTCACCGGCTACCAGGAGATCATCACCGACCCGTCCTATAAGGGGCAGATCGTCGCCATGACCTACCCCCACATCGGCAACGTCGGCATCAACCCGGAGGACGGCGAGTCGCCGGGGCTGCACCTGACCGGGCTGATCGTGCGCGACCTCTGCCCGGCGCCCAGCAACTGGCGCGCCAGCGAGGGGCTGGCCGAGCACCTGGCCCGCCACGGCGTGATGGCGCTCACCGGCGTGGATACCCGCGCCCTCACCCGCCACCTGCGCGCCCGCGGCGCGATGAAGGGCATCATCTCCACCGAGTCGGGCGACCGGGCCCGGCTCCAGGCGCTGGCCCTCGCCGCGCCCAGCACCTCCGATGTGGACCTGGTGGCGCAGGTCACCTGCCCGGCCCCTTACGCCTGGGAGGAGGGGACCGATCCGCAGTGGCGGCTGGCTTGGCCCCCCGCCGCGGGGCGGCCCTGGCGCGTGATCGCCTACGACTGCGGCATCAAGCACAACATGCTGCGGCTCCTGGTGGACCTGGGCTGCCAGGTCACGGTGGTCCCGGCGGGATTTTCCGCCGCGGAGGCGCTGGCGCTGCGGCCCGACGGCGTGCTGCTCTCCAACGGCCCCGGCGACCCCGAATGCGTCCCCTACCTGGCGGAGAACGTCCGGCGGCTGGCCGGGCGCGTGCCGATCATGGGCATCTGCTTGGGGCACCAGGTGCTGGGGCTGGCGCTGGGCGGGCGGACGCGCAAGCTGCGCTTCGGCCACCACGGCGGCAACCAGCCGGTGAAGGACCTGCGCACCGGCGAGGTGCAGATCACCTCGCAGAACCACAATTTCGTGGTGGACCTGGAGAGCCTCCCCGCCGGCGAGGTGGAGGTGACGCACGTCAACCTCAACGACGGCACGGTGGAAGGGATGCGCCACACCCGCTGGCCGATTTTCAGCGTGCAACATCACCCGGAGGCCTCCATGGGGCCGCACGACGCCGAGACGCTTTTCCGCCGCTTCATCGAGATGATCGCCGATTTCCAGGGCGCGAGAGGATAACACCATGCCCAAGCGAACCGACCTGCACAAGATCCTCATCATCGGCTCCGGCCCCATCGTCATCGGGCAGGCCTGCGAGTTCGACTATTCGGGCGCCCAGGCGGTGAAGGCGCTGCGGGAGGAGGGCTATCAGGTGGTGCTGGTGAACTCGAACCCCGCCACCATCATGACCGACCCCGATCTGGCCCATCGCACCTACGTGGAGCCGCTCAACGTCGAGGTGCTGGAGCGGATCATCGCCCAGGAGCGCCCCGACGCCATCCTCCCCACCGTGGGCGGGCAGACGGCGCTGAACCTCGCCATCGCGCTGGCCGAGCAGGGGATCCTGGCGCGCTACGGCGTGGAGCTCATCGGCGCGAACCAGGAGGCGATCCGCCGCGCCGAGGACCGGCAGCTCTTCCGCGAGGCCATGGTGGAGCTGGACCTGGGCGTGCCCCGCAGCGGCCTGGCCCGCAGCATGGACCAGGCCTGGGAGGTCAGCCGCCTGGTGGGCTACCCCGCCATCATCCGCCCCTCCTTCACCCTGGGCGGCAGCGGCGGCGGCGTGGCCTATAACCGCCAGGAATTCGAGGTCATCGTCCGGCGCGGCCTGGACCTGAGCCCGGTGCGCTCGGTGCTGATCGAGCAATCGCTGCTGGGCTGGAAAGAGATCGAGCTGGAGGTCATGCGCGACCTGGCCGACAATTTCGTGGTGATCTGCTCCATCGAGAACCTGGACCCCATGGGCGTGCACACCGGCGACAGCATCACCGTGGCGCCGGTGCAGACCCTCACCGACCGGGAGTACCAGCGCCTGCGCGACATGGCCCGGGCCATCATTCGCAAGATCGGCGTGGAGACCGGCGGCTCCAACATCCAGTTCGCGCTGCACCCCCAGACCGGCGAGGTGATGATCATCGAGATGAACCCCCGCGTCTCGCGCAGCTCGGCGCTGGCCTCCAAGGCCACCGGCTTTCCCATCGCCAAGATCGCCGCCAAGCTGGCCGTGGGCTATACGCTGGACGAGCTGCCCAACGACATCACCCGCGAGACGGTGGCCTGCTTTGAGCCGTCCATCGACTATGTGGTGGTCAAGATCCCGCGCTGGAACATGGACAAGTTCCCCGGCGCCGACCGCACCCTCACCACCCAGATGAAGTCGGTGGGCGAGGCCATGGCCATCGGGCGCACCTTCTCCGAGGCGCTGCAAAAGGGGCTGCGCTCGCTGGAGAACGGGCGCCAGGGGCTGGGGGGCGATGGCCGCGACGGCCCGCCCCTCTCCGACGAGCAGCTCCGCGAGCTGCTGCGCGTCCCCAACGAGCGGCGGATTTTCGCCCTGGGCGAGGCGCTGCGCCGGGGCATGACCCCGGAAGAAATCTATGAGATCTCTTGGATCGATCCCTGGTTCACCCGCCAGATGGCCCGCATCGTCGAGATGGAGCGGGCGCTGGGACAGCATACCTTAGAGACACTCCCCGACGAGCTGTTGCGGGAGGCCAAGCGGCTGGGCTTTTCCGACGCCCAACTGGCCCACCTGCTGCGCGTCCCGGCGGACGGGACGGGGAGGAGCGGCGCGCCGGCGCTGGTGGTGCGGCGGCATCGCCAGGCGCGGGGGATCACCCCCACCTATAACCGGGTGGACACCTGCGCCGCCGAGTTCGAGGCCTATACGCCCTACCTCTATTCCACCTACGAGACGGAATGCGAGGCGCAGCCCACCGACCGGCCCAAGGTGATGATCCTCGGCAGCGGGCCCAACCGCATCGGCCAGGGGATCGAGTTCGACTATGCCTGCTGCCACGCCGCCTTTGCCCTGCGCCAGATGGGCGTCGAGTCCATCATGGTCAACTGCAACCCCGAGACCGTCTCCACCGACTATGACACCTCCGACCGGCTCTATTTCGAGCCGCTGACGTTGGAGGACGTGCTCAACATCGTCGAGCTGGAAAAGCCGCTGGGCGTGATCATCCAGTTCGGCGGGCAGACGCCGCTCAAGCTGGCGCTGGACTTGCAGGCGGCGGGGGTGCCGATCCTTGGCACCTCACCGGAGAGCATCGACCTCTGCGAGGACCGCAAGCGCTTCGGCGAGCTGGCGGACCGGCTGGGGATCGCCCAGCCCCAGGGCGGCACCGCCACCTCCCACGCCGAGGCCCGCGCCGTGGCCGCTCGAATCGGCTATCCGGTGCTGGTGCGCCCCTCCTACGTGCTGGGCGGCCAGGCCATGGTCATCGTCCACGACGAGGCGCAACTGGACCGTTACATGGAGACCGCCGTGGAGGCCTCCTCCCAGCGGCCGGTGCTGATCGACCGCTTCCTGGAGGACGCCTTCGAGATGGACGTCGATTGCCTAAGCGACGGCGAGACGGTGGTGATCGGCGGGATCATGGAGCAGATCGAGCAGGCGGGCATCCATTCCGGCGATAGCGCCTGCGTGATCCCCACGTATATGGTGGACCCGCGGCACCTGGCCACCATCCGCCAGCAGACCGAGCGCATGGCGCGGGAGCTGGGCGTCATCGGCCTGATGAACGTGCAATACGCCTCGCAAGGCGACCGTCTCTACGTGCTGGAGGTGAACCCCCGGGCCTCGCGCACCGTCCCCTACGTGAGCAAGGCCATCGGGCGGCCGCTGGCCAAGCTGGCCACGCAGGTGCTGCTGGGCCACAAGCTGGTTGAGCTGGGCTACACCGCCGAGGTCATCCCCAGCCGCTACTTTGTCAAAGAGGTGGCGCTGCCCTTTGCCAAATTCCCGGAGGTGGACCCGCTCCTGGGGCCCGAGATGCGCAGCACCGGCGAGGTGATGGGCGTGGCCCGCGACTTTGGCTGGGCCTACGCCAAGGCGCAGATGGGCGTGGGCGGCTCGCTGCCGCTGGCGGGCACCGCCTTTCTCTCGGTGACGGACACGGACAAGGAGAACCTGGCGCCCATCGCGCGCGGGCTGGCCGAGGCGGGCTTTCGGCTGGTGGCCACCGGGGGCACCGCCGCCCACCTGCGCGAGCGCGGGCTGGAGGTCGCCACGGTGCTCAAGGTCGGCGAGGGCCGGCCCAACGTCGTGGACCACATCGTCAACGGCGAGATCCAGTTGATCCTGAACACCCCCACCGGCAAGACGCCCTTCGAGGACCGCGGCCCCATCCGTCGGGCCGCCGTGCGCCATGGCGTCCCCTTGCTGACGACCCTTTCCGCCGGGCACGCCGCGTTGGAGGCGATCCGCGATCTGCAGCGGGGCGACCTGGAGGTGGCGCCACTGCAAGAGCTGTATGGGTAGACCGGCGCGCAAGCCGGGTGGCTTGCGCCACGTCAGAGGCGCCTGGGCGACAACCGCACCGCGGCGGCATGGCGCGAATCGTCATGGAGGACCCGACCTATGCTTCAAGTATCCAATATCGCCAAGAGCTACGGCGGGGACCAGATCCTCGACCGAGTCAGTTTCGTCGTGAACCCGGGCGAGCGGGTGGGGCTCATCGGCCCGAACGGCTGCGGCAAGACCACCCTGCTGCGCATCATCATGGGGCAAGAGACGCCGGACCAGGGCAGCGCGCGCCTCTCCCCGCCGGGAGCGCGGGTCGGCTACCTGGCCCAGGCGCTGGAATACGCGCCCGATGACACCGTGGGGCAGGCCATGTGGCAGGCTCGCGGGCCGCTGGACCAGGCCCGGCAACGGATGCAGGCGCTGGCCGCGGCCATGTCCAGCGCCCAGGGCGAGGCGCTGGAGCGGGCCCTGGCCGACTATGGCGAGGCGCTGGCGGCCTATGAGGCGCTGGGCGGCTACGAGATGGGCCACCGCATCGACGCCATCCTGGACGGGCTGGGGCTGGCCCAGGTGGACCAGGAGACGCCGGTGGCGATCCTCAGCGGCGGGCAAAAGACGCGGCTGGGGCTGGCCCGCCTGCTGCTGGCCGAGCCGCACCTGCTGCTCTTGGACGAGCCGACCAACCACCTGGACATGGACGCGCTGGAATGGCTGGAAGGGTTCCTCCGCAGCTACGCCGGGGCGGTGGTGGTGGTCTCCCACGACCGCACCTTCCTGAACAACACGGTGACCCGCATCCTGGAGCTGGACCCAGTCACCCACACCGTGACCGAGTATCCGGGCGACTACACCGCCTATGCCGCCGCCAAGGAGCGCGAGCTCAAGGTCCAGTGGCAGACCTACGGCGACCAGCAGGACCGGATCGCCCAGTACGAGCGGTCCATCCGCGGGCTGCGCGGGCAAGCGATGAACATCGAGAACACCACGGTCCACTTTTACTGGCGCAAGCAGGCGCTCAAGATCGCCCGGCGCGCCGTCACCCAGGCTCGCCGCCTGCAACGGCTGCTCGAGTCCGAGGACCGCGTGGACAAGCCCAAGCCGACCTGGACCATGAAGCTGGCCTTTGCCGACACGCCCGCCGCCGGACAGGAGGTGCTGGCGCTGGAGGAGCTGGGCATGGCCTTTGGCGAGCACGTCCTCTTTCAGGGCGTCAACCAGTTGCTGCGGCAGGGGGAGCGGATTGCCCTCTTGGGGCCCAACGGCTCCGGCAAGACCACCTTGCTGCGCCTCGTCACCGGCGAGCTGGAGCCCACCAGCGGGCGGGCGCGGCTTGGCGCAAACGTGCGGTTGGGCTATTATTCCCAGGAACAAGAGCACCTGGACGACGACAGCACGCCCCTGGAGGAGATTCAGCGGCTGGGCAGCCTGGGCGAGACCGAGGCGCGCAGCTTTTTGCACTATTTCCTCTTTGCCGGCGACGACGTGTTCGTGCCGGTGGGCGAGCTCAGCTACGGCGAGCGGGCGCGGCTGGCCCTGGCCAAGCTGGTGGCCCGCGGCTGCAACCTGCTCCTGCTGGACGAGCCGATCAACCACCTGGACATCCCCTCGCGGGAGAATTTCGAGCGGGCCATGTCCGAATACGAGGGCACCGTGCTCATGGTGGCCCACGACCGCACCTTTGTGGAGCGCCTGGCCACCGGCATCTGGGCGCTGGGCGACCAGACCATCCGCCGTTACGTGGACCTGGAGGACATGCGGCGCGGGCGCGCCAGGCGCCCGACCACGGAGGAATGAGACAAGATGCGCTACGGACTGGACTTTGGCACCTCCAACTGCGCCATCGCCATCGCCAACCAGGGGCGGGCGCGGCTGATCCCCATTGACCCCGCCGCGCCGGAGGCCAACACCCTGCGCACGGTCCTCTGGATCGACCGCGAGGGCCAGGCGGCCATCGGCGAGAAAGCGGTGAGCGCCTTTGTGGCGGGCAACGTGGGCCGCGAGATCGTCAAGCAGCGGGTGTCCTATAAAGAGACGATCATGACCGAGTTCGGCGAGGAATATATCCAGTTCGACGCCGATACCGGCATCCCCGGCCGCTTTTTCCAGGCGATCAAGTCGGCGCTGCGCGACCCCAGCTATCTCGGCACCGAGGTCTTTGGCGTCCACTATACCATCGAAGACCTGGTGGCCACCATCCTGCGCGACATGAAGCGGCGCGCCGACGAGTGGCTGGGGGAGGAGGTGGACGAGGTGCTGCTGGGGCGGCCGGTGCGCTTTGGCGAGGACGACGAGGAGGATCAGCTTGCCGAGGCCCGGCTGCGGCGCGCCGCCGAGCTGGCCGGCTTTCGCCGCGTGGACGTGATGTACGAGCCGCTGGGCGCGGCCTACTACTATGAGAGCCGGCTGGACCGCCCCGAGATGGCGCTGGTCTTTGACTTTGGCGGCGGCACCCTGGACCTGAGCGTGGTGCGGTTGAGCCCGCAAGCGCGGGCGCGCGCCGATCGCTCCGGCGACGTGCTGGGCGTGGGCGGCCTGCTGCTGGGCGGCAACACCTTTGACGAGGACCTGATGGAGCATCGCCTGATGCGCTATTTTGGGCAGCACGCCACCTGGCAATCCGCGCGCGGCGACCTGCTGCCGATGCCCGCGCATATTTTCGCCCAGTTGCGGCGCTGGTACACCATCTCGCTGCTCAACGAGCGCGACGTGATGCGCTTCCTGCAAGAGATGCGGCGGCTGGTGAACGAGCCGCGCCAGATCGAGGCGCTGATCTGCCTCATCGTCAAGAACTATGGCTGGGACCTCTTTCAAGAGATCGAGCGCGCCAAATGCGCCCTCTCCAGCGAGCGCTATACCCGCATCCAGTTCTTCCAGGAGGCCATCGCCATCACCGAGCTGCTCACCCGCACCGCCTACGAGACCATCATCGCGCCGCACCTGGCGGACATCGACCGGCTCATCGAGGAGGTGCTGCGGCAGGCGGGGCTGCGCGCGCAGCAGATCGACGTGGTGCTGCGCACCGGCGGCACCTCGCTGACGCCCTGTATCCAGGCCCTCTTGGAGCGCCGGTTCGGCCCGGAGGTGATCCGCGAGCAGGACGTCTTTACCAGCGTGGTCTCGGGGCTGGCGGTGGCCGCGGAAAAGTAGATTTGGCGATCCCGGGCCATCGCCGTACAATTCCGGCCCAGTGGACACGAAACACAACTTTCCGGAGGTTCCATGACAGAGACCATTGCCCCCGAGAGCGCCAAGCCGGCCCGCTGGGCTTTGGGCTGGTGGCCGCCCACGCTCATCACCTTCATCTCTAGCTCTTGCGTCATGATCCTGGAGCTGGTGGCGAGCCGCCTGATCGCCCCCTATGTGGGGGTCTCCCTCTACACCTGGACCAGCGTCATCGGCGTGGTGCTGGCCGGCATGAGCATCGGCAACTATATCGGCGGGCGGCTGGCCGACCGCTGGGCCTCGCGCTATCTGCTGGGCGGCGCGTTCCTGCTCGCGGGCCTCTGCTCCTTCGGCGCGCTGGCGGTGGATGGCCTGGCCAAGCAGATGCCCACCGATTGGCCCATCATCATCCAGATCATGCTCCTGACCGCTGGGCTGTTCCTGATCCCCTCCCTGGTCCTGGGCACCATCTCGCCGATCCTGGTCAAGCTGGCCGTGCGCGACCTGGCCAAGACCGGCAGCACCGTAGGGCGCATCTATGCCGCCGGGACGGTGGGCAGCATCGCCGGCACGTTCGCCACGGGCTTTTGGCTGATCTCCTGGTTCGGCACGCACACCATCATCTGGGCAGTGGGAGTCGTGCTGGTGCTGTTGGGGCTGGCGCTCATCGTGGGCCGGCGCTGGCCCGTGATGGCGGCGGCGGTGGTGGCGCTGGGGGCGGGCTCCTGGTTCGCCAACGGCCAGGGCTGGCTGCAGAGCATCTGCGACCGGGAGACCAACTATTTCTGCATCCGCGTGGTGGAGCAGACCCGCGACGGCGCCCCCGTGCGCGCCCTGATCCTCGACCGCATGGTGCACAGCCACTCCTCGCTGGATGATCCCACCAAGCTGGTCTACGACTATGAGCGGATGTACGCCGAGGTCACCGCCCACCGCGCCGCGCAGGACGACCACCTGCGGGCGCTGTTTATCGGCGGGGGCGGCTACACCTTTCCGCGCTACATGGCGACGATCTACCCCGGCAGCGACGTGGACGTGATCGAGATCGATCCCGAGGTGACCGAGGTGGCCTATGAGGAGCTGGGGGTCCGGCGCGACGCCAAGATCACCAACTATAACGAGGACGGCCGTATGGTGCTCTCGCGGGAGCCCAGCCAGACCTACGACCTGATCTATGGCGACGCCTTTAACGACTTTTCCGTCCCCTACCACCTGACGACCCACGAGTTCAACCAGCGGGTGCAGGCGTGGCTCGCGGAGGATGGGCTGTACGTCATCAACATGATCGACGGCGCCCAGGCCAGGTTTCTGCGGGCCTTTGTGGAGACGCTGCGCCAGACCTTCCCCTACGTCTATGTGGCGCCCACGGATTTCGAGTGGAAGCAGCTTTCGCGCAACACGTTCGTGATCGTCGCCAGCGGTCAGCCGGTCGCCGTGGACGCGATCGGGGCGGGGTCGGATCGGCGCTTCGCCAGCCACCTGTTGAGCGCCGCGGACCTGGATGCCGTGCTGGCCGCGGGCAAGGTCGTCATCCTCACCGACCGCTACGCGCCGGTGGATCAGATGCTCGCGCCGGTGTTCAGGGATGTGGTGGGAGAGTAGAGCCCGCTCATCGCGCGGCCTCTCAATTGGCCAGGCGCTTGACCTGCAGTTTGGCCGAACCAAAGTTGATGAGCAAGCCCACGCGATATCCGGAGGCTTTGAGATAAGAAAGGGTCTGGATAAAGAAGACGTCCTCCAGTTCGCTCTTTGCCTTGATTTCGACCATTACATTGCCGGTGCTATCGCCAGCGATAAAATCCACTCGCTTGCGCCCAATATTCCGATCCTTGTACATGACTTCTATCCAGACTTCACGGGCAAAGTCGACCTGGTGCGCTGGCAACTCCAAGGCCAACGCGCGCTGATAGATGACTTCTTCGAATCCCGGCCCCAAGGTATGATAGACTTGCTGGGCAGCCGCGATGATCCGCGCGGTGAGAGCTGACAGGGGATACTGATTGTCGGTGTAATCCCTGGTGACTGTATGGTTCATCCCGTGTCCCTCCAGATTGCAATCACTGAGAGGATGAGAACACCGAAACACTGAGGCAGGATCGGAAACTAAGCCAGGGCCTCGGTCAGCCCGGTCATCCTGATCCTCCATTCAGTGCTCGCGTTCTCTCTACGTCTCAGCACTCTCATCCCCTCAGTGCTTTCATTCTCTCAGTGATCCCCCGGTGATCCACCGCTCCACCAGGTCGGTCACATCCACCCCCGCCTGGCTGATCCAATAGTCCAGCACCTGCGGCGAGGTCACGATGCCGTAGCGGTTCTCCGCCACGTACTGGCGCAAGAGGCGAAAGTAGGCCTCGTCGCCCAGGCGCTGGCGCAGCTCGTGGAAAAAGAGCCCCGCCTTGGCATAGACCACGCGGTAATAGATGGGGTCTACGTAGGCATCCACCAGCAGGTTGGCGGGCAGGTCCTGCTCCGGCTCCAGCCGCCCATAGGGATCGCGCAGGTACCAACTCAGCGTGCGCCCCTCCTGGCTGCGCCCCTCCCGATCCTCGAAATAGACGATGGCGGAATAGTTGGTGAGCCCCTCGTCCACCCAGGCGTGCTCCTGGGGATCGTTGCCCACCAGGTTGTACCACCACTGGTGCGCCACCTCGTGGGCCACCAGGAACTCGTCATAGCCATCGGTCCGGCCATATTGCTCGTCCTGGATCAGCGTCATGCCCGGCAGCTCCATGCCCCCCGCGCCGATGGGCGATTCGACCACGTCGAACTCGTTGTAGGGGTACGGGCCGAAGCGCCGCTCATAGATCGCCAGCGCGTCGGCGGCGTGGCCCAAGAGCTTGCGCCCCGCCTCCTCGTCCTCCGGCAGATAGAAGGAGCGCACGGCGACCTCGCCGGCCATCTGGGTGGCCACCTGATAACGCGGGCTGAGGGCCAGGCCCAGGTCGCGGCTGGGCCCGCTGACCAGCGTGTAGGTGACGGTCCCATCGGCGTGGCCCTGCCGCGCCACCTCGGTTCCCGAGGCGGCCACCACCACCCCACTCGGCGCGGTCAGCGTCAGGCGATGAAAGGCGGCCTCCACGTAAGCCACGTCGCCCTGGGGCAGGATCGGGTCGAGGTCCCAGCCCTCGCCATCATAGACGGCCAGCGCCGGATAAAAGTTGGCCAGGGCGGCCATCTCGCGCGTGTAGGTAAAGATCTGGTAGTGGATCTCGCTATCCAGCGGGACGGTGGTGCGGAACTCGAGCGTCAGGTCGACCTGGCCGCCGGGCGGCAGCGGCTGGGGCAGCGGCACGGCCAGCACCGTATCGCCCACCGAGAGGCGCGGCGCGACCAGGGCGCCGTCCACGCGGACCGAGGTCACCTCTAGCGTCCCGCCATAGGTGGCATCGTTGGGATAGAGCCGGAAATAGATCTCCGGCATGGGCTGATCCGAGCGATTCCAGTAACGCACCCGCTGCTGGCCGTCGATGACCGGCTGGGGCGGGGCGAGGTTCACGCGGGCGGTGATCTCGTAGAACGGCGCCCTGGCTAGCCGCTCCACGTCGGCGCAGCCAGCGACCGTCAGGGCGGCGCATTGCCCCGCCAGGTCCACCCAATCCGGGGTGGGAGTGGGGGTCAGGCTGGGCGTGGCGGTGGGCGGCTCGGGGGTCGGCGAGAGCGTCCGCGTGGCCGTGGGCGGCAGCGGCGTCGGCGAGTGGGTGGCCGTCGCCGGCGGCGGCAACGGCGTGGCAGTGGTCGAACTGGTGGCGGTGGGGGTCAGCGTGCTGGGCTGCGGCTGGCAGCTCCACACCGCCGCCGCCAAGAGCGCCGCGCCCACGAAAAGGGCTGCTTTGGTGGTCATGGTTCCTCGATCATTGGGTTCTGGGACCATTATACCGGTTGCGGGCCGGGAGGCAAGCGCCGGTTTCCGCTTTTGACACCGTATCGCGATTAAGCTATAATGACAGAGTACCTAGTGGCTGCGCGCCCAGCACATCGCGCTCACATATCATACCTCGCTGGTGGCCAAGACGGCTATCTGGTCTCCCGAAAACCCCGTCAGCCCAGTTGTTGGGGCCGCTATCCAATGATCCGGGTATGGTGCTTGTGATATCATCGAGACGTCGACTTGACCTGCATCGGACCGACCATGGCCAGGAAAGCTAGCACGGAAAACCCCAAACCCATAGACGAGACGCCCGAGGACGACGCCGAACTCGAGGCTATTGATCTTGCGCTGGACGCGGATGAAGAGGCCCCCGAAGCTCAGATCGATGAAAAGACGCGCCAACTGGTCGCGCCGCTCATCGAGAGGAGCCAAAGCAAGGGCTTTATCACCGCCAGCGACGTGATCGACGCGGTCCCCGCGACCAAAAAGAACGCCACCCTTCTGGACGACCTGCTCAACTATCTCTTTGACCAGGGCGTGGAGATCGTCTATGACGTCGGCGACAAGGAAGGGCGCAGCAACGGCGAGGGCGACGACCTGGAGGCCGGCGTGGACCTCTCCGGGCTGACCAGCGACGACACCGTGGGCATGTACCTGCGCGAGATGGGGCGCGTGCCGCTGCTGACCGCCGAGGAGGAGATCTCGCTGGCGCAGCAGATGGAGCGCGGCGAGATCGCGGCGCGCCGGCTGGCCGAGGAGGCCCTGGACGAGGACGAGCGAGATCGCCTGGACGAGGAAGAGCGCAAGGGCGAACAGGCGCGCGACCGCGTGATCCAGGCCAACACCCGCCTGGTCATCAGCATCGCCAAGCGCTACCTGGGCCAAGGCATCCCCTTCCTCGACCTGATCCAGGAGGGCAACCTGGGGCTGATGCGCGCCGTGGAAAAGTTCGACTATCGCCGTGGCTTTCGCTTCAGCACCTATGCCACCTGGTGGATTCGCCAGGCCATCAGCCGCGCCGTGGCCGAGCAGAGCCGCATCATCCGGCTGCCCATCCACATGGGCGACAAGATCCGCAAGATGTACCGCGTGGCGCGGACGCTGGAGCAGTCCGGCGAGCGCACCCCCACCACCCAGGAGATCGCCGAAGAGATGGGGCTGGAGCCCCGGCGCGTGGAATGGCTCATGGAGCTGGCCCGCCGCCCGGTCTCGCTGGAAAAGCCCGTCGGCGAGGAAGAGGACGGCGAGCTGGGCGACCTGCTGGTGGACCAGGAGGCGGAGGCCCCCGCCGAGGCCGCCTATCGCAGCCTGCTCAAAGAGCAACTGGAGGATGTGCTGGATAGCCTCTCCTCCCGCGAGGCGCTGGTCCTGCGGCTGCGCTACGGCCTGCTGGATGGGCGCAGCTACACGCTGGAAGAGGTGGGGCAAAAGCTGAACGTCACCCGCGAGCGCATCCGCCAGATCGAGGCCAAGGCGCTCCGCAAGCTCCGGCACCCCAGCCGCCGCAAGCAGCTCTCCGGCTATTTCCGCTAGGACGCCCGCCCACGGGCTTGCCAACGACCGCCTGAACGCACGGGCGGTCTTTTTTTATGCCAGGGTTTCCCCCTCAAGCCCTATCGCCAGAACCCCGCATATTTGCTTTGACAAACCGCCGCAGCGATGATAGAATGGCTATACCCCCTCATGCCTAGACTGACGAAGGAGTGCGAACATGCCCAAGAGAATGGACGATCGATGTGAGGTCTATTATCTCGACGAGCAAAAGGTGAAGCAGGCCCAAGCGCGCCTCGTCGATGGCCTGACGGCGACGCACCTGGCGCAGACCTTCCGGGCGCTCAGCGACCCCAGCCGCGTCCGGATCGTCTCCGCGCTCTCGGCTGGCGAGCTGTGCGTCTGCGACATCGCCGCCAGCGTCGGCATGAGCCAATCGGCGGTCTCGCACCAGCTCCGCGCCCTGCGCGACGCCGACCTGGTCCAGTTCCGCAAGGTCGGGCGAAAAGCCTATTACGCCCTGGATAGCAGCCACATCGCCGCCCTGTTCGGCGAGGGCTTGCAGCACGTGAGCAAAGAGGAATAGCGGCGCCGCAGGCCGCCAGACCCCGCCCACGCAAGAGAGGGCGCGCCGATGGGCGCGCCCTCTCTTGCGTTATGTCGCCTCTAGCCCTCACCTCACCCGCCCGAGCCGCCCCGGCGCGCCAGCAAGGCCAGCAGCTCCGCCGCGCCCAGCGTGTTGACCACGTGCGCCGCCTCGGCCCAGCCGCGCCGCGCGGTGGCCACGCCGTAGCGGAGGCTGTCCAGCCCCGCGACGCTGTGGGCGTCGCTATTGATGGCGATCCGCACCCCCGCGCGGATCGCCTCGCGGACGTGGGCGTCGTCCAGGTCCAGGCGGTCGGGGATGCTGTTGACCTCCAGGATGGCGCCGGTCTCGGCTGCCGCGCGGATGACCTCCCCCAAATCGAGGGCGCTGGCCTCCCGCTGGCCCAGCAGCCGCCCGGAGGGGTGGCCGAGGATGTCCACGTGGGGGTTGCGGAGCGCCTGCAACGCCCGCGCGGTGATCTGCTCGCCCTCCTGGCGCAGGCCGGAATGCAGCGACGCCACCACCACGTCCAGTTGCGCCAGCAGCTCGTCGGGGAAATCCAGGCTGCCGTCGGCCTTGATCTCCACCTCGGCGCCCTGCAACAGGCGAAGCGCGGGGAAGCGAGCCTGGACCTCGGCGAGCTCGGCTCGCTGCGCCTGCATCCGCTCCCAGGTGAGCCCGTTGGCGACGCCCAGGCTGTGGGTGTGGTCCGAGATGACCAGGTATTCGTAGCCGCGCCGCAGCGCCGCCTCGGCCATCTCGGCCACGGTGGCGGCGCCGTCGCTCCAGGTGCTATGCAGGTGCAGGTCGCCCTTGATCTGCGCCAGCGTGACCAGGTCGGGCAGGCGCCCCTCTCGCGCCGCGGCGATCTCGCCGCGGTCCTCGCGTAGCTCGGGCGGCACCCAGGCCAGCCCCAGCCGCTCGTATACCTCCTCCTCCGTGGGGCAAGCGATCTCTTGCTCGCCCTGCCGGAAGCCGTACTCGCTCAGGCTGAGGCCCTGCTTTTGCGCCAGCTCGCGGAGCGCCACGTTGTGCGCCTGGCTGCCGGTAAAGTATTGCAGCGCCGCGCCCCAATGGGGCGGCTCCAGCACGCGCAGGTCCACCTGCAGGCCGTTGTGCAGCACCACCGAGGCCTTGGTGGGGCCCTGGCCCAGCACCTCGGCCACCTGCGGCAGCCGGGCAAAGGCCGCGGTCACCGCCGCCGTGTCCTTTGCCGCCGCCAGCAGGTCGATATCGCCGATGGTCTCGC
>JAAYEA010000201.1 GCA_012689325.1 Chloroflexota bacterium
ATTCCCGTGGCGGCGGAGATGGTGATGGAGACCCTCACCGGAGCCTAGTGTCGCATGAAAAAAAGAAGACCCTAAAGGTCTGCCAGACCTTTAGGGTCTTTTGTTTGTCTTACTCGCACCCAGGCGCGGGGGCGACGCTCTGCCCCAGCGCGCTGCTGCGCTGCGCGGCGTCGATGACGCCGATGACGCGCCGCGCCGATTCGGGCGTCACCAAGAGCGGCTCGCCTAACAGCAGGTGGTCGGCGATGTTGCGGTAATACTGCGTGGAGCCATAGCCCGGCAGCGTCACCTTGACCTTGCTCTCCAGCCGGACGCCGGAGGCGTGGCTCACCACGGTGAGCTCGTCGCTCCAGTTGGCCTGGATCGCGCCCTTGGTCCCCAGGATCAGCCACTTGGGCCGGTTGATGGCGGCGATGGACGAGACCCAATAGTCGGCGGTGACGCCGCTATCGAAGCGGATATAGGCCTGGCCGTGATCCTCATTGGTGACGTCGTGCCAGACGCGCTTTTGGAAGTCGCCCATCACCTGCGTGACCTTGCCCGGCACCAGGTTGAGGATCCAGTCGAGAAAGTGGGCGCCCCAGTCGTACATCGCGCCGCCG
Organism: Chloroflexota bacterium; assembly: GCA_012689325.1. Classification (GTDB taxonomy): domain Bacteria; phylum Chloroflexota; class Anaerolineae; order JAAYEA01; family JAAYEA01; genus JAAYEA01. The sequence continues at coordinate 603 of JAAYEA010000201.1, forward strand.
CTGATGGCCTTGTCCGAGCGCCACCAATAGCCGGGGTGATGATAGCCGCCCTGCCCGCATTCGACGTGAAAGACCTCGCCGATCAGTCCGCGATTGATGAGGTCGCGGATGGTGAGGTAATCGCCGTCCCAGCGGCGGTTGTGGAAGAGGCTCAACATGCGGCCCTTCTCCCGCGCCTTGGCGATCATGGCGTTGGCCTCGTCGATGGTGATGCAGAAGGGCTTTTCCAGGATCACATGCTTGCCCGCTTCCAGGCACTTGAGGGCCATGGGCGCGTGCAGGTTGTGCGGCAGGATCACCACCACCAGGTCCAGGTCCGGCATGGCCAGCAAGTCGTCGGCGCTGGTGAGATAGGCCTCCAGGCCGGGCAGCTCTTGCTTGGCCGCCTCCACCCGCGCGGGGTTGGCGTCGCACATGGCGACGACCTGGAGCCCTGGCGTGGCGCTGATCCAACCGCCGTGGCCTTTGCCCATGTTAAAGGCGGGGCCATAGCCCAGCAGACCGCAGCGGATAGGCCGGGCAGGCGTCTCCGCCCCGGCGGCCCAGGCCACCGAGCGAGTCAGCAGCTTTTGAAACTCGGGATGGGCCCAGGTGGCCGCCGTGTGGCCGTTGCCCAGATAGACCACCCGCCCCTTGCCGTACTGGCGCACGTAGAGCTGCGGCACCTTCTTGCCCTGCCACTGGCTCTCCACCAGCACCTGGTTATCCGGGGCAAAGCTCTGCAGATGGTACTGATCCTCGTTCAAGGTGAAATCGGGCACGCGGGCGGTGATATAGTGGTCCTTGACGGCCACGGTCATGGGGAACTCGAAGTGCTGGCGCGGGTGCACCAGGAACTCACTGCCGAGCATGTCGATATAGCCGCGGCTCCCACGAAAGGTATCCGTGGCGGAATGCAGCGCCACAAAGCCGCCGCCCCCGCGCACAAAGTCCAGCAGCCCCTTCTCTCGCGCTGGCGTCAGGTCGTCCTTGAAGCCGGTGGCATAGAGCACCACGGCGGCATAGCGCCCTGTGGGCAGCGCGGCCAGGGCGTCCAGGTCCGCGGTCATCTCGACCTCGTACTGGCCCCATTGGCGCATCAGATCAGCCAGCACCTTGCCGCCTTGTTCGGTGGGGTGATGCGGCGGGCCGCCGTAAACATACAGGACCTTGCTCATCTTGACCCCTATTCTAGCGCGCGCCGCAGGCTTGCAGGCAGGCCTGCATATGGCCCCGCGACTCGGCGGCGATGACGACGCACTGCTCCAGGGTATACCCCTGCGCCTTGGCGCCGATAATCTCCAGGTCCAGCGGGCCCGCGTAGCCATGCTCGTGCAACACGCGGACATAGCCCACCAGGTCGATGTCGCCGCGGCCATTGGCCTGGTTCGCCGGGCTGCCTGGCCCTTGCTGGCGGCCTTTGCAGTCGCGGATATGCACGTGCTTGACCCGGCTGATCACCGCCGCGATGGCCTCCACCGGGTTCTCGCCAGCGCGATAGATGTGCGAGGGATCCATGTCGATGCCAAAGGCGGGGGAGGCGATCTCTTTCATCGCCTGGAGCGTGGTGGGCGTGTTATAGACGCTGCCGCCCACGTGCGCCTTGACGCAGAGCGTGACGCCGTACTTTTCGGCCATCCGCGCCAGGCTGCCCAGCGAGTCGATCACCTTGGGCCATAGTTCCACATCGTCGCTTTTGCCGCCAGGCCCGCAGTTGATGATGGGGATGCCGATCTCCACCGCCGCCTGAAAGGCTGTCTCCATCACCTGCGGGTCCTGGCGCGGCTGCTCCATGGCCAGCAGCGCCAGCCCATATTCGCGGGAAAGGCGCTTGATCTCCGGGGCCAGCTCGCGCCAGCGGGCCAGCACCAGATGCTCGCTCATGCCGTCGATGGCCGACAGTTCGATGCCGTCATAGCCGGACATGGCGGTGTGCTTGAAGGCGGTCTCCATATCGAACGCGCCGAACAGGACCGAGTTCGCGCCTAGCTTCATCTTGTTCTCCTCCTGCGCTGGCCGGTGGCCTAGCGCACGTAGACGATCTTTTCCGTATCCAGCGACTCGATGGCTGCGGCCAGCACCTTTTGCGCCGCCAGGCCCTCCACGCCGGAGCCATCGATCTCTTCCGGCTTGGCGCCCGCCGTCAACTGCTCCAGGAAGCGATGGATGCGGTCCTTGAAGGTGTCCTCAAAGCCGCCCATGCCGCCAAAGATGGGGTTGGAGTAGCTGGTCTTGAGCATGTTCCCCGCCGGGTAGAGCGTCAGCTCGCGGAACATGTCCTCCAGCACAAAGCGGCCGCCGGTGCCCGCCACCTCGCAGCGCTCCATGGGGTGGCCGCGCTCGATGTCATAGCTGCCGGTGAGGGTGCCCACCGCGCCATTCACGAAGCGCATGTTAAAGGTGGCGGTGGACCAGATGTTGCGCCCCGGCGCCTTGGTGGCAAAGCACTGCACGGCCTCGATATCGCCGCAAAAGTAGCGCATCACGTCCACGGTGTGCGGGTGCAGCGCCTTGAGCTGAAAGTAGGGCGAGCTCTCGCGGGGGTTCATGATCCACATGCTCATGTTGACAAAGAGCAGGTGGCCCAGCCGCCCCTCCTCCACCCAGCCCTTGGCGATGCGCGCGGCGGGGGTGAAGCGGTGGTTGAGGTTGATGCCGTAGCAGACGCCCTTTTCCTTGGCCTTGGCGACCATCTCTTCCGCCTCGCGGATGTTGTTCGAGATGGGCTTTTCGCCGAGGACGTGGCAGCCGAACTCGAGCGCCTGCATGGTGGGCAGGTAATGCTCGCTGCCATACTCGTAGCCGCCGGTGGTCACGCTCACCACGTCGGGCTGGGCCTCGCGCAGCATGGTGTCCACGTCGTACCAGGCGCGCGCGCCCAGCCGCGCCGCTGCCGCATCCGCCCGCTCCTTGCGCAGGTCGCATACGCCCACCAGCTCGGCCAGACGGTCACCTTTGTACATATCCGCGTGGCGGTTGCCGATCGGCCCCAGGCCGATGACGCAGGCTCGCAACATGATCGCTCTCCTTGCCTGTTAGCTCGAGGCGGCCGCGGGAAACTCGTAGTCGAATTCCCGCATGGCCGGCTCCAGGAAGTCGTAATAGCTGACGCCCTCGTCCGTCCGCCAGCGGCCGACGGTCTCTGGCTGGACGGCGATGCGCGCCAGCTTGATGCCGAGATAGCCCTCCAGCCGGGCCAGCGTCTCTTCCTGGTGCAGGACGAAATCCTCAAAGCGCACGGTGATCCAGTTGGCGGGCTTGGGCGTGGCCTGGACCAGCCGATACTGGTAATACCACGAGATCGCCCGCATCCGCCGCAGGTCGTCGGTGGGCGGGTACTCGATGCCGAAATCGTTGAGGTTGTCCGTCATGTGGCGGTTGAGCATGGCATCCCGCGGGTTGCGCACCCAGTGGATGTACTTGATATCCGGGAACATGCGCAGGATCCAGGGAAAGACCAGCGTGGTCTCGGGGATCTTCCAGCCGGTGTGTTCGCTGGGGCTCTCCAACACGGTGACCAGGTAGCGCCGGATCAACTGGATGAATTCGTCGGGGATGGGCATGGTATGCAGCGCGCTCCAGTCCCACTCCAAGCCGCCCAGCCAGCGCACGTGCTTGGCCAGCACCCGGCAGGCATCGTACATGTCCTGCGGCGGGAGCAGGTCGTAGGACTTGTTCAGCGGCGCGCCCATGAACACCCCGCTGTCCACGAGGGTCTGAGACATGGCGCGGGTGCCGCCGTGCCCGCGCCCGATAATGGTGATCATCATAAAGCAGGTACCATCCTTTGTGATATATTCTAGTATCTGCCCGTGGCGACGTGGTCTCGTCTGCCAGGGCTCAATGACCGCCGCGCCGCCCTGCTAGTCCCTGGACTTGGCCTGCAGGCGGGCCGCCTGCGCCGGGTCGCCGATGTGCAACGTGTCGTAGGCCTGTTGCGAGGTCTTGAAGGCGCCCACTCCGGAGTGGCCGTGCCAGTCGCCCTGGTTCATGATGGGGTCGGACAGGCCAGTCTCGGCCTCGCGCTTGGCGATCCAGGCCTCCATGCGCTGCCGCAGCATCTCGACCACCGCGGGCTCTTTTTCCGCCAGGTTGACGTTCTCCTCGGGATCCTGGATCAGGTTATAGAGCTCCACCTGCGGCTTGAAGTGGAAATCGGGCTCCAGGGCCATGATGAGCTTCCACTCGGGGGTGCGCCAGCCGTGCTTGCGCATCCAGGTGCACTCGGTGATATAGTACTCGTTCTGGTGCGAGGGGACCTCGCCGCGGACCAGGTCCATCACGCTCTGCCCGTCGAAGGGATAGCTCACGCCCAGCTCGGCGGGGTTGAGGTCGGCCAGCTCCAGCAAGGTCGGGACCAGGTCGATGTGCTGCGTATAGCCGCTGATGCGCTTGCCGCTGGGCACTTTGCCGGGGTAGCGGATGATCAACGGCACGTGCAGGGTGGTGTCGTAGATGCCGTGGTGGTCAAAGTAGCATTCGTGGTCGTAGAGCGTCTCGCCGTGGTCGCTGTTGATCACCACGATGGTCTTGTCCAGGATGCCCTGCGCCTCCAGCGTGGTAAAGATGGTCTGGATGCAGGCGTCCATGTAGGCGATGGCGCCGTCGTATTGGGCGATCACATAGTCCTTGTCGCTGATGCCGGGCGGCATCCAGGTGGCGAAAAAGTCCCGGAAGGGCTTGAAGGACATCACCGGTTCCATGGACTTGTTGCGGGGGTTGCACTCGTCGCCATGGTAGAACATGCGCTCGTATGGCACGGGCGGCAGGTAGGGCGCGTGCGGGTCCATGTGGCGCAGAAAGAGGAAGAAGGGCTCCTTTTCCTTGGCCAGCCGCTCCATCTCGGGGATGGTGACGTCGTTCAGGTTTTGGGCCTTGGGGCTGCGGCCCTCGTTCCAGCTGCCCCAGCCGGGGAACTGGATGTATTTGTCAAAGCCGCGCGAGGCGGCGTTGCCTTGAAAGCCCACGCAGGTGGTGTTATAGCCTGCGGCCTTGACCATCTCGGCCAGCGTGGTGATCTCGGGGCGCAGGGGGCCCTTGTGGCGCAACGCCACCACCTGGGTGCTGATCACGTCCATGCCGGTCAGCATGGCCGTGTAGCCGCTGGTGGTGGGGATCCAGGGGCTATAGTTGCGCTCAAAGAGGGTGCCCTGGCTGGCGATGCGGTCCATGTGTGGGGTGGTCTGGCGGCGGTAACCATAGCAGCTCATGTGGTCGGCGCGCAGCGAGTCGATGCCGACGATCAGGATATTGGGCTTGCGTCTGGGTGGCATAATTCCTCCTCGAACCTGTAGAGATGTATCAGAGAACGGCCGTGTTTCTGCAGATATGATAGTCAGTTTTTCATGCAGGGGAAATCCAGCGCGGGGAACCTGCGTCTGTGCATGACGTGTGATTGACAGGCCCCAATCCCTATGTTATACTGGGCTCGAGCGTTCATTCGGGATCCAGGGAGCGCAACATGTCCAGTAGGGAAACTCGCCCGAGCCATCGCGTTGGCCTGAACGTGAGGACTGCTCTTGTGGCCGGGGTCATGGTATGCGCCTTGATTGTCATCCTCGCCCTGCCGCGCGCGGGCGAGTGGAGCGCCAGCCCGGCCCCCGTCGCCGCAGGCTGGCAGGCTCTAGCCCCGCTCTTTAGCGGGCGCATCAACGTGCTGGTGGTGACGCAGCGCTCGCGCGGGCGGACCATCTATGCGGGAGTGGATGGCGGCGTCTACAAGAGCACCGACGGCGGCGAAACCTGGATCCCTTGTCTGGAGGGCCTGTCCAATCGTATGGTCCGGGCCCTGGCCCTCGACCCCGATCGGCCCGATATCCTGTACGCTGGCACGCGCGGCGGCCGGGTCTACAAGAGCGAGGATGGCGGCGTCCACTGGCGGGATATCAGCCAGGGCCTGGGGGCCGAGGACATCGTCTCGCTGCTGGTTGACCCCGAAAACCCCGATATCATCCACGTGGCGACCCCGCAGCACCTCTATACCACGCGCAACGGCGGCGGCGCGTGGGAGCTGGCTCCGTTTGTGCGGGGTGAGGAGATCACCCAAGCGATCCTCGACCCCGCCAACCCGGCGCTGCTCTACGTGGCGACGCGGCAGGGCAAGCTCTACTATAGCACCGACCGCGGCGCCCACTGGGCCGCCCCGAGCACGGTGGCCGCGGGCTTGAGCTGGGTATCCACCAGCCCCGTCCAGGGCGGGACGCTCTATGCCATCGCCGATGGGCACGTCTGGAAGGGCGAAGACCTGGGACGCGCCTGGGCGTACAATGACAACTATTTGGACAAAGCCCTCGCGCAGTGCCTGGCGATCCACCCCCGCGATGCCTCGCACGTCCTGGTGGGCACCACGATGGGCCTCTACCGGAGCACGGACGCCCGGCGGACCTGGACGCCGAGCAACCAGGGGCTCGACGCGGCGCATCTCGGCATCAATGCCCTCGCCTACGATTCCATCGATGCCGAGACGGTCTATCTGGGGAGCGGAAACGTGGTCTACCGCTCCGCGGATGGCGGCGCCACCTGGAAGCGCATCGGGCAGATTGCGGACCGGCTAGGCGGCAATGTGCTGGCCCTGGTCCCGCACCCCCAGGACGCGCAGCGGATGTACGCCAGCGCCGGCGGGGGCGGGCTCTTTCAGACGGTGGACGGTGGCAAGTCCTGGACTCTGTTGGAGGGGCTGCCCAGCGCCTGGGTGACGGCCGTGGGCCTTTCGCCGCAAGAGCCTGCGCTCCTCTATGCGGGCACGTTGCAGGGCGTGCCCTACCGCAGCCAGGATGGCGGCGTCACCTGGGAGCCCAACACCACCCGGCTGAGCGGCGTGGCCATCACGGCCCTGGTCGTCGATCCAGAGCTGCCCAGCGACGTCTATTTGGGCACGTGGGGCGGCGGGGCCTATATCTCGCAGAACTGGACGCGCGGCTGGAGCCGGGTGGGCAGCGGTGCAAGCTATGTCCGCGGCCTGGTGCTGGACACCCGCGCTTGGCGGCGAAACCTCTATGTGCTGGCCGAGGATGGCGTCTATCGCGGCGAATACGACTCGCCGAACCAACTGGAGCTCACCTGGTACCTGGGCACGGTCACGACGCTGGTGCAAAGCGCGGGCAGCGAGATGAAGCTCCTGGCTGCGGGGGACCGCGGCGCCGATCTGGTCGAGGGCGCGGCGGAACGCCCCGAGGTCATCCTGGTGCAGCAGGGCGGCAAGCCGGAAGCGCCGCCCATCCACCTGCTGGCGCAGAGTCCGGCGGCGCCGGATACCCTCTATGCTGCCGTGGAGGGGCAGGGCGTCCTGCGCAGCCAGGACCTAGGCGCCACTTGGGCGCCGGTGGGGGGCGGGCTGGCCGACCGGCGCGTCACCGCGCTGTCGATCCACCCGGCCAGCCAAGCCTTGTATGCGGGCACGGACCAGGGCCTCTATCAGCTCCGCGGCGAATGACCTCGCCGGAAAAGACAAGAGCCCCCTGCCGCGCGGCAGAGGGCTCTTTTTATTGCGCGCGCCAGCCCTAGCCGGCGGTCTTGCCCTTTTCCTCTTCGATCAGCAAGCGGCGCAGGATCTTGCCCACCATGCTCTTGGGCAACGATTGCCGGAACTCGACCGTCCGCGGGACCTTGTAGCGGGCCAGGCGAGCGCGGCAGAACTCGATGACCTCTTGCTCGGTGGCCGTTTCCCCCTCGCGCAGCACCACATAGGCTTTGACCGTTTCGCCGCGGTAGGCATCGGGGATGCCCGCCACCACCGCCTCCAGGATCTTGGGATGCTGATAGAGAACCTCTTCCACCTCGCGCGGATAGATGTTGAACCCGCCAGCGATGATCATGTCCTTCTTGCGATCGACGATCTGGAAGTAGCCGTCCTCGTCCATCTTGGCGATGTCGCCGGTGTAAAGCCAGTCATCGCGCAACACGGCAGCGGTCTCTTCGGGTTTGTTCCAGTAGCCCTTCATGACTTGGGGACCACGGATGGCCAGCTCGCCCGGCTCGCCGACCGGGAGCGCCTCCCCGGAGATCAGGTCAACGACCTTGGCCTCGGTGCTGGGGTAGGGCAGGCCGATGGCGCCGATGCGGCTGCCGGCATAGACCGGGTTGACGTGGGTGACGGGCGAGGCCTCGGTGAGCCCATAGCCCTCCACGAGCCGCGCCCCGGTGAGCTCCTGGAAACGGGTCTGCACCTCCTGCGGCAGCCCCGCCGCGCCGCTGATGCAGGCGCGCAGCGAGCTGAGGTCGTACTTGGCGACATTGGCATGGTTGTTGATTGCCACGTACATGGTGGGCACGCCCGGATAGAGCGTCGGCTTGTGCCGCACGATATTGTGCAGCACATCCTTGAGGTCGCGGGGGTTCGGGACGAGGATCAGCGCGCCAGCGGTGTACATGGCGAGGTTCATGCAGGTGGTCATGCCATAGCTATGGAACAGCGGGATGGCGGCCAGGATGACCTCTTTGCCTTGCACCATGTCATAGACCCAAGCCCGGGTCTGGGCGACGTTCGCCATCAGGTTGGCATGGGTCAACTCGGCGCCCTTGGGCACGCCCGTGGTGCCGCCGGTGTAGAGCAGGCAGGCGGTATCGCTGGGCGCCACCTCCACCTTGGGCGGCCGGCTTGGCGCGCTGGCCAGCAGGTCGCGGAACCAGAAGGTGTCGGCGTCCTGGGAGATGTCCACCCGGTGGCCGTCCTTTTTTTCCTTCGCCACGGTAAAGAGCGCGCGGAGGAGCGGCGGAAAGTATTCCTTGATGTTGGTGACGATCACGTGCTTGAGCGGGGTGTGCTCCCGCACGCTCTTGATCGTCTTGTAAAAGCTGCTCAGGACCACGATGGTCTCGGCGCCCGAGTCGTTCAGTTGGTGCTCGAGCTCGCGGGCCACATAGAGCGAGTTGCAGGGCACGACGATCGCCCCAGCCTTGAGCGCCGCATAGTATGCGATGATGTACTGCGGGCAGTTGGGCAGATAGAGGGCGACGCGGTCCCCCTTTCTCACTCCCAGTTGAGCCAGCGCCGCCGCGAACTTGGACACCAGGGCGTCCAAGTTCGCGTAGGTGATCTTGCGGTTCATATAAATCAGCGCCGTTCCCGCAGGGAACTGGCGGGCCGCCTCCTCCAGGTTGGAGTGGAGGGAGCGCTGCGGAATCTCGACCTCGGGGGGGACCTGCGGCTCGTAGGATTTCAGCCAGGGTTTTTCCATCTGCGCACCTCCCAGAATGTGATCACCGCGGACGCAAGCCAACCGGCGGGACATGGAAAAGGCTACCGCTGTTCATGGATGTGTTAACCCCGGCAGCGCGATTCAGTTGCTCTGTGTGGGCGGATTGGCGCCCTGGCCTTTATGGGGGTCTAGGGCGTCGCGGAGCCCGTCGCCGACAAAGTTGATGGCCACGACCGTGACAAAGATCATCAGCCCCGGCAGGATGGCCGCCCACGGGCCGTTGGTCCCGGTTTGCAGCATGTGCTCCTGGGCGTTCTTGAGCATGTTGCCCCAGGTGGGGGTGGGCGGCTGCACCCCAAAGCCCAGGTAGCTGAGGCCGGACTCGGTGATGATGGCCGTGGCCACGCGAAACGTGGAAGCGATGATGACCGGGCTGATGGCGTTGGGAAGGATGTGCCGCCAGATGATGCGCGCGTTGGTCACGCCAGCAGCCCGCGCCGCCTCCACAAAGTCCTGGTGCCGCAGGGAGAGGAACGAGGCGCGGACCAGCTTGGCCACGGTCATCCAGGCCAATAGCGCGATCACCAGCGCGATGGCGAGGATGCTGGCCAGCGCGGTGCCGCGCAGCGCGGGGATAGGCAGTTGGCGCAGGGCCAGGCTCAGGATGATGAGCACGAACAGCCCGGGAAAGCAGAGAAAGACGTCGGTGAGCCGCATGAGGAGGCTGTCCACCCAGCCGCCATAGTAGCCCGCCAACGCTCCCACCAGCGTGCCGAAACTGGTGGCGAAAGCCATCGCCAGCAGGCCGATTAGCAGAGAGACGCGGCCGCCGTAGAGCAGGCGCGCGAGAAGGTCTCTCCCCAGGTGATCCGTGCCCAGAGGATGCTCCCAGGAGGGCAGGGCCAGTTGGCGATCCAGATCGATCTGATTGGGGCCGTGGGGCGAGAGGAGCGGCGCCAGGATCGCGGCCAGCAGCAGCACGGCCAAGGCCGCCAGACTGACCACGGCTGGCTTGTGATAGAGGAAGCGGCGCCAGACCATCCGCGCCATGGTCTCCGGCCTGCGCTGGCGCGCCCCGCCACTTACTTGTCGGCTGCGATCTCGCGCTGACATTTCGGCCCCTTCCGCCTAGCTAAACCTGATGCGCGGATCCAGGTAGGCGTAGGCCACGTCCGCCGCCAACTGGAAAAAGATGATCAACGCCGCGTTGATCATGACGATGGCCATGAGCACGGCATAATCCACCCGTTCGGCGGATTGCAGGAACAACCTCCCCATGCCGGGCCAGGAGAACATGGTCTCGGTGTAGAGCGCACCGCCAAAGAGCATCGGCAGGTCCAAGGCGATGATGGTCGTCAGGGGGATGGCGGCGTTCTTGAGGGCGTGGCGATAGATCACCCAGCGCTCGCTCAGCCCCTTGGCGCGCGCCGTGCGCACATAGTCCTGGTGGATCACCTCCAGCATGCTGGAGCGCATGAAGCGCATGTAGCGCGCGGCGCTGTGGAGGGTGAGCATGGTCAAGGGCAGGGCCAGGTGGTGGGCATAGTCCAGGATTGCGTTGTAGCCCGGCATGCCTTTGTCGCGGATATCGTACATCCCCGCGCCGGGAAAGAGCGGGTTGCCCGTGAAGGGGTTCTTGAGCGTCGCATGAAACACGATGATCAGGAGGAGCCCGAACCAAAAGATGGGGATGGAGCGCCACATCAGGGCAAAGGCGGTGGCGACATAGTCCAGCGCCGAGTACTGCTTGAGCGCCGAGACGATGCCCAGGGGAATCGCCAGGGCCAGCGTGGCGACCAGCGAGGCGGTCATCAGATAGAGGGTGTTCGGCAGCCGGTCCGTGATCTCCAAGATGGCGGGCCGCCAGGTGACGTTGGAGGTTCCCCAATCCCCGCGCAGCAGGTTCAGCAGCCACTTGCCGTAGCGGATGTGCACGGGCTGGCCGAGCCCCAGACGCTCTTCGAGGCGCAGCAGGTCCTCGGGGCTGACGTTGGGGTTGTCCTCGTACATCGCCAGAGGGTCCATGGGGCCGAGCTCGATCATCAAAAAGACGCAGAGGCTGACCAAGAGCAACGCAGGAACGGCCTGGAGCGAGCGTCGAATCAGGTAGCGGGTCATCGGACCTCCGGGCGCGGCGCTCGATGAAGGAAGGGGCGGGCAACCGCTTGGCTGCCCGCCCCGGTGGCGCCTTGGGCAACGGCTAGCGCTTCAGCCACCACGCGCCGCTGTTGTAGCCGATCTGTTGCCAGTTATTGTCAACCCACCCCTGCAGGGTGTTGCGGTGCGCGTTCAGCTTGAGCCGATCGTATAGGTAAATCGCCGGCACATCCTTGTCGATCTCCTCGGAGGCCTTCTGATACGCCTCTCTGCGGGTTTGCAGGTCGGGGCTCTCCCCGGCAACTTTGATCCAGCGGTCGAACTCGTCATTGATCCACCGGGAATAGTTGTAGCCCAGGCCCTTGTTGCCGTCGCAAGGGATGTTCCAGGAGGCGTAATAGTTCTCGATCAGGCTCTGGGGGTCGGGGCCATAGTTGGTGGTGTACATCAGGATGTCGAATTGGCCGTGCTTGCGGATCGCGCCGCTGGAATAGGAGCCAAAGAGCTCGGCCGAGGGGATATTTTCGATATAGAACTCGACGCCGATGGCCTTCATCTGCTCTACCAGGACCTGCTCGGCATCCTCCCGCAGCTTGTCTCCCGTGGTGGTCTGCAGCTTGAGCCGCAACGGGCGCCCCTTTTCCGCATACTGGCAGCTCACGCACTCGCGGACGCCATCGCCGTTGGCATCTTGCCACCCCGCCTCGTCCAGCAGTTGCCCGGCCTTTTTGGGGTCATATGCGCTGACGGGGATATTGGGCTTGGCCCAGCCCATGTTGAGCTCGGCGGTGCCCAGGGTGGCCTTGCCATAGAGGAGCTTGTCGTTGATCAGTTTTTTGTCGATGCCGTAGCGGATCGCCTGGCGCACGCGCACGTCTCCCAGCGCCCAATGCCAAAGCCCTTCGGCGCCGAGTTGGTCGGCGCAGGGGGCGTCGATTTCGGGGTTGCGCAGGTTGAACACCAGGCGCTCGGTCCGGGTGTCTGCGAGTCCGGTCAGGGTGACGCCCTCCGCCTTTTCAAAATCAGGAAAATCCGATTCCGTCAGGTTCCAGAGGACATCGATGCTGCCCGTCTTGACGAGCTGCTTGCCCACCTCGCGGCTGGGGACGATCTGGATGATGATCTGGTCGAGATAGGGCTGGCCCTCGCTGGCGAGGTAAAAGTGCTCGTTGCGCACCAGGGTGAGGTGATCGCCAGAGACCCACTCCTTGAAGGCAAAGGGGCCGTTGCCCAGCGGCGCGCGGTTATAGGCCCACTCTTGCATCTTGGCGGGGTCGCCCGTGGCGTGGCGCGGCAGAATCCAGGCCCCGCCCATGCTCTGCAGGTGGGCGGCATAGTACTGGGCGAACTGGAAGACGATGGTCTGGGGGGCAGGGCACTCGACGGCGGCCAAGTCCTTCCAGCCGGTCGTGCTCTTGACGCCGCTGTTGGGGTTCGTGATGACCTCCCAGGTGAACTTCCAGTCGTCGCAGGTGCAAGGCTGCCCATCCGCCCATTTGACATTGTCTCGCAGGTGATAGGTGACGGTCAGCCCATCCGCCGAGATGCCGCCGTTCTGGACGGTGGGCACCTCTTTGGCCAACTCGGGGATGTACTCGCCATCGGCATCGATCCCCAAGAGGGCGTCGTTGATGAACTCGTTGACTTCAAAGGACACCGTCTGGTTGGCGATGTTGACGTTCAGGTTGTCCGGCTCTTGGTGAATGCCGATGACCAGGGTGCCGCCCCTTTGTCCGGCGCTGGGCTTGGCGTTCTGGCCTGCGCAGGCCAGCAGCGACGCGGCTAACAGAACGGCGATTAGCGCGATACCCAGCAACTTGTTTCGCATGTTTTGCTCCTTGTTTCACGTTTGCGAGACCCATTACCGTTGCGTACAGGAACGTGGCTGCGCCGCAGCGCGCAAGCGAAGGGAATCCCAGAGGGGTACCTGGGGGCGCCAGACCCAGCAAGCATTGCCAGGGCTAGCCATTCCTCGTACTATAACACAAGCCCAAGGCGCTGTCAAAAAACTCCCAGCCCCCAAGTATTTTGCCTCCTGGCCCATTCCGACTACAATAAACGCGTTTGGGCTCATTCCCTCAGGAAGGCAGAGGAATTGATGAAAATGGATCGCTCCGTGCTGCTGATCTTTGTGGCCATGCTCCTCGGCGCCGCGGGCCAATTGGCGCTCAAGATCGGGATGAACCGGGTGGGCGCCGTCGACTCGGTCAACCTGGCCAGGTTTTGGGAGGCTTTTATCCCCATCTTTTCCCAGCCCTTGGTGTGGGTGGGTTTGGCGCTCTATGGCATCAGCTCATTGGTGTGGCTCATCGTCCTCTCGCGCCTGGACCTGAGCTATGCCTACCCGCTGCTGGCCTCCATGTATATCGTGTTGCCGCTTCTGTCCATGGTCTTTCTGAAGGAGAGCATTCCGCCGCTGCGCTGGCTGGGCATGTTGGTGGTCATCGCCGGGGTGATCCTGGTGAGCCGGGGATAGGCGATGTTGGAGCCAGCGCGCATCCACGAGACCGCCGAAGTCTCCCCTCGGGCCAGCCTTGGCGCGGGCACGCGGGTCTGGCACCAAGCCCAGATTCGCGAGGGCGTCCGTGTGGGCGAGGAGTGCATCATCGGCAAGGGCGTCTATCTCGATTTCGGGGTGATCATCGGTCACCGCGTCAAGATCCAAAACTATGCCTGCGTCTATCACGGCGCGGAGATCGATGACGGTGTGTTCATTGGTCCCCACGTTTGCATCACCAACGACAAGTACCCCCGCGCCATTACCCCCGAGGGCGCGCTCAAGGGCGCGGACGATTGGGAAGTGGGGCGGGTGCATGTGCGGGAGGGCGCTTCGCTGGGCGCCTCGTCGGTGCTCTTGCCCGGCGTGACGATTGGGCGGTTCGCGCTGGTGGGGGCCGGCTCGGTGGTCACGGTGGACGTGCCGGACCACGGGCTGGTCCAGGGCAATCCGGCGCGATTGAGGGCTTTTGTCTGCTTTTGCGGGCACCACCTCGTCCCGCAGGAGCGCCAAGACGACCGAATGGCGATGTCTTGCCCCGCCTGTGGTCGCCGCGTAGAAATCCCCTGGCCCGTTTGGGCAAAACTCGATCAGCGCGCCGGCTAAGCAATGCCGTGCGCTGCGCTCCGCTGAGAAGGAGATCACCTTGGCCGTTCAAGTTGGCGTCATCGGCGTCGGTTCCATGGGCCTCAACCACGCCCGCGTTTACGCCGAGCTCGAGGAAGCGAACCTGGTGGCGGTGGCCGATGCGAACCAGGAAACCGTCGAGCGAGTGTCGAGGACCTACCGTGCTCATGGGTATACGGACTATCGCCAGATGCTGGAGCGCGAGAAGCTGGACCTGGTGACCGTTGCCGTGCCCACCCGCCTCCATGCCCAGGTGGCGATGGATGTGTTGGATGCGGGGGTGCATGCGCTGGTGGAAAAGCCGATCGCCGCCACCGTGGCGGAAGGCGAGCGCATGATCGCCCACGCGCACCGGCTGGGCAAAAAGCTTACCATCGGCCACATCGAGCGCTTCAACCCGGCGATCCTGGAGTTGAAGCAGCGGCTCGACGATCAGCAATTGGGCCGCATCTTTCAGATTCACGTCCGGCGCGTGGGCGCCTTCCCGCCGCGCATCGAGGATGTGGGCGTGGTGGTGGACCTGGCCACGCACGACCTGAACATCATCGAGTATCTCACCGGCTCGCAGATTCAGACGGTCTTTGCCGAGACGGAGCGTCGGATCCACGCCGTGCACGAGGACCTGGTGTCCGGCGTGATGCGCCTGCAGAACGGCATCATCGGCGTGTTGGACATCAACTGGCTCACCCCCACCAAAATCAGGGAGCTGACCATCGTGGGCGAGCGGGGCATGTTCCTGGTCAACTATTTGAGCCAGGACCTGTATTTCTACGAGAACAACTTTGCCTCGGGCAACTGGGAGCGGTTGGTCGCCATCGGCGGGGTGCGCGAGGGGCAGATGATCAAGTACCAGGTGCGGCGGATCGAGCCGCTCAAGGCCGAGCTGCAATCCTTCATCCAGGCGGTGGAGACGGACGCCGAGCCCATGGTTTCGGGCGAGGAAGCGCTGCGGGCCCTGACGCTGGCGCACAAGCTGATCGAATCAGGACGGGAGCACAAGCTTGTCGTGTTATAGCGTTTGGCCCTAGACGGCAACAAGCCCCCGCGCGAGCGGGGGCTTGTTGTTTTTGGAGGGCATCACCTTGTGACGAAGGCGTAGCCTAGGCCGCGCCTCCGGTGATGCCCACGGTACTACTACTTGCTACCATGCGCATCACCTCCTTATATTATGATAGCGGGTGAAGCGGTGCTGCCCTCGGAAGATATAGAGCCACCCTCGGGACTTGAACCCGAAACCTGGCGCTTACGAAGCGTCTGCTCTGCCGATTGAGCCAGGGTGGCAGGATTTCGTGTGTTAATGAGCCGTGCGCGACTCGAACGCGCGACACCCTGCTTAAAAGGCAGGTGCTCTGCCAACTGAGCTAACGGCCCTTGCCAGGCATGTCGCTCCATTCGAAGCTTGCCAGTAGCGTAATTCTACCATAGATCATGATGTCTGTCAACTCAAAACGC
>JAAYEA010000202.1 GCA_012689325.1 Chloroflexota bacterium
TGAGCTTCAGGGCCTCGATCTCGCCGTCGCCGATGGGCACGAGTTTGCCCAGGGGCAGGATGTCCAGCACCGACTTGGCGCTGAACTCGGCCACCTCCAGCCGGTCAAAGGCTTGCAGAACGTCGCCCCCGACGGACAGCACGCAGTCGTTCTGCACAAACATCACCGGCGTCTCGCCGGAGAGGGCCGCGGCGATCCTGCCCGGATCGCGATATTGCGCCCCATAGGAGATCAAGGGGATATCGCGCAGCAGAATATAGCTCTCCGGTATAGTCCTCGTATCGAAGGGCTGCCCGGCGATGGCAAAGGCCATCACATGGGGTGGCTGGGCGATGAGGATCGCCCCGATCTCCGGGTGCGCCTCATAGATCGCCTGATGCAAGCGCGCCGAGCGGCTGGGGTGCTTTCCACGCTCCCTTCTGCCCTCCCGGATCAGCACCAGATCCTCGATCTCCATGGAGCGCCGATCTTGGCCGGTCGGCGTGATGATAAAGCTATCCGCATCCACCCGGGCTGAGGCGACTCCCTCGGTGCTGATCATCAGATACCGATCGCAGGCCCGGTGCACGATCTCGACGATCCGGCCCCGAACCTCCCGCTCCGGACTCGTGTGCTCTGCCGGGTCAAACTCGGGCAGAAGGCTCTCCCGCCCATCGAAATAGGCGATCTGCTCCTCGCTCAGGCGATGGACAGGGCCCAGACCCCGCGCCTGCAGCAACGTGCGGGCACAGAAATCCAGTGTCTCCAGCCGCTGAAAGGCAGCCCGGAGGTCCTCGCCGCCCGCGGCGATGCCGTGGTTCTCCAACAAGACCGTCTCATAGCCCTGCGCAAAGGTCTCCGCGATCACCTCTCCGAGCGCCTCGCTGCCGGGCAACGCGTAAGGCGCATAGCCCACCGCCCCGCATATCCGCCGGGCCTGCGGGATGATGTCGGTCACCGGCGTCTCTCGCATGATGCTGAACGACACCAGCGCCGGGGGGTGCGCGTGCACGATGGCGCGGAGGTCGGGCCGCCGCGCATAGATGGCGCGATGGAAGGGGTACTCGGAGGAGGGGCGGTGCGGCCCGACGATGCGGCCATCCGCCTGCACGCACATGATGTCCTTGGGCGTGAGCGCGCCTTTGTCCACCCCCGCCGGCGTGATCCAGATGTCGTCGTTGGTGTCCCGAATGGACAGGTTCCCCCCGGAGAGGGTGGTCATGTTGTTACGATAGATGCGCTCCATGATGGCGACCAATTGGTCGCGCGGGTGCAGCAGGTGGAATCTCATCGTCGCCTCCGGCTCGCAAGCCAGGTCAACCAGCGCGGCGCACGGCCTCCACGAGATCCGCCAGGGTCAAGCATTCGGCCTCGGCATAGCGCGCCACCATCTCGCCGAGATGGGCGCGCTGCGGTCCCAGCGCCGCCTGCAACGCGACCAGGGCCCCGTCGCCTTGCTCGGCAAAGCGCTCGAGCTCCGGCAGGGGTATCCGCTGCCCGAGCAAGGCCAGCGCATCGGCGCCGCGCAGTGAGCGATCCAGGCGCGAGAGGAGCGGCAGACCGGCGCGATGGTCGTGCGCCGCGATGGCCCGCAGCCCCTCGGGCGGCAGGCTCTCGCCCAGCATCTCGGCGGCCACGAGGCCATGCCGCGAGAGGTCCGCGGACGTGGCAGGGAGGTCGATGTCGTGGAGGATGCCCACGGTCTCCCACAGCTCGCCGTCCTCGCCGAATCGCCGCGCGAGCTCGCGCATGATCCGCCCCACCAAGAGCGAATGCTCCGCCTTGGGGGACTCGCCCAGCTCCCGCCGCATGACTGCCACGGCCTCCGCCACGCTCAGCATTCCCCCTCCGCCCTAACCCAGTGCTTTGACCCACGCCTCGAAGAGCGAAGGCCAACCGGCAACGGCGCCGCCCTTCACGCCCAGGCCAAAACCATGCCCGCCGCGCTCAAAGAGATGCATCTCGACCGGAACCTTGGCGGCGCGCAGGCCCTGGAAGAAGGACACGCTCCCCTCCACCGGCAGGTGGTCATCGCACGCCTGCACGATAAAGGCCGGCGGCGTCTGCGCCGAGATGGCCATGAGGTGCTTCTCGCGAATCCCCGGGTAGACGGGCAGCAGGAAATCGGGGCGAGAGCTGAAGCGTTCCACCGCGTCAGCGGCATCAGCTCGCCCCTCGGCCCAGTTCGTGCCGAGGCTGGCCACCAGGTGCCCACCGGCCGAGAACCCCATCGCGCCGATCCTCTTTGGATCCAGGCCCCAAGCCTGCGCGCGGCTGCGCGCGATCTGCATGGCGCGGCGCGCATCGGCCTCGCCGGCGGCGATCGCGTTCACGCGGTCATCGGGGCTGCCGGTGCGGTACTTGACCACAAAGGCCGCCACGCCCAGCCCGTTCAGCCAGCGCGCCACATCCCAGCCCTCCTTGTCGATGGCAAGGTGCTGGAAAGCGCCGCCGGGGAAAACCACAATGGCCATGCCGGTCGCCTGATCCTGCGGCGGCAGGAAGGCTTGCATGGTGGGGCGCGTCACCCCCTTGATCGCTCGATTGCGCTGGTGGCCGGGGCCCTCGAGCTCTCGCACCAGCACCTGCTCTTCCGCGGCGCAGTTCCAGCCGGGAACCTCGCCGGGCCACAGAGGCTCGGCAACCTGAAGCATTGGATCCGTGCTGTCCCAGGCGAACGGGCTGGGTCGCGCGGGTAGATTGGTGGCCATGGCATCTCCTCGGGCTAGGTTGTCTCGCCGGCCTGACCCATGGGGGCCAAGCTGGCTCGCGAGCTGCATCATATCCCGGGAGCGGCGCAGCGACAAATGGCAGAGGCGGGGCCTGGCACGCAGAACCCCGCCTCTGAGCGTCACTTGGTCCGTCTTTGGCTAGCCGAGCGCCCTCAGGTCCGCGTCGATGGCCGCGAGCTTTTCCCTGGTCAGCCCCGCTGCCGCCGCTTCTGGATAGTACGAGACGGACTTGAGCGTCTCATAGTACACGTCATAGATGTTCGGATGCCTGGACGCGCCAGGGATGTGCTTCTCCACCACCGCCTTGGCTCGCTCATCGGCGAGCAAGTCCTTGATCGTCGAGTTCATCGAGAACGCCATCTCTCTCCTCTCTTTCCTTGATAGTTGTGATGCTGGTCACTCGTATCTGGTCCGACACCGGCTGTTTCGTGCGCCGGCGCTGCCCTAACCCAGAGCGCCCTGCAGCGCCATCAGGGCCCGGATATCTCCCGCGATCTTGATCTTGCCGGTCATGTAGGCCACCATCGGGTTCAGCTCGCCCCGGAGGAGCTTCATGGCGTCCTCCGCCTGCATGGTGACCGTCGCCGTCGCCTCTCCAGCCCCGGGGCCGGCCTCTGCGCGGCAAGCGCCGCTCTCAAAGACGAAGCGATACAGCCGCCCCTCGCCCAGGTCGAACTTGAGCACGGCGTTGAGGCCGGGGTTCTTGCCGTTCAGCTTGGCCGCCAACGCCAGAAAGGCCTCGGGCACCACGGGTTGAGGCGGAGCAGGCGGCTCCGGCGCGCGCTGCGGCGCCACGCCTTGCTGAGCAGCCGTCACGCCAGTGGGCTGAGCCCAGCGCTCGCGCAAAAAGTGCGCGGCCATCTTGGGGCGGCGGTCCCGCGTGAAAACGCCCTTTCGGTTCATCCCCCCGGCGCGCATCGGGCTCTGCCCGACCTTAAAGTCGGCGAAATTCCAGACGTGCAGCCCCGCCACATAGGGCCGCGCCGCCGCCACATCCAGATAGCGTCGCAGCATCTCCACCTGGTACTCCTCGCTCCAGACCTCCGGCGGGTCAGCATGCACGCCAGCGAGCGAGTCGGCGCCGAATTCGCTGATCACGATGGGCTTGCCCAACTGCTGGTGCAGCCCATCCAGCTCTTGCGCCAGCATCCGGGCCCCCTCATCGAGCTGCCCGGCCTGGACGTACCAGCCCCAGTAGCGGTTGATGAACACCACATCCGCCAGCGCCATCCACTCCACCGGGCACCCCATCACCGCCGCCGATGTGGCTGGCCGGGTGGGATCCAGATCGCGCACCA
>JAAYEA010000203.1 GCA_012689325.1 Chloroflexota bacterium
GCGTGACGTGGCTGCGCAGGGTGAGCTGGCCGGTGAGGTAGGTGTGCCCGCCGGGGACCCAGACCACCCCGCCGCCCTCGGCGGCGCAGGTGTCGATGGCCCGCTGGATGGCGGGGGCGTCGTTGGTGGCGCCGTCGCCGATGGCGCCATAGTCGAGGATGTTGTGCATGATTAGCCTCCGGGGGGAAAGGGTTACAGGTTGCAGGATGGCAGTCGAATGTCCAAGGTCGAATGTCGAACGTCAGGATGCGGCGAGCGACGCGGCGCCTTGGTCGCCGCGCGCCGGCAAACGAATCCCCAGGGCTCACCCCAAACGGCTCAGCCCTGGAGACCGACGCCGAGCCTCGCCCTGGAGGTCGAGGCTGAGCCTCGCCCTGGAGGTCGAGGCTTTAGCCGGATTGCGCGCACCCAAGGCCGCCTAAAGGCTCGACCTCCAGGACGCCAAACGACTTGGGCGCCGGCGCTCCCCTTGGCGGCGGGCGGCGGATGCGGGTATAATGCCACCATACGCTGGGGACATTCTAGTCGAGGCGGTGCGAATTGTCCATTGAGGTGAGCGCGGTGGGGTATCTGACGCGGTACGTCGGCCAGACGCACGCAGTCGCGGCGGACGGGTGGGTCGGGCGGCCGGTGAGCGAGCTGCTGGCGCGCTATGGCATCCCCGAGTCGGTCTCGACGATCATCCTGGTGAACGGCCAGCGCCAGGCGGCAAGCTACCTGGTGCGTGACGGCGACCAGGTGCGGCTGTTGCCTTTGGCTACAGGGGGGTAATCTCCTACCTCCTCCCAAACTCGCGCTCCAACTGGCTGGCGCTGAGGTGGATCATGGTGGGGCGGCCGTGCGGGCACGAGTGGGGCGTGTCCGTCTGCTCCAACTGGCGCACCAGGTCGCGCATCTCGTCCGGCGAGAGGGTCTGCCCGGCGCGCACGGCGCTATGGCAGACCAGGGTGATCAGCGCCGCCTCGTCCCAGGGGCGGTCGCTGCCCTCCGCCTCGGCCAGGATCTCCCGCAGCGCCGCGGCGGGGTCGCCGGCGGGGAGCCCGCCGCCCAGCAGCGAGACGGGGACCGCCTGGATGCGGTAGGCGCTGGGGCCAAAGGGGACGATGTCAAAGCCCAGCGCGGCCAGATCGGCCAGGTGCTCCTCCAGCTCTTGCCCCTGCGCCAGGGTCAGCTCCACCACCGCCGGGTCCAGCAGCGGCTGCGAGGCCACCGGCGCAGCGGACTGCGCCGCCGCGACCCGCTGGCCCATCATCCGCTCGTAGACGATCCGCTCGTGGGCGGCGTGCTGGTCGATCAGGTACATCCCCCCCGGCCCCTCGGCAATGATGTAGGTCTGCGCGATCTGCCCCACCACCCGCAGCATGGGCAGCCGCTCCGCCGGGCGCAGGTCCGAGACCTCCACGTCGGCGGTGCGCTGGAGCTCCAGCCCGAGCTGGCCGGGGTGCGGGCGCGGCGGCGCATAGCTGGCGGCGGCGCGCTCCCAGCCGCCCCAGGTCACCGGCGCGGCCGCCGAGGCGACGGTGGGGATGGGCGCGTCGGCCTGCAAGGTGTGGCGCACGGCGCGCTGCACCGCGCTAAAGACGCGCCGGGCGTCGGAAAAGCGCACCTCGCGCTTGGTGGGGTGGATATTGACGTCCACCTCCCCCGGGTCCAGCCGGATATCCAGCACGGCCCAGGGGTGGCGGTCCTTGAGCAAAAGGCCGCGGTAGGCCTCCTCCACGGCAAAGCTGAGCGAGCGGTCCTGCACCCAGCGCCGGTTGACGAAGAACATCAGCCCGCCGCGGTCGGAGCGGTTCAGCTCCGGGGCGCTGATGTACCCCGCCACGGCGATCTCGTCCACGGTCTCCTGGCAGGCCAGCATCCGCCGGGCCACCTCCAGCCCGTGCACCTGCGCCAGCACGTCGGCCAATTGCCCGCTGCCGGTGGTCTGCAACGCCAGGCGGTCGTCCTTGAGCAGGGTGAAGCGCAGCTCGGGATAGGCCAGGGCATAGCTGGTGACCACCTCGGCGATGCGGGCCATCTCGGTGGAATCGGCGCGCAGGAATTTGCTCCGCGCCGGGGTGTTATAGTAGAGGTTCTCCACGGCGACGGTGGTCCCCGCCGGGCCGCCATACCCCTCGCGGTGGACGATGGCGCCGCCCTCCAGGCGCACCCGCACGCCCACCTCCTCGCTCGCCGCGCGGGTGGACATGGTAAAGTGGGAGACGGCGGCGATGGAGGCCAGCGCCTCGCCGCGAAAGCCCAGGGTGCGGATGCGGTCCAGCTCCTCGGCGGCGGCGAGCTTGCTGGTGGCGTGGCGAGCGAAGGCCAGCTCCACCTCGGCGGCGGGGATGCCGCAGCCGTTGTCGCTGACGCGGATGAGGCGCTTGCCGCCCTGGCGGATCTCCAGGCGGATGTCGGTGGCGCCGGCGTCGATGGCGTTTTCCAGCAGTTCTTTGGCGGCGGAGGCGGGGCGCTCCACCACCTCGCCGGCGGCGATCTTGGCGGCGACCTCGGGCGGCAGGACGTGGATGGGCATCGGGTGGCTCCTTTCCTGGGGGTATTATACGCGCTCCGCGGCGCGGGGCGAATCGCGGGGCGCCGGGGCAGGCGCGGGCGCGAACCCGTAGGGGCAACCCCCCGTGGTTGCCCCCATCCGCCGGGGCGGCGCGGGCGCGAACCCGTAGGGGCAACCCCCCGTGGCCCCCATGCGCCGGAGGGCAGGCGCGGCGGCGGACCCGTAGGGGCAACCCCCCGTGGTTGCCCCCCATGCGCCGGAGGGCAGGCGCGGGGGCGGACCCGTAGGGGCAACCCCCCGTGGTTGCCCCCATGCGCCGGAGGGCAGACACGGGGACGACCACGTAGGGGCAACCCCCCGTGGTTGCCCCCATCCGCCGGGGCGGCGCGGGGGCGGACCCGTAGGGGCAACCCCCCGTGGTTGCCCCCATCCGCCGGAGGGCAGACACGGGGACGACCACGTAGGGGCAACCCCCCGTGGTTGCCCCCATCCGCCGGGGCGATCACCGGCGGGGCGAATACCGGACCGGGGCGAACACAAGGTTCGCCCTCCTTGTGTTCGCCCTCTTGCCGGTGTTCGCCCTCCGACGATACGCGATCTGCGATCCGCGATATGCGATTTGACAGTCGGCGCGAATGCTGCTATGATGGTTGCGGCCTCAACCCGAATAGGCGCGATGCGCCAGATTTTGATTCCCCA
>JAAYEA010000204.1 GCA_012689325.1 Chloroflexota bacterium
GACGCGGCGCTCATGCGGGAGCTGGCCGCCTACAAGGACTATACCACCATCTGCCACAGCGCCCCCAGCGAGGTGCTGGGGATCATCGCCCTGCGCGCCCGCGAGCGGATCACAGCCCGCAACCTGGGGATCATCCGCGGCAACCTGCGGCTGGCGGAGGAGCTCTTTCGCGCCCATGCCGACCTCTTTTGGTGGGCGGCGCCGCGCGCGGGGAGCGTGGCCTTTCCCGCGCTGCGCCAGGGCTCGGCGCAGGCGCTGTGCGATGGGCTGCGCCAGGAGCGCGGGGTGCTGCTCCTGCCCGCGGGCGTCTTTGGCTACGGCGATAGCCATTTCCGCGTGGGCCTGGGCCGGCGGGGGATGGAGCAGGGGTTCGCGCTGCTTCAGGGCTATATCACTGACCATATCCGGGGGTGCGCGTGAGCGACGAGCAGGAACGGTCCGGCTCTCGGGTGATGGTGGCGGTCGGCGAGCGGGGGCACCTGGAGCCGCTGCTGGCCGTGGGCTGCGCGCTGGCCGGGGCGCGGGATGGCCGCGTGGTGGTGCTCTCGGTGACGCCCGACGGGCAGCGGCCCTCCTGGCTGACCCTCCCCGAGCGTTGCGGCGAGGTGGAGGTCGAGGTGCAGGTCCGCGCGGGGGCCAAGCCTGGCGTCGCCATCGCGCGCTCTCTCCTGCTCGACCCGCCGGATGCGTTGCTCTTGGGCTGGGAGGGCGACGCGGGGCGGGGACGCTACTTGCTGGGCAGCACCCTGGACCCGGTCTTGCAGCGAGCGCCCTGCGATGTGATGGTGGTGCGCATCACGCCGGAGGATGAGGCCCTAGGCGAGCCATCCTCCACCGAGAGGCTGGCCAAACGATTGGCCGCCATCAAGCGGATCCTGGTCCCCGCCGCGGGTGGGCCGAATGCCGCCCTGGCCATTCGGCAGGGGCTGGACCTGGCCCCCGAGGCCCAGGTGACGGCGCTCTATGTGGCGCGCCGGTCGCTGGGGCCGGGCGCCGTGGCGCTGGGGCGCGAGCGGCTGCGCCAGACGCTGGAGCCCTGGGCCGACAACGAGCGAGTGCGCCCGTTGGTCGTTCAGTCGGACGATATCGTCGCCGGCATCCTGCAGGAGGCCAAGCGCCACGACCTGCTCTACGTGGGGGCCAGCGAGGAGAGCCTGGTGGGCCGGGCCCTCTTTGGCAATATCCCGCAGCGCGTCGCCGCCGAGAGCCCCACGCCGGTGATCGTCGTTCGCCATGGCGCGGGCCGGGTCGGCTCGCTGTTGCGGCAGGTCCGCTGGGGGCTTTTCGAGGCCTTGCCCAAGGTGGACGTCAGCGAGCGCGCCGAGATCTATCTGGATATCTGGCGCGGCGCGCGGCCCCGGGTGGACTTTTACGTCATGATCGGGCTGGCGGCGGCCATCGCCGCGCTGGGGTTGCTGCTCAATAGCCCCGCGGTGATCATTGGCGCCATGCTGGTGGCCCCTTTGATGGCGGCGGTGATCGCGCTGGGGCTGGGGGTGGTGCAGGGGGACGCGCGCCTCTTGCGCGTGGCGATCCGCTCCGTCGTGCGCGGCGCGGTGCTGGCCATCGCCGTCGGCTTGCTGATGAGCCTGGCGGGCTCCGGGCGCGCCCCCACCGCCGAGATGCTCTCCCGGGCGCAGCCCTCCTTGCTGGACCTGGCGGTGGCGCTGGCATCCGGCGCGGCGGGGGCCTATGCCCTCTCGCGCAAGGACGTTTCCGCTTCCCTTCCGGGCGTGGCCATCGCTGCGGCGCTGGTCCCGCCCCTGGCCACGGTGGGCCTGGGGCTGGGCATGGGCCAACTCGCCATGGCTGGCGGCGCGCTCTTGCTCTTTGCCACCAACCTCGTCGCCATCAGCGCGGCGGGCGGGCTGATCTTTTTGTGGCTGGGCTTTGCCCCGGAGCCGGAAGAGAACAAACGGCAGGTCTTTCGCAGCGGCGTCTGGGGCGCGGCGATCCTCCTCGGGGTCATCTCGATCATCCTGGGCTGGCTCAGCGTCGACTCGCTGCGCGCCGCCAAGCTGGACCGAGGGGTCCAGGCGGCGATCGTGGCCGAGCTGGGCGCGCTGGGCGAGGTCGAGCTGGTCTCTTGGGAGGTGGAGGCGGCCGAGTCCGCGGCTCTCCATCTGGACATGACCGTCAAGAGCGCCGGGGAGATCGACCCCGCGGGCGCGGCGGCTTTCCAGCGGGAGGTGGCCGCCCGGCTGGGGCGTCCCGTGGGCCTGACGCTATCCACGGTACCCACGCAGCACCTCGCGCCGGTCCTGCCCCCGGCGCCTCGCCCCTGAACGGCTCCAACGCACCAAAGAACGCGGCCAGCTTGGCCTCGTCGAGCTGGCCGCCGCTACGCACCCCGCTGCAGAGGTCCAGCCCGAACGGCCGCACCTGCGCAAAGGCCTCCGCCGCGTTCTCCGGCCTCAGCCCTCCCGCCAGGTAGAGCGGCTTGTCGATCGCCTCGCGGATCGCCGCGCTGATGCTCCAATCGTGGGTGCGGCCCGTGCCGCCCAGCTCTTTCACCGGCAGGCGCGTGTTCCCCGAATCGAGCAGGATGGCATCCACGCGCGGGGCGACCCGGAGCGCCTCGTCCAGCGCCTCCGGCCCCATCACGTGGATCACCTGCACCAGGGCGATGCCCGGGAGCGCCTCCCGCAGCGCCGCGTAGGCGTCGAGCGGGAGGCTGTCCACCAGTTGGATCGTGTTGGTGCCGCAGCGGCGCTGCTGAGCGATGATGCCGGCGGGGTCTTGTTGGCTGGTGAGCAGGAACGTCGCCACCCCCGGCGGCGCGACGGCGGCGATCTCGGCGATCCGCTCCTCCGAGATCACGCCGGGGCCGCTGGGCATGGCCGAGACCAGCCCCAGCGCCGACGCGCCGTGGCGGATGGCCAGCCAGGCCTCTTGCACATTGGCGATGCAGCAGATCTTGACGCGGGGATAATCAGCAGGTTTCATGGAGACCTCTTACTTGGCTAGCAGGATGTCGCGCATCCGCTCGAACCCGCACTGCCCGCTGGTGAACACGGGCACGCCGAACTCGGCCACCGGGTCGGGGTGGGAGAGCATAAAGACCGCCATGGAGAGCTGGGCCAGCACCACGCAGCCGATCGGCTCCTCGGCCAGCTTGGCGCGGATGGCGGCCTCCAGCACCTGATTGTGCCCCAGCACGTCGCCCGCGGCCAGCCGCTCCCACGCCTCCGACACGCTCACCCCGTCAAAGCTGACCTCGCGCCCCAGCCGCCCCGCCGTCTCGCGCAGCAGCGCCTGGGTGCTGTTAACCGTGGAGCCCAGGGTGGCCACCACCAGGATGCGCCCGCCGTGCTCCACCGCCCGCTCCATCATCGGCCCGTCGATGGGGATCACCGGCACGCCGTAGGCCTGCACCGCCTCCTGCACCCGCGGGTAGGAGCGGTTCATGGTGGAGCAGGTGATCATGATGGCGTCCACCTGGGCGAACTCGACCAGCTCGATGGCATAGCGGGCAAAGGCCTCGATGTTGGAGGCTGGCGGCACGGGCAGGCCCTTCTCGTGCATCTGCATGAAATTGATCTGCACCGCCTCGCTGCCCACGTTGATCAGGTGCACGCCGGGGAGATAGAGCCGCCCGAAATAATACGACCACATGCCGATCCAATACCCGCCGTTGATCAGCCCCAGCCGCTTGCCGATGAGCCGCGGGTCGCCGGCCTTTTCCGGGCCGGTGTGCGCCACGCCGGTGATGCGCAGGTACTCGGAAAAGAACCGCACCGCGTCGATATCCTGCAAGCTCGTTGATGGTGACATAATACACCCCCCTCAAGAGTGGTACACGGATTTCACGGATCGCACGGATCAGGCAAGTATGGAAGGGGAATCCGCGCCGATCCGTGTCCTGATGCTTTCGACTCTCATCCTCCGAGCGCGTGGTCAGCTTCCCCGCTTTTGCCTGATCGCCTGCCGCGCGGCCTCGGCGATGTCCTCCGGGCGCATCTGGTGGTGGGCCAGCAGCTCGGCGATCCCGCCGCTGGAGACCCAACGGTCGCGCACGCCGATGCGCCGCAGCGGCACGGGACAGCGCTCCGCCAGCGCCTCGGCCACCGCCGAGCCCAGCCCGCCGACGATGGTGGCGTTCTCCGCCGTCACGGCGCAGCCGGTGCGCGCCGCCGACTCGGCCACCAGCTCGGCGTCCAGCGGCTTGATGGAGCCCAGGTGCACCACCTCGGCCCCGATCCCCTCGGCGGCCAGCAGCTCCGCGGCCTGCAGGCAAAAGCCGGTCATCATCCCCGTGCCGTAGAGCGTCACGTCCCGCCCCGGGCGGACCAGGTGGCCCTTGCCCCACTGGAAGACGTGGTCCGCGCCAAAGAGGTCCGGCAGCGTGGCGCGGGTGACGCGGAAATAGACCGGCCCCTCGGTCTCCATGGCCGCGCGCATGACCGCCGCCAAGTCGGCGTTATCGCCGGGGTCGGCCACGCGCAGGTTGGGCAGGGCGCGCATCACGGCAATGTCCTCGATGCAATTGTGCGAGGCCCCCGCGTGGCTGGTGGGGATGCCCACGTACGAGCCGGGGATCTTGACGTTGAGGCCGGGGTAGCAGATCGAGATGGCGATCTGGTCCAGCGCCCGGCGCGAGGCAAAGGAGGCAAAGGTGGAGGGGAAGGGCACGAAACCGGTCAGCGCCAGCCCCGCGGCGACGCCAAAGAGGTTCTGCTCGGCGATGCCCACCTGGATGAAGCGGGCCGGGAAGGCCTGCTTGAAATAGAGCGCCTTGGACGAGGTGTTCAGGTCGGCGTCCAGGACCACCATCTGGGGATAGCGCCGCCCCAGCTCCACCAGGGTATTGCCAAAGACCTCCCGCATCTCCAGGGGCGCGCCGCTTGCGTCATTCGCCACGGTAAAACGCCTCCTTGCCGCTCTCGGCGGGCAAGCGGCTGTAGCCCTCCTCGGGCCGCCCATAGGCGCGGGCCAGCTCGCGGAGCATCTGGTCGGCGGCCTCCGGCTCGGGGGCCTGGGTGTGCCAGTGATAGTTGAACTCGGCCATCTCCACGCCCTTGCCCTTGACGGTGTGGGCGATGAGGGCGAGGGGCTTGCCGCGGGGCATCACCCAGCGGGCGCGGTGCAGCGCCTCGACCAGCGCCTCCAGGTCGTGGCCGTCGGCCTCCAGCACGTCCCAGCCAAAGGCGCGCCACTTGTCGGCCAGCGGCTCGATCTGCATGAGGTCCCAGACAAAGCCCTTGGCCTGCACCTTGTTATAGTCCACGATGCCGATGAGGTTGTCCAGGTGATAGTGGCTGGCGAACATGGCCGCCTCCCAGATGTTCCCCTCGCCCAGCTCGCCATCGCCCATCAGGCAATAGACGCGGGCGCGGGGGTTCTCCTGGTAGCGCAGCCCCAGCGCCATCCCCGCGGCGATGGAGAGCCCCATCCCCAGCGGCCCGCCGGAGCTCTCGATCCCCGGGGTGCAGGTGAGGTCGGTGTGGCCCTCCAGCCCGCCCAGCTCGCAGTAGGAATAGAGCCGTTCCGCCGGGTAATAGCCGCGCAGCGCCAGCGCGGCATAGACGGCGGGGGAGCCGTGGGCCTTGGAGAGGACCAGCCGGTCGCGCTCCGGCCAGTGGGGGCGGGCGGGGTCCACCCGCATGGCCTGAAAGTAGAGCGCGGCGAGGGTCTCGGCCATGGAGAACGACCCGCCGATGTGCCCCCAGCGCGCGTAGGTGATCATCTCGACGCAGAGACGGCGGATCTGGTAGGCCATCTCTTCCAGCTCGGCCAGCTTGTCCGGGGCGAGTCTCATGGGCGCCTCCAAGAACAGGAATCGCACCGCCGAGACGCAGAGGACACAGAGAAAACCCCAGCAGAAGAGGAGAAATATCCTCTCTGCGTTCTCTGCGTCTCTGCAGTGGATTATACCGCGCGCGGCGGTTTTGACAAAGGCGCGTTTATGGGGATGATTTGAGGCGGAAAGGGGGCGCACATGAAGATCGGCATCGGCAGCTATACCCTGCGCTGGGCGGTGGGCACGCCGGACTGGCGGCCCGCGCGCCCGCTGACCCCGGAGGGGCTGGTGGACCAGGCCGCCGCGCTGGGCGCGGAGGTGCTCCAGTTCCTGGAGAACCTGCCGCTGGATGGGCTGTCCCGCGACGCGCGGCGCCGCTTGGCCGCCCAGGCCGCCACGCTGGGCGTGCAGTTGGAGCTTGGCATCCGCGGCTGCCGCGCCGAGCACGTGCGGCGCCACCTGCCCGTGGCGGCGGACCTAGAGGCCGCGCTCTTGCGCGTGGTGCTGGAGGACGAGCGCGGCGCGCCCACGGTGGACGAGGCGGTGGCGACCCTGCGCGGCCTGCTGCCCGACCTGCGCGCCGCCGGCGTGACGCTGGCCATCGAGAACCATTCCAGCCTGCGCCCCGCCGAGATCGCCCGCATCATCGCGGCGGTGGGCGACCCCGCCGTGGCGGCCTGCCTCGACGCCCTGAACTCCATCGAGCGGCTGGTGGGCCCGCTGGAGACGGCGGCGGCGCTGGCCCCCTACGCGGTCTCGGCGCATTTCAAGGACGTGCGCGTGGTGCGCCACGGCGCCTCTTGGCGGCTGGCCGCCTGTCCCCTGGGCGAGGGGGTGGTGGACTGCGCTGGGATCATGGCCGCGCTGCGGGCGGCGGGGCGCGCGCCCAACCTGCTGGCGGAGAGCTGGATGGACCGGCTGGAGGATGAGGCGGCGACGCTGGCCCAAGAGGAGGCCTGGACGCGCCAGGGGATCGCCTACCTGCGCCGATTGGCCGCCGCATAGGAGGCGAGATGAACGAGCTATCCTACTTTCCCCCCTCGGACGCCGCGGGCGGCTGGCGGACGCTGACCGATCCGCGAGAGGTCCGCCGCGTGGCGGGGCTGGACGTGGGCAAGCTCGACCAGGCCCTCGCCGTGGCGCGGGAGAGCACCAAGAACGGCGGACTGCTGGTGGCGCGGCGGGGCTGGCTGGCCTATGAGCGCTACTTTGGCCTGGGCTGCCGCGAGGCCGCGCCCAACACGGCGTCCTGCGGCAAGTCCTTCACCAGCATCGCGCTGGGCATCCTGCTGGGGGAGCGCCCCGAGGCCTTCCCCGAGGGCCTGGAGCAGCGGGTCTATACGACCGACTATCTGCCGCCGGAGGCCTTTCCCCTGCCTGACCCGGCCAAGGCCGAGATCAAGCTGGGGCAGCTCCTGGCCTTCACGGCGGGGATTCGCGGCAACAACCCGGGCTACATCCGCGGCCGGGAAACGACCCTGGACCCCATCGGCCCCGACGGCTGGCAAGCGATGGTGGACGAGATCGCCCTGGGGCTTTCCGAGGAGTCCTATCCCGACGGGCGGCCCTTCACGGCGCGGACGCTCTGGTGCCCGCCCGGCGGCGGCTATTCCTACGCCACCGCCTCGATCCACCTGGTCTCCCTCATCCTCCGCCGCGTGGCGGGGATGGAGATGCAAGCATACCTCGCGCAGCGCCTGGCCGAGCCGCTGGGCTGGGGGCGCTGGAGCTTTGCCTATCGCAACGCCCCGCGGGTGACGCACACCCCCGGCGGGGGCGGCGCCGCCCTCCGCGGCACGGACATGCTGCGCTTTCTCTACCTGCTCTTGCGCGAGGGGCGCTGGGGCGACCGGCAGGTGGTCCCCGCCTGGTACGTGCGGCACGCCCGGCAGCGCTCGCCCTATAACCCGCATTTCCCCTACAGCCTGCAATTCGATGTCAACAGCGACGGCTGGTATCCCGAGCTGCCCCGCGACGCCTATTGGAAGGCCGGCTCCGGCGGCCATGCGCTGTACGTGGTCCCCTCGCTGGACCTGGTCGCCTGGAAGCTGGGCGGGCGGGACGAGCAATACAGCCCGGCCAACACCGGCTTGCCCGCGGCGCAGCCGGACGAGGCGGGCCCGCGGGAGGGCTGGGCGGCGGCGTGGGAGCCGGGGGCGGCCCTGCGCAAGGTGTTGGAGCTGGTCGTGGCTGCCGCAGTCGATTGATGTTTCGTGGCGCAATCCTCTGGATTGCGAGGCTGCTCACCGCTGCACCGCGCAATCCGGAGACTGCGCCATATTTCGCGTGGGAGGTTGAGCCGTATGCACCAAGTCGAGCCAAGCAAGGGATCCGCGTCCAAATACCCCGAGTGGGTGGTGCTCATCGTCACCGCGGACGGGGAGGGCCGGGCTAACGTCATGCCCGCCGGGTGGGCCATGTACGTCTCCACCGAGCCGCTGCTCTTTGCCGTGGCGGTGAACCGCAAGCAGCACACCAACAAGCTGATCAAAGAGACCGGCCAGTTCGTGATCAGCGTCCCCGCGCCGGGGATGGAGGAGGTCATCCGCTATTGCGGCTCCCATTCTGGCCGGGACGTGGACAAGGTGGCCGCCTGCGGCATCGCCACCCTCCCCGCCAGCCGGGTCAAGCCGCCGCTCTTGGCCGGGGCGCGGGCCAACCTGGAATGCGTCCTCGCGCAGGCGGTGGAGGCGGGGGATCACACGGTCTTAATCGGGGAGATCGTCGCCGCTTGGGAGGGTGACGACGCGCCTGGCCGGCTGATGAACTGGGGCGACGGGCTCTTTGCCTTGGCCGCGCCCGTCTCCTAGGCAAAAAGAAACGGGGCGGAATGACTTCCGCCCCGTTTTGTGGGTCTTGTGGCCTCACAAGCTCTTGGGGTACCGGTAGTGCTTGGCCATCTCCTCATAGCCGGGCATGGCCAGCACATCCTCCAGCACGGCGACGGCCTGGTCGTAGGAACGGGTGTGGTGGCTCTCCAGCACGTCCAGCAGCAACTGGGCGCGGTCCCCGGTCTTGAGGCCCAGCAGCGTCCGCTCCATGCTCAGCACGTTGGGCAGGATGCAGTTCACCATCACCTTGGGCGGCAACGGCTTGACGCGCAGCGGTTGCACGCCCTTGGCGTTGACGATGGCGGGCACCTCCACCGCCACGTCGGCGGCGACGCCGGCCAGCGCCCCCTCGTTGCGCACGTTCACCTGGAACTGCCCCTCGTGGTTGTTCACCAGCCCGTCGATGATCGGCACGTGCTGCTCGCGGGTCTTTTGCGCGCCAAAGACCGCCACGACGCTGGTCTTGGCGTCAAAGGCGCCCTCCATCATCTCGGCGATGCGGGTGTCCTTGGTGCTGCGGGTGACGGCGCGGGCCTCGTGGGTGTCCGGCCCGCCCCACGGCGGCGGGAACCACCGCATCTTGGCTTCCTTGTCTGTGTGGTACCACCAGCCGGTGTGCCGCACCGTGTCGCCGATGGGGAAGAGCCCGTAGAGCTTGTACTGGTTCACCGCGCTGCGGGACATTTGCACGTCGTGGGTGCCCGTCGCCACGTGGGTGGCCCAGTACTCCTCGGCCTTGGTGGCGATCCACTCGTCGATCAAGGGATAGGCGTCCTTGCCCTCGTAGAGAAAGTCGGTCATCCAGATCATATGGTTGAGCCCCGGCGCCTGGAAGGTCACCTTGTCCGGGTCTAGGCCGATGGTCTTGGCGATGTCGCGATAGTGATAGTGCCCGTGGCACAGGCCGATGGACTTGATGCCGGTCTCGCGGGTGACCAGGGTCGTGCCCGCAAAGACGGGGTTCCCAGCCATGATGAACCAGGCGTCCGGGCAGATCCGCTCCATGTCGCGGGCGATCCCCAGCATCAGCATGAGGTTATAGTACCGGTCGACGCGGATCTCGCCGCCGTAATAATAGCCGTGCCGGTCGATCACCTCGCGCATGTCGCGGGCGTCGTACTCGTTCTTGACGGTGGCCGTGTTGATGACAAAGTTGGCGTCTTGCAGCGAGGCGGGGCGGTCGGTGCTCCACTCGAAGGTGAGCTGGGAGCCGAGCTCCTCGGCATAGCGTGTGGCCAGCCGGCAGACCATCTCGGCCTTTTTGGCGTTGATGTCCATGAAACAGACGTGGCTGCCCGCGAGCCCCGGGGTCAGGCAGAGGTCCTTGACCAGGGCCAGGGAAAAGGTGGCGCTGCCCGCGCCGATGACGGTGACCTTGATCGAGCTGGACATAGATCTCCTCCTTGATCAGATTGAGGCGCGCATCCTCGCCATGCGCCTCCGGCGTCGGCTGCATTATAGAAGGCATCGCCGCGGCCGGCAAGCCGGGTGGCCAGCCCGCACTTGCACCCACGGTGGCCCGGCATATAATCACAGGCGGGGGCTGCCTTTGGCCTGGGCGCGGAATCTCCTTGCAAGGATGGAGCATGGGCAAGATCGCTGGGCCTCGTCGGATCTTTTTGTGGGGGCTGGTCGTCCTGGTGGTGGCCAGCTCGGGGGCGCTGCTTCCGCACGCCGCGCGCGCCGAAAGCCGGCTCTACCCCTCCCACCAGCAGCGCTTCGGCGTGGGCGCCACCGACCGCTGGGGCCGGGATATCCTGGACTATACGCTTTCCTGGACCAACCCCGGCTGGTACATGAACTGGGCCTGGGCGGCTAACCCCGCGCGCCCCGGCGGCATCGATTACGCCCAGTTGATTGGCGTCGGAGCGACGGCCTGGCCGCCCAACTGGACGGCGCTGCGGCAGGCCATCCTCGCCAACCCGGGCGCGCTGTGGATCCTCGGCAACGAGCCGGACACCCGCTCCCAGGACGAGTGCGCTCCCTTCGAGTACGCCATCCGCCACCACGACCTCTACCAGTTCATCAAGGGCGTGGACCCCACCGCGCGCATCGCCAACGGCTCCATCGTGCAGCCGACGCCGCTGCGCCTGCGCTGGCTGAATGAGGTCTTGGCCGCCTATCGCGCCCTCTATGGCGTGATGATGCCGGTGGACGTCTGGAACATCCACGTGCAAATCCTGCAGGAGAGCCGCGGCGGCTGGGGCTGCGGCATCCCCATCGGCATCAACGACGTGGACGAGGGGACGCACTATACCGTGACGGATAACGCGGACCCCGCCATCTTTATCGAGCACATCTGGCGCTTCCGCCAGTGGATGTATGACCACGGCCAGGCGGACAAGCCCCTGATCATCACCGAGTACGGCGTGGTGATGCCGCCCGAGTACCTGCCGCTGGGCAACGCCTCGGTGCAGAATTTCATGCGCGAGACCTTCCGCTTCAGCTTGCGGACCACCGACAGCCGGCTGGGCTGCCCGACGGACGGCTATCGCCTGGTGCAGCGCTGGGCCTGGTATAGCCTCAACGAAAAGCCGTACGACGTGAGCACCGGCGAGGGCTACAACGGCGGCCTTTACCGCTGGGACCGCGACGAGCTGACCGACTTTGGGCGGCTCTATGCCGAGTTCACCGCGGACGC
Organism: Chloroflexota bacterium; assembly: GCA_012689325.1. Lineage (GTDB taxonomy): Bacteria > Chloroflexota > Anaerolineae > JAAYEA01 > JAAYEA01 > JAAYEA01. The sequence goes on from JAAYEA010000204.1 coordinate 11,213, forward strand.
CGCGCCGCAGACGCTGCTGCTGGTCCCGGACGCCCTGCAGGCCGTCCCCGACGTCACCTACCTTTTCACCGCCACCTACCGCGACCCCAACGGCTACGCGGACCTGAGCGAGGTCCACCTGCTGCTCAACCAGGAGGCCGTCGAGCCGGGGGGCGTCTATCTGCGCTACGTTCCCGCCACCGGGCGGCTCTACCTGCGCCAGGTGGACGACAGCGCCTGGCTCCCCGCCGAGGGCTATTTCATCGGCACGGCCAACCAGGCCAGCAACGCCCTGGCTACCTTGCGCGTTGACCAGTGCTACGCCGCGCACTCGGGCGATACCTTGAGCGTCACCTTGGCGCTGCGCTTTGGCGCGGCGATGCAGGACCAGCGTTGGCGCGTCTATCTCCGAGCGGAGGACCGCTACGGCGTGCTGGACGGCTGGAACCAGGCGGGCCTGGTGGAGCTGGGCGCGCCGCCGGTCGAATCCGCCACCATCCAGGGGCGCTTTACCTTGCAGGCCCGCCCCGCCGCGCCCCATCCCTCCTGGCTGACCAGCCTGAACGTCAAGCTCTATCAGGGGGGCGCCCCAAAGTACGACCTGAACCTGGTTAGCGACGATACCGGGCGCTTTGCCGTGCCCGATATCCTGCCGGGAACCTACGACGTGCGGGTCAAGGGCGCGCGCACCCTGAGCAACCGGCGCAATGGCGTGGAGCTGCGCGAGGGGGATAACGCGCTGGACCTGGGCGTGCTCCGCGAGGGGGACGCCAACGGCGACGACTGGGTGGATGTCGTGGACTTTTCCATCCTTCGCTCCACCTTTGGGAGCGCTGATCCGCGGGCGGATTTCAGCAACGACGGCTGGATCGACATCGTGGACTTTTCGCTGCTGCGCAGCAACTTTGGGCGCTTTGGCCCGCTGCTGCTGGACGATCCGGGCCGTCCCTGAGGCGGCCATTTGGACCGCCGCGGCCCTGTCGGTATAATGGACAGCGTTCGCGCGCCAGCGCCGCGAGTCGGCTGACCTGGCGCAACCTGGGAGAGAGGAGGGGCGAGGACCGGGTGCCGCAAGATCATGTTCCGCGCTTGCGAGGCGCGCGCCTCTTCTTCCTCATGCTCGGCCTGGCCGCGCTGCTGGCGCTGTGGGCCGCTGGCGCGGCCGCCGCGCCGCCGCAGGCCCCGCCCGGCCCCGGCGAAGGGTGGCGCTTGCCTCTGCCCCCGGCTGGCCTCGACGCTGAACCGGAGCCCTCGCCATCGCCTACCGCCACGCCCGCCGACAGCTCCGACGAGCGGGTGGAGCTGATCTTTCTGCACTCCGATTCCCACGTGGACCGCGACGCCAACCAGGACGGCATCCTCGACGTGCTGCCCATGGACCAGCGGGTGATCGAGCATACGCTCGCCCTGGCGGAGCAACTGGCGCGCTTCCCCAAGCACTATGTCCACACGGGCGACCTGATCCACATCTTTGCCCCCGCCAATTTCAGCTCGTGGGCGCTCTTTATCAGCACCTACGACGCCATCACCGACTCGCCGTTGTTCCTCTCCAAGACGCTGGCCCGCGGCAACCACGACATCTGGTTCACCGGCTATCCCTATCACCCCGAGCGGATGGTGGAGCTGCGCACCGGCGCGCGGCTGGCCATGTACGACTATGCCACCACGCGCCTGGCCGGCGAGACCCGCCCCGACCGCCTCTCGCTGGGCGATATGGTGGGCGGCTTTGGCGCGGGCGGGGAGACGCTCATCATCGCGTGCCATGACCCCGTCATCGTCCCGCCGGGGATGGAGGCCAAGTCCGAGCAGTCTACCGCGCGCCGCGACCAGGTGCGCAGCTTGGTGGGCGACCGCAACGCCGTCTTTTTGGCGGGGCACTATCACTATCCGTTCCTGGGCTATAGCACGACTGGCGATGGCCGGGTCACCCTGCAGGTGGTCTCCGAGGGCGACCTCCGCGGCGAGTCCTATTGGGTGGTGACGGTGGACCCCGGCGCCAGCCCCTACGCCAACAACGCCCATTATGTGCGGCTGGATCAGAAGGCGCAGCTTTTCGTGACCCAGCCGCAGTTCAGCGGCCTGATCCGCGCGGGGGAGGATGGGGTGGCGCGGGCGGTGGTGCGCGCCCTCGTCGCCGGCTCCATCTCGCCGAGCCTGCGCGTGTCCCTGGATGGCGCGTTCGTGCAGGCCATCCCCTGCGACGGCGAGGTGTGCGAGGGGGAGGTCGCGCTGGCGGGCGCGGCCCCCGGCGAGCATCGGCTCCTGGTGGCGGACCCCCGGACCGGCGCACAAGAGGCGCTGCCGGTGTTCATCGGGCAGGTTCCTATCCGCTATGAGAACTTGACACGTTGGTGGCCCATCAAATAGGATTTGTGGTATAATGGGGACGTCGGACCATTATTTGCCTAAAGGGAGGCAGTATGACCAAACTTGCAATGGTGGAAGGCATCGGCGATGTGTATGCCGCCAAGCTCCAAGGGGTGGGGATCAATAGCATCGAGGCCCTCTTGGAGAAGGGTTCTACCCCCAAGGGCCGCCAGGAGCTCGCCGAGTCGACGGGCATCAGCGGCAAGCTGATTCTGGAGTGGGTCAACCGCGCGGATCTTTTCCGCATCAAGGGCATCGGCGAAGAGTACTCGGATCTGCTGGAGAGCGCGGGCGTGGATACCGTGCCCGAGCTGGCCCAGCGCAAGGCGGAGAACCTCTATCAAAAGATGGTGGAGACCAACGCCGAGAAAAAGCTGGTGCGCAAGCTGCCCAGCGCCAAGCAGGTCGCCGACTGGGTCGCCCAGGCCAAGGCCCTGCCCCGGATCGTGCAGTACTAATCAGGTTCCTCGTCTCACCAGCCGGACTTGGCTCGCCAGGTCCGGCTTTCCCCTAATCAGGCCGTCTGCCGCGGCCTCCCGCGCAGGCGGCCAGGGTGGTTTTGTCTCTCGCGAGCCCTGCCCTTTCGCCAAGCTCCCTCTCCCGCTGCCTCGCTTTTCCCGCGCCCGGGCATCTATGCTACAATGCGCCCACGAGATCATGTTCAAGGAGGTCGAGGCATGAAACTGGAAACGGTGCGCATCGACAAGCCCGAAGAGATCAATTTCGTGCTGGGCCAGAGCCACTTTATCAAGACCGTGGAGGATATCCACGAGGCGATGGTGCAAGCGGTGCCGGGGATCAAGTTCGGCCTGGGCTTTTGCGAGTCCTCGGGGGAGTGCTTGGTGCGTTGGACGGGCACCGATGACGAGATGATCGCCCTGGCGCAAAAGAACGCCCAGGCCCTCTCGGCCGGCCACAGCTTTATCCTCTTTCTGGGGCGGGGCTTTTACCCCATCAACATCCTCAACGCGCTCAAGATGGTGCCGGAGGTCTGCCGCATCTATTGCGCCACGGCCAACCCGGTGGAGGTGATCATCGCCGAGACCGAGCAAGGCCGCGGCATCCTGGGCGTGGTGGACGGCCTCAAGACGCGGGGGGTCGAGGGCGAGGAGGGGATCGCCTGGCGCAAGGGCTTTCTGCGCATGATCGGCTACAAGCTGGGTTGAGCGCGCTCTAGAACCAACGCCCCTCCAGCGTCTCGAAAAGGCCCGCCTCGCGCAGGCTCGCCAGGGCCCGGTTGAGCCGGTCCAGCAGGATGTCGCTGCCCAGCGGAGCGGCGATGACGTAAGGCTCGTCGGTGAGCTGCTCGCCGACGGGCCGCAGCCCCTGGCGCGCGCCCAGGGCCTGCAACGCGGTGACGGCGTCCACGATGGCGGCGTCCACCTGTCCCTCGCCGAGCAAGTCCAGGGCCTCCTGGGCGGTGAGGGCCGTCCGGATCTCGAGCGCGGCGCCCTTGCGCTGCGCCCACTGCCGCGCCAAATAGTGCGCCTCCGAGCCCAGCTCCACCGCCAGCGCGCCCCCTTCCAGGCTCTCCAGCCCGGCGACCTCGGGACGCGCCTCCGCGGCCAGCAGGACCTGCCCGGCGTGGAAATAGGGCGTCGAGTAGACCACATCCTCGGTCATCTCGCGGTCGAAGGGGAGCGCGGAGAGGATGATGTCGCATTTGGCGTCCAGCAGCGCGTCATAGAGCCCATCAAAGTGGATGTTGACGAACTCGACCCGGGGCGCGCCCAGATGGCGGGCCAGCTCCCGGGCCAGGTCCACGTCATAGCCCACGAACTCGCCCGCCTCCGTGACCACCTCAAAGGGCGGAAAGCTGGCGTCCATGCCCACGCGGATCACCCCGTCCCGCTGGATGCGCTCCCAGACCTCGTCGCGGCGCTCGCCGCCCCAGCCCAGCCCCAGCCAGAGCAAGGCCGCCGCCAACACCACGCCCCCCACCGCCAGCCACCGCCGCCTGCCGTTCATGGCGCGGCCTCCGCCGGCAGCCCGTGCGCGTACCGTTGCGCCTCCAAATAGACGCCCTTGGGCACGAAATCGGTGGTGACCAGGGTGTAATAGTCCTGGTAAGTGCGCGTGGGGCGGGGGTAGCGAAAGGCCCACATGGCGGCCGCCGCGCACCAATCCCACTGGCGCAGCGCCATCTCGTACGCGCCGATGGTGTATTCGATGCGCTGGTAGGGCTGCACGGCCTTGGTCCAGCGCGGGTGATCGTTCCACCCCGCCTCGGTGATCATGGCCTGCTTTCCCTCGTCGCCGTTGCGGACCATCACCTCGCGCGCCAGGCTGGCGCGGGCGAAATTGACCACGGCAGGGTCCGGCGGGTCGTCCACGGGGAAGGTCAGGCCATAGGCATGGATCGCCAGCATATCAAAGCAATCGGCGGCGCCGGCGTCGTACATCCGTTGCAGGTACTCGAGCTCGTCCATGCCCCAGGTGTTCCCCGGCGGGGCCAGCGTGGGCGCCAGCCCGGCCGTCAGCACGATGGCCTCGGGGTTGGCCTCCTTGGCGCGCTGGTAGGCGATGCGCAGCAGGCGGACATAGCCCTCCGGGTCCACCGGCCGGTAGCCCCACTCAAAGCTGAGGTTGGGCTCGTTCCAGATGATCACGTGCTGCACGCGCCCGCGAAAGTGCTCCATGAAGGCATAGACGAAATCCCCATAGTCCTGGTAGTGGGCCTCGTCCAGGTAGCGGTAGGTGGTCTCCGGCGGCCTGGCCCACTCGGGCACAAAGTCGATGCGCGCCACCACCGTCAGCCCCTGGGCCAGGGCGTGGTCCACCACCAGGTCCGGATGCGCCCACTCGTAGCTGCCCTTGCGCGGCTCGTAATACCCCCAGGGGAAATACTCGACGATCCAGGGCGCGCCCATCTCGCGCACCATCTCGAGCGTGCGCTTGATCTTCCACTCTTCCACCTCGTCGGTGAGCCGGGTGTGCACGCCCATCTTGGGGTTGGCCGTCTGGACCGCCTGTGGCGGGCCCAGCCAGACCTGCGGTTGCGGCGGCAGGCCGATGATCCAGAGCAAGAGCCCCAAAGCCGCGCCTTGCCAGAGCCACCGGCGGGGGATGGCGCGCAGTCGCTGCCACAGCGCGACGAGGGGCTTGGTCATGTCGTCTCTCTGGACTCCTTGGGTTGATCGGCCGGACGGGCTGATTCTAGCATACCTGCGCGAGCCAGACAAGTGGCGCGCTCGGCGAAATCGGCCCGCCGAGATGGAAAATTCGCGCATCTCCCGTATCTTTTCCACGCGACCCTCGTCTGTAATAGTGACAAAGGCCATGCACTCGGCGTGGCGCGTTGTCATGTGACATGGTGATCGAGCGGAGCGGATCGACAAAGGCACGTAGCGGCAGAGAGGAGGCCAGGAGATGAGTGGTAGCCCGTGATGAAATCGAATATTAGATAGTTGACAAATTTCGATTTTCATGGTAGCATATGGTTGCTACCTCTTGAGCTCGTGGCATCTGGCACCCTCTCTCCTTGCGGGGCCAGAGGCGGAAATCCAGAGAACGGAGGAAACAAATGTCTCAGCATCAAAGGAGAAAACTGATTCAACGAGCAACTGTGGTAGCACTCGCCATCCTCCTGGTGGCGATCCTGGCCCTGCCTGCTCAGGCGCAGCAAGGGCTCACCTACAACACCTTGCGCATGTACGGCTTTATGAACGAGGGCGCAGGGGCCGACGTGACCGATCCGCAGACGGGCCTGCCCGTGGAAGATCGGCCCTATACCCTCGCGGATGCTCCCTTCCTTCCGCAGTCGGTGCAAGCCCCCATCAAGGATTCGGTGACCTGGGACCCGGCCTGGATGTACGAGAACCAGACCTTCGACGAGAACCAGGCGCTGGGCCTCTACAACAAGATCTTTGTGGGCGGCCTGAACGCTTCGGAAAAGGTCTGGTTCCGCGAGTGGTACGAGCCAAGCCACTGGGACAAGGACCTCAACGCCAACGGCCTGCACGTCTTTACCGAGACGGGCGAGATCGATGTGGCGGATGAGTACTATCCCGCCATCATGCAAGAGTTCACCTACTTGATGATGGAGCCGCGCTACATCGAGGCCAAGCCCGAGCCGACCTGGGGCCGCGTGGGCAACACCAGCTTTGTCTTCCCCATCGGCATCCGGGCCGAAGACCTCTTCACCCGCAACGGCGCCGTGGACACCGCCTCCGACAACGCCAAGTTCGGCTATGGCCTCACCAGCCTCGATGCCGACTTTGACGGCGTTCCCGACATCGTCCACGTCGATTCCGAGGTCACGCTCTTTGACCTGACCCAGATTGCCGCCGACCTGAACGGCAACCGGTTCCTGGATCCCCTGGATATCGACAACGTGCCGCTCAATGGCAATGAGGAAGCCGTGCTCCGCCTGGACACCAAGGCCATCGCCCGCGGCAGCTATATCCAGTTCCTGGATCACATGGTCTACCTCAAAGAGATCTTTGACAATAGCGTGATCGTGGACGTCTGGTACACCGGCGACCTGACCCCGCGCAAGCTGGGCGAGCGCACGCTGTTCCGTGGCGACATGGCCCTCTCCGGCACCAACGGCCCGGTCCAGCTCATCAGCGCCGTGCGCAACGGCGGCTACGGCTCCAACCTCTGCAATTTCCCCACTGGCCCCTGGTTCGTCTGGCTGGCCAGCGTGGATACGGTGGAGGAGAGCGCCCGCCTGATGGTTGGCCGCGCGCTGGGCGCCACCTGGTCCAGCATGGAAGACGCCCCCGGCATCGCGGACCGTCGTCCTGGCGATCCCTGGTTCCTGAAGCGCTTCTATGTGGACGGGCACGAGTACACCGTCAGCGCCATCTATACCCGCGGCGCTGGCACGCCGTACTCGTACGAATGCGACCTGGACCTGGACAACAACGGCCAGGTGGATCTGCAGCCCGCGCCCGACTATTCCGAGTTCATGTACATCACGCTGCGCACGCCTATCCCCAAGGTGCCCGTGATCATCGAGCAGCACTCGGTGCGCCTGCAGCACTACATGCCTCTGGACAAACTGTCGGTGCTTCCGCCCTTCAACTATGAGCACTATATCCTGGCGGACATCAACGCGCTGGATGCGTTCACGGAGCTCTACAGCCGCGACATGTTCATCGGCAAGCTGATCGGCCCCGTGGCCCCCATCTTGCAGAAGAACGGCCCCTTCCCGTATAACGTCGAGGGCTGCGAGCGCTCCTACAGCGACCCCAGCGAGATGGACCACTTCTATGTGCGCGAGGTGGACAACCCGCAGTATACCGGCCAGTTGCTCGAGCTGTACGGCGAAGAGATGGTCGGCGATGCTGAAGAGCTGGAATACTGGTACGCCATGCGCTACCACACCATGCCCGATCAGTACACCGAGTTCGTCTTCCCCGATATCGCCGAGAGCCGCACCGGCGCCGACGATCCTGACCTGTACCTGCTGACCAGCGCCTTCTACGCTCCGCAAGCGGAATACGAACGCTGGATCCAGTCCCAGACCACCGGCGTCTACGAGCAGTGGACCAATGACCGCGTCAAGTTCTGGTTCGACCCGGCCATCGGTGGCAAAAAGTACAAGGACGAGTTGGGCGTCCGCCTCTACGGCCGCTACAACGAAGACCTCGTGCCGGCCCGGAGCGAGGGCGCGGGCGACACCGCCGCGGTGGACCCGGTGAACGCGAGCTACCCGGTGGAAGTCCTGCCCTACACCGATCCCTGGGCGATCTTTAACCCGCAGTTGGAGCAGGCCCCCGTCAAGGATAGCCTGACCTTCAACCCGGCCTACATGGACGAGTACCGCAACGGCAACGAGCCTCTGGCGGCGCTGTATCCGCAGATCTCTTGCGAAGAGCAGAACGCTCGCGAGAAGGTCTTCTTCCGTCAGTGGTACGAGCCGGTCTATGTGGACAAGATCCTGCGGCTCGACAACCCGAACACCACGGGCATCGACGAGTACGACGCCTACGAGTTCCCGGCTGTGATGCAGGAATTCACCTACATGTACCTCAACATGCAGGGCGAGATCGGCGATCCGTACTCCTGCCAGCCCGGCAACAGCCGCTTCGCCTTCCCCATCTCTACCAAGGCCGAGGAACTGCCCGCGCCGGTGGATGTGGAGCTGCCTGGCGGCCTGATCCCCAGCTTTGGCTACGGCCTCACCAGCTATGACGCCGACTTTGACGGCATCGAGGACATCGTCACGGTTCACAGCGAGAACTCGCTGGCCAACCTGACGGGCGTCCAGGCCGACTTTGACGGCAACGGCGTGGTCGACCAACTGATGGCGCAAGAGGGCCTCGGCGGGTCTGAGCTGAGCGGCGAAGAGCTCGTGGTCTTTGCCGTCGAGAACCTGACCCTGCGTCGCGGCGAGAGCGCCCAGTTCCTGGATCACATGGTCTCGCTGGAGAACGTCCCGGGCAGCGGCTCCGCCACCTTGAAGTTCTGGTACACCGGCGGCGGCCTGCACTCCTATCCCAATGGCGTGTACTCGCTGCACCCCGATGTCATCCAGAGCCTGGACCTGAACCTGCACGACATGGCCGTGGTCAATCGCACCCGCGCGCGCCTTATCCCGGCTGGCGGACAGATGCTTGGCGCGACCAACGGCGCCTGGTTCGTCTGGCTGCAGGCCATCAACAGCACGCAGCCTAGCCGCGAGACCGTCAGCATCACCATCGGTCGCGCCCTGGGCGCCTCCCACTCGGCCATCGACAACGGCAACGCGCAGCACGACATGGAGCCCGGCGATCCCTGGTACCTGAAGCGGTTCTTCGTGGACGGCCACGAGTACAACGTGTCGGCCATCCGCGTGGTCGCCTCTCCAGTGGAGCTGCCCGGCGACGAGTCCTACCAGTTCAAGTTCATCACCATCCGCACCGCCGTGCCCAAGGTCAACTATGTGAACTATCAGGACTCCCAGAAACTGGAAGGGTACTTCCTGGGCACCGTCCTGGGTGTGGATACCAACGTGATCTCGGTGATGCCGCCTTACAACTATGAGCACACCATCGTCGAGGACGTCGAGTGGTTCCATGATGAGGATTGCGTGGGCGACCTGCGCTACAACCGCCCGCCGATGATCATCCGCATCACCGCAGAAGAGCGGGAGCCCCAGTTCTTTGGCGAGCTGCGCGAGATCCTCTGGATCCCTGATGATCCCTCTCGCCTGACGCCCGAGATCTGGAGCGTGGAGCAGTTCAACACGCTGCCCGACCTCTACACCGAGTTCCAGATGCCCGCTGGCGAGCACTACCTGGTCACCACGGACTGGATCTCGCTGGAGAGCGAGCCGATGGTGTTCGACACCTGCGAGCTGGGCATCACGGTGACGCTGCCCATCACCACGCCTCGGGTGACCTTCTGGTACGACCCGACCGATCCGTATGACATCTATGTCAACGACGAAGTGGTGGAAGGCCTGGCCGCCGGGGCCACTGGTGTGGTCTATCGCTACGAGGGCCCGTGCCACGCGACCCACTATCTGCTCACCGACTGCGGCGTGCAGATCCTGATCCGGGACACCACCGGCACGCTGGATAACCTGATCGGCATGGAAGTGGCGCTGAGCGGCTTCCTGTACGACACGGTGACCTGCGATCCGGGCATCGAAGTGGACGATCCCAATGACATCGACATCATCAACGGGGTCACCCCGACGCCGACGAGCACCGTGCCCGCCGCGACGGCCACGCCGACTCGGACCAACACGCCGCCGACCATCCCGGCCAACACCGCTACGCCTACGGCCACCACTCCGGCTGGCCAGGCGACCCGCACCCCGCTGCCCGGCCGCGGCCACGTGAGTGGCTACGTCCAGGTCGAAGGGCGCGTCAACTACTCGGGCGCGAGCGTCGCGCTGCCCAGCGTGGCTGGGGCCAACGCCGTGACCGATGCGAGCGGCAAGTTCACGATCTATGACGTGCCGGCCGGCATCTATACCATCGTCGCCGATATCAACCGGTATCTGTACGCCCAGAAGAGCGACGTCAGCGTCACCAACGGCAACACCACCGTCCTGACCGACGTCAACCTCCGCGGCGGCGATGCCAACGACGACGACACCGTGGACATCTTTGACCTGGTGATCCTGGGCCTGTCCTACAACAGCACGCCTGCGGATCCCGACTGGGACGAGCGCGGCGACATCAACAACGATGGCGCGGTCAACCTGTGGGACCTGGTGCTGGTTGGCACCAACTATAACAAGACCGCTCCGACCGCGTGGTCGCTGCTCATGGCGCCCAAGAGCACCGCTCTGGTTGCCCCGGCCAAGTCCAACCTGGCCCTGGTGAACCTTGGCTCCGACCTGGTGGTCGAGGTCAAGATCTCCGAGGCGACCGAGGTCTTTGGCGCCGAGTTCGAGATGGTCTTTGATCCCAAGGCCATGCAGGTGCGCGATGCCGATCTGGGTCGCGCGGGCATCCAGGTGGAGAATGGCGACATGTTCGCCGCCGACGGCTCCTTCGTCGTCGAGAACGTGGTCGACAATGAGAAGGGCACCGTGCGGTATGCGGTGACCATGCTCGGCTCCGCCAAGGCCTTCAGCGGCGAAGGCACGCTGCTTCGCCTCCGCTTCCGCTCCGCCGGCAGCGCCCAGAGCGCCATGGTGAGCATGAAGGGGCTGAGCCTGTACAGCAAGGCGAATGGCGCGATGCAGTTCATGAGCGACCGTCTGCTCGTCAAACTGCCCGCGGCCAAGCTGGCGCCGCCCTTGGTGATCAAGTAAGCTAGGCTGTCCCTCTCCGCGGGGGGCGCAAGCCCCCCGGGAACAGGACCAGCCCAGCAACCGTAGAACCTAACGAGAGGCAGGGCCCCGGACCCACGTCCAGGCCCTGCCTCGCCCAAGGTTGGACTCGCACTCAACGGTGCGGCAGAGGGCCGCCTGGCGAGTTTGCCCAAAAGCGTCAATAGTGATATATAGAGAGAGTAGGTCTCAACGGTCGCGCTTTGACGTTCCGGGCATTGGAGTGGGATCCTGTTCCAAAGAGCAAAAGGAGGAAACAGCATGGGAAGGGCAATCGGTCGAATCGGTCTCTCTATCATCCGTCTCACAGTCCTGTTGAGCCTCTTGCTGGGCATGCTGCCAGGCGCGGCATTCGCTGATGGCGCGAGCGTCCTGGCGCAGCCAGCCGCCCAGTCCGTGGCGGTCGATGGCACGGTGACCGTCACCGTCCGTGTGGAGGGCGTCACCGATCTCTACGGCGCCGAAGTCCACCTGACCTTCACCCCCGGCGTCGTCCAAGTCGTGGACGCGGACAGCGACGCGGGCAATGGTCTCCAGTTGGCGACCGGCGACCTCTTTGCCGGCAAGAACGCCTTCAACGCGCTGAACACCGCTAACAACAGCACCGGCACCATTGACTATGCCATCTCGCTCCTGGGCGAGCCGGCCGGCGTCACCGGCGCGGGCAACCTGTTCAGCGTCACCTTCAAGGGCGCTGCCGAGGGCATGAGCGCGGTGGCCTTTGTCACGGTCATGCTGGCCTCCCGCGCGGGCGGCCAGATCGCCTCCACCAACGTGAACGGCACGATCACCGTCACCGGTGGGGCTCAGCCGACGGCAACCAACACCACGGTCCCGCCCACGGCCACCACCGCCGCGCCTACCGCGACGACGACCACCACCGCGCCCACCGCGACGGCGACCACGGTCCCGGCTACCGCCACGGCCACCACTGTTCCGGGCAGCAGCTGCACCTACACCGTGCTCTGGGGCGATACGCTGTATAGCATCGCCCGCCGCTACAACACCACCGTCTCCACCCTGGTGGCGATGAACGGCCTGGCCAATCCGAACTATATCCGCACGGGCCAAAAGCTGTACGTGCCTTGCGCCGGCGGCGTGACCCCCGTGCCGCCCACCGTGACCGTGACCCCGGTTCCGGGCTGCTCCGGCACCATGTACACGGTGGTCGCGGGCGACACGCTGTATAGCATTGGCCGCAAGTACGGCGTCACCGTGAGCGCGATCCTCGCCGTCAACTATATCCCCAACCCGAACTATATCTGGGTTGGCCAGAAGATCTGCATCCCGACGGGAGGCACCACGCCGCCCACCGTGACCCCGGTGCCCGGCTGCCGCGCTCAGTACAAGGTCGTCGCGGGTGACACGCTGCTCGCCATCGCCGCCCGCTATGGCACCACCTACTGGGCCATCGCCATGGCCAACAACATCGCGAACCCGAACCTGATCTATCCAGGGACCACGCTCTGCATCCCATAAGCACGAGCGCCCCATAGCAGCGTTTGGGTTTGCCAAAGCTCTGCTGAGCAAGATGAAAGGGCTATTGGAGGGCAAGCCTCCAATAGCCCTTTCCACTAGAAGGGGACCGCTTGCAGCGCCGACCTGGGTCTCTCATCCCGATGCGCGCTCCAGGTCGCTGCTGCAGATCGCCTCTCTACCCCGGCGTTGCCGGCCGCGGGATCCCTGCTATCGGAGAAGTGACCATGAATAGAGCCCGTCCCCCGGCCCTATGCGCCCAGAGCCCCTGCGCTTGGAGACTCGTGCGGGTTTTGCTGCTGCTGGTGACGCTGCTCGCCGCGCCGCTGTGGCCGGCGAGCTGGGCTCTCGCCGAGCCGGTCGAGCCCGCCTACGACACCAAGGTCAGCATCCAGCCGACGGTGCAGGCCATCCCGGTGGGCGGGACGGGCCAGGTCGTCGTCCGGATCGAGAACGTCAGCGACCTGGTCGGCCTCAAGCTGGTGATCCAATACGACCCCGCCGTGGTCACCGTGCGCGACGCCAGCCTCTCCTCGCCCGGCGTGCAAGTCCAGGCCGGCAACATCTTTGCAGGGCACAGCGTCCTGCCGGGCGACAACATCGTGGACGTCGTCCACGGCGAGATCAGCTACTCCGCCGCCCTCATCGGCTTGCCCGGCGTGACCGGCAGCGGCAGCGTCATCACCGCCACCTTCGAGGCGCTGTCTACCGGCGCCACGGCGCTGCAGTTTTCGGAAGTCAAGCTGGTGGGCGCTGTCCAGGTCGGGTCCGAGTTCCAGATCGGGACCGAGGTGCAGCACGGCGCCATTACCGTCATCGCCGGCAGCGCCACCCCCACCGCCTCCTGGACGCCCACCGTCACCGGCACGCCCACGCCCACCCGCACCGCCACGGGGACGTTCACCGCCACCCGCACGCCGACGGCGACCTCAACGTCCACGGCGACCTCGACGTCCTCGGCGACATTTACCTCGCCGCCGACCGCTACTGCCACCGCGACCAACACCGGTATGCCGACGGCCACGCGCACGCTGACGGCAACGGCTTCGCCGTCGCTCACATCGACGCCCACGCGCACCAACACCCTGCCGCCGACGGCCACCTATACCCTGACGCCTTCGC
>JAAYEA010000205.1 GCA_012689325.1 Chloroflexota bacterium
ATCCTCGACTTCTCCTTCGGCTGCCACATATCGGGGTTGGTCCCAAACGCCTCCTTGAGCGGTTCCGTCGCCGCGGAAAGCGCGGCCAGCGCGTCGGCGGGCAAGACCACCTCGGCGGCCTTGACGTTCTCGGCGATCTGGCCCGGGTGGCGCGCCCCCGCCAGCACCGAGGTCACCGCCGGCTGGGCCAGCAGCCACGCCAGCGTTACCTCAGCCATGGGCAGCCCCAATTCGGCCGAGATGGCGCGAATCCGGTCGATGGCGGAAAAGGTAGCCTCTTCCTGGCCCGCCTCGCCGTGGCGCGCATGGGGACGCGTGCCGCTAAAGTGGCGGGTCCGCGCCCGCGGGTCGGGGACGTCGGCGGCGGTGGCGAACTTGCCGGTGAGCAGGCCCTGCATCAACGGGCTATAGGGGAGGATGCCCACGCCATGCTTGACGCAGAGCGGCTGAATCTCCCATTCGATGGCGCGCCAGAGCAGGTTGTAGGAGAGCTGGTTGGTCTCCACATGGCCGGCGGCCAGCACGTCCGTCAGGTCGCGGGGGCCAAAGTTGCAGACGCCCACGGCGCGGACCTTGCCCTCGTCCTTCAGCTTGGCCATCGCGCCCATGGTCTCGGCGAAAGGCACGTTCCAGTTGGGCCAGTGGAGCTGGTATAGATCAATATAGTCGGTCTTGAGCCGAGCCAAGCTCTCCTCGCAAGCCTGGCGGAGGCCCTTCAGGTCGTGGCGGGTATTACTGACCTTGGAGGCGATGACCGCCTGATGGCGGCGGCCCACCAGCGCCTTGCCCAGCAGCTCCTCCGAGTAGCCGTTGCCGTACATCTCGGCGGTGTCCAGCAGGTTGATGCCCGCATCCAGCGCGGCATGGATGGTGGCGATGGAATCGGCCTCGTCTTGCGGGCCCCAGTTGAAATCGCCGACGATGGCCCAGCAGCCCATGGCCACGACCGAGACCTCGATGCCGGTGGTTCCTAGTTTGCGATACCTCATGTCTCCTCCCGATGATGTAGGGTTATAGCCGTCCCAGGTTTAGCGAGAGCAGTTCCTTCCACCCATACCAAAGCGGCGTCCACCACTCGTCGCGGCCGATGCAGCGAAAGTAGGGTGGCTGGCAGGCCAGGATCAGGTCGCCGATCTTGTAGCGGGCCAGGATGGGCGTGGAGACCACCAGGCTGCCCATCTCGCCGGGGTGCATCTCGTGCAACATCTTGAGCTCGCCGCCGGACTCGACCTCGAACAGGTAGAGGTCGTAATTGGGCACCCAGGCGCGCTTCTCATCGCGCTGCTGGCCGAACATCCCCTCCGTGGCGCCATAGATCTCGCGGATCTGCGCCGCCTGGCCGTAGAGGGCCCGCAGACCGGGGGCCAAGCTCGTGTTGATGCTGGGCACGCTGCCCAGCGTCATGATCTGCGTCTTCCAGAGGTCCTTGGGATAGACGCCGTGCGCCCGCTTCAGGTAGCGGCCGAAGCGGCTGGCGGTGGGGGCCACTCCGCCTACCAGGGTCACATTTTGGTCCTTGCACTTTTCATAGGCCAGCTCGAAACGGGCCTCCCAATCACGCGCGGTCTTGCCGCCGCCCAGGGCGTCGATCTCTTGCTGGGTGGGCGACGAGCGGATGGGCGTGCGCTCCGAGACGTGGCGCGTATAGATGCCCGACGAGTACCCGTATTCGACTTCCCGCTCGCCCACCCGCACCGTCCCCACCCGCGAAGGAAAGTTCAGGTTGAGGTTGACCCCGGCAAAAAGGTCGAAACGCTTGGTGTCCAGCACATAGTGCAGCATGGCCCGCCCGGCGCTGACCCGCATCTGCAGGTCGCTGGCGGTCATGGGGATGAACTTGCTGGTACCCTTGGTGGTCCCGCGGGTGATGGCCCAGCCGACCGGCGGCTCGGTGAGCAGCAGATCCACCTCGCCGGCCATGACCCGCTGGATCAGCGGCTCGTAGCTCTCGTAGGTCATCACCGGAAAGGCCCGGCGATAGTCGGCCAGGCTGGCGACGCTGGCGGCGCCGTGTTCGCGGCCATAGGCCGTCTGGGCATAGCCCCCCAGGAAGCGCCGCAACGCCGCCTCCTGCGCCTTGGCCGGGTCGGCGATGGCCGCCTCCCACGGCTGGAGCATCTGCTGCATCTGCTGGATCATCTGCTGCGGGTCGCGCGCGGCCATAGGTGTCCCTCCTCTTAGTCCCACACGAACGGCCTGAACAGCCGATCAAACGCTCCCTCGCCCTCGAGCCGGTCATAGAGCGCGCGCAGCTCGGCATAAGCCTCCTTGTGCCCCGCGCAGGCGCGGTCCACCAGGGCCTTCTGGTCGGCGCCCAGCGCTTCGCGGAGGACGGGCATGCGCTCCTTGGCGCGGTACATCCGCGTGGTGTTCAGCCCCTCGTCGGCGCAGGCCTCGCAAAAGGCGGCATAGACGCTAAAGCCGCCAGCCGGCCCGGCGAAATCGGCGGCCATGTCCGGGTTATTGACCGCTTGCACCGCGTGGCGCGCCTCGTGGAGGAACACGCCGCGCCAGGAAGCCACGCTGATCGAGTCCACCTCTTCTCGCGGCACAAAGATGCACGCCGGGCAATAGGGTAGGCTGTGGGTGTCGATCCGCTCGTCGGGGCCGGTGGTGGCGCGGAACTTGCGCCGCCGCAGGCTCTCATGGATGACCCGCTCCACCTCGCTACCGCTCCCATCCAAGATGGCCAGCGTGACGCCGCGCAGCGGCCCCTCGTCCACGAGCTCGCG
>JAAYEA010000206.1 GCA_012689325.1 Chloroflexota bacterium
CCGTCGGCGCTCTTGCGGAACCAGTTCACGTAAAAGATCTTGGGGGCCTTGTCGCCCAGCCGGTCGCCCATGTTGAACCAGTGCTGGAAATAGTCGCCCATATTATAGCCACAGAAGGGCGTCATGGCGAAGGGATCGCGGCGGACGTTCCCTACCGCGCCGATATTGGCCGCCGTGGTCTCGGAGGAAGCGGTCGCGCCCAGGAACACGCCGTGGTCCCAACTGAAGGACTGGCTGACCAGGGGCACGGTGGTGGCGCGGCGGCCGCCAAAGACAAAGATGTCGATGGGCACGCCCGCGGGCTTTTCCCAATCCGGCGAGATCACCGGGCACTGCGCGGCAGGCGCGGTGAAGCGGGCGTTCGGGTGGGCGGCCGGCTCGTTGACGCTGGGCGTCCAATCGCGGCCTTTCCAGTCGATGGCGTGGGCCGGGGCGGGCCCGTCCATGCCTTCCCACCAGATGTCGCTCTCATCGGTCAGGGCGCAGTTGGTATAGATGACGTTCTCTTTCAGCGTGTCCATGGCCATGGGGTTGGACTTGTAGGAGGTGCCGGGGGCCACGCCGAAAAAGCCGGATTCGGGGTTGATGGCATACAACCGGCCATCGGGGCCGATCTTCATCCAGGAGATATCGTCGCCGATGCACTCGGCCTTCCAGCCCTCGATGGTGGGCTGAAGCATGGCCAGGTTGGTCTTGCCGCAGGCGGACGGGAAGGCCGCGGCGATGTGGTAGGCCTTGCCCTCGGGGCTGATCAGCCGCAGGATGAGCATGTGCTCGGCCATCCAGCCCTCGCGCCGGGCCATGGCCGAGGCGATGCGCAGGGCCAGGCACTTTTTGCCCAAGAGCGCGTTGCCGCCATAGCCGGAGCCATAGGACCAGATCAGGTTCTCATCGGGAAAGTGGCTGATGTACTTTTGCTCGATGGGCGCGCACGGCCAGGTGGTGTCCTTCTGCCCGGGCTCCAGGGGAGCGCCGATGGAATGAAGGCAAGGAATGTACTCACCGTCGGCGCCCAGTTGCTTGATCACCTGGGTGCCCACGCGGGTCATGATGTGCATATTGCAGACCACGTAGGGGCTATCGGTGAGCTCGATGCCGATCTTGGCCATGGGAGAGCCGATGGGGCCCATGGAGAAGGGGATCACGTACATGGTGCGGCCCTTCATGCAGCCCTTGTACAGGCCCCGCATGGTCTCTTTCAGCTCGGTGGGGGCGATCCAGTTATTGGTCGGCCCGGCCTCGATCTGTTCAGGCGTGCTGATGTAGGTGCGGTTCTCCACGCGAGCCACGTCGCTGGGGTCAGAACGAAACAGAAAGCTATTGGGCCGCTTATCCAGAGGGGTGGCCGCCCCGCTCTTGACCATTTCGGCCATGAGGCGGTCATACTCCTTTTTGCTGCCGTCGCACCAGTAGATCTGGTCCGGCGTGCATAGGTCGGCAGCTTCCTGGACCCAAGCGAGCAGTTTTTCGTGTTTGACCGTGTAGGACATATTCAGGCCTCCCATGTGATAATAAGAACGGCCAGTATCAGCTGCTGCGCCGCAAACGGCGGGCCGACACTGGCCATACGAAAGGGCTCCCCTATCCGTGGGGCTCGTGCTGATCTGACCCCAACCCTTCACCCGCGTAGAATGATAGCATAAACGAGGCAAATCGGCAAATACCGGTTACATAAAAACGCCCGGCATCCGGGCTAGGTCTGCGGATGCCGGGCAGAGGAGAGGAGGAGGATCAGCGGGCAGTTAACCGGATGGAAGCGGATGGGCCTCGCTCGCCAGCGGCAGCAGGAAGGTGAAGCGCGCCCCCTCGCCCACCGTGCTCTCCGCCCAGATGCGCCCGCCGTGCGCTTCCACCAGGCCGCGGGTGATGGCTAGCCCCAGCCCGGAGCCGCCGCTATCGCGACTGCGCGAGCGATCCGCTCGCCAGAAGCGATCGAACACATGCTCGAGGTCCTCGGGCGTGATTCCCTCGCCCGTGTCTTGCACGGCGATCTCGAGGTGATCCTGCTTGGCCTCGGCCAAGATGGTCACCTGGCCGCCGGTCAGGGAGTGGCGCAGGGCGTTGGCGAGCAGGTTATTGAGGATCTGTGCCAAGCGATCCGGGTCGGCTTGGATGGTGGGCAGGTTATCGGCGACCTGGCTGCCCAGGGTGACCTCGCGCGATTCCGCCGCGGGCTGAAAGCGAGCCAGCGCGGCCGCGATCAGCGCGCCGACGTTGGCCTCGCGCCAGTGCAACTGCAGTTGTCCCGCCTCGGCCAAAGCCAGCTCGTGCAGATCCTCCACCAGGCGCCCCAGGATGCGGGTCTCGTCAAAGAGCAGGGCGACCTCTTGTTTGTCCAGGGGATATACATCATCCAGGATAGCGCGCAGGTTGCCCTGCAGCACGCTCAGCGGCGTGCGCAGCTCGTGGGCCACGTCGGCCATCAGGTTCTGGCGCAACTGCTCGGCCTGTTGCAGGCTGGAGGTCATCTCGTTGAAATCGCGCGCCACCTGCCGAACCTCCAAGGTTCCCTGCTCGGGCACCCGCTGGCTGAGATCGCCGCTGGCGACCGCGCGGGCGGCGCCGGCCAGCCGCCGCAGGGGAGCCGTCAGCCCCAGGCTGATCAGGACGCTGGCGATGAGGCCAAGCGCCAGCCCTGTGCCCAGGCCCAGCGTCACCAGGCGTCGCAGGCGAGCCAGGAAGGCCACCTCCAAGGGGCCCAGCGAGTCGGGGGCGGGGAGGGCGATGAGCAGATAGCCTTCCACCTGGCTCGACTCCTGGTTGACGATCTGGATGGCCTTGGCCAGGTCTCGGTCATCGAGCTTGCGGCCTTGTTCCCGGCCGGTGCTGTCATAGGTGATCTTGCCCTTGGCGTCGGCCACGATGACATCCAGCTTGCCCCGGCGATCGAAGGGCTCGGTGGCGGGGCTCCGAGGAACCTGGCGATTGGGCAGCACGCCTCCTTCCAGGATGCTTCCTACGCCTTCCCAGGTGCCGTTCTGCCGGTAATAATCCTGAAGGGTGCTGATCGTGCCGCTGGAGAGCAGAACCTCGCTGTGCACGATGTACTGGCGAAAGCTTTCCTCGGTCTGTTGGCTGCTGAGGATGGCGATGATGCTCACGCTGGCCAGGATCACCAGCGTGAAGGCGATGGTCAGGCGCAACCAGAGGGTGTCCAGCAGTCTCACGGCGCCCCCTGCAAGCGGTAGCCCACGCCATAGACGGTTTGGATATAGGTTGGCGAGCGGGGGTTGGGCTCGACCTTGGCGCGCAGGTTCTTGATGTGGCTGTCCACGGTGCGCTCCAGGCCCTCATAGGTATAGCCCAAGGCCGCCTCGATCAGCTCGGTGCGGGTAAAGGCGTGGTCAGGATGCTCCATGAGCGCCCGCAGGAACTCGAACTCGGTGGGCGTCAGCTCCACCGGTTTGCAGGCGACGGACACTTCGTGGCGGTCCAGGTCCAGACACAGCTCGCCGATGCAGACCTGCTTGGGAATCACGGGCTCGGCGAGGGTTCGGCGCAGCACTGCGCGGACATGGGCGCAAACCACCTGGGGATTGAAGGGCTTGGGGAGGTAATCATCTGCTCCCAACTCCAGGCCCAGGATGCGGTCGCTATCCTCGATGCGGGCGGTGAGCATAAGGATAGGAATCTTGGCCAGCGTCTCGTCGCTGCGCATGATGCGGGTGATCTCCCAGCCATCCAGGTCGGGCAGCATCAGGTCGAGCACCACCAGGTCCGGCTGGTCCTGGCGCAGGCAGCGCATGGCGCTCTTGCCGTCATAGGCCACCAAGACCTGAAAGCCAGCCTGCTCCAAATAAGCCCGCATCAAGCGGACGATCCCCTTGTCGTCGTCAACTACCAGAATACGCTGAGCCATCGCTCGTCATTCCCTCCCCGGCGCGCAAGCGGTCCCCACCTATTATACTCGGCGGCCGGGAATCTGCCATCATCGCGAGGGCGTCTTGGGGCGAGCCGTTCTCGCCCCAAGACGCCCTGCATCAACCCATCCTCAAGGGGTGCTCTCCCTCGTGACTAGCCAGGGATCGCCGGGCTCGAGTGCTGTGACCCGACTGGCCGAGCGATCTTCCTAGTGGGCCTTGGCCGGAGGCCCCGGGATGGGATTGGGCCGTGTGTTCCAGGAGGAGGTTTCGTCGTCTCGTCGCTTCACTGCCCAGTATAGGGGCGGATTGTGGAGAAGTCATGGAGGGGTGGTGGAGATGTGGTACAAGCCCGAGGGCGCCATCGCCTCGTCCCCGCGCGCATCCAGCGCGGGCGGATTTGGCATCCCGAGCGCGCTCGCTATACTGGCTCCGGGGGAGGGTCCGGTTAGCTGGCCACGGAGGACGAAATGGCGACGCACCGACGATCTACTCACTGGCTGTACCTGGCGCTGGCCCTGCTGCTGGGCGCGCTGATGGTCGCGACATGGCGGCTTCCGCGCGCAGCAGCACAGGGAGAGATGGCCCAACTGGCCGCGGGCGAGGACCGCTGGTCTGGGACCTTTGGCTGGCCCGGCGCCGATGGCGCGGTCAATGCCCTGGTGATGGACGGTGCAGGGCAGTTGTACGCGGGGGGCGATTTCACCTCCATCGGCGGCGTCAGTTGCGCGCGGGTGGCCCGGTGGAGCGGCGGCGCCTGGCATCCCCTGGGCAGCGGTGTCAATGGCCTCGTCAAGGCGCTCGCGGTGGATGGGGCGGGCCATCTCTATGTCAGCGGGCATTTCACCCGGGCGGGCGGCCTGGCGGCCCAGTATATCGCCCGGTGGGACGGCGACGGCTGGCACGACCTGGGCGGGGCCAATGACAGCGTCGAGGCCCTGGCGCTGGATGGCGACGGCAACCTCTACATCGGCGGCTATTTTACCCAGGTGGGCGGGGTGAACGCCCAGTACGTGGCGCGGTGGGGCGGCGGCGCCTGGTCGGCCTTGGGCAGCGGGCTGAATGGCCCGGCCCGCGCGCTGGCCTGGGACGGCAGCGGCCTCTATGTCGGCGGCAATTTCGCCCAGGCCGGGGGCCTCAGCGCCAATCACGTGGCGCGGTGGAATGGCAGCGCCTGGCAGCCCTTGGGGAGCGGGGTGAATGACGCCATCCGCGCCCTGGCCTGGGACGGCAGCGGGCTCTATGTCGGCGGCCACTTTACCCAGGCTGGGGGCCATGGCGCCAACTATGTGGCGCGGTGGAGCGGCGGCGCCTGGCAGCCTTTGGGCGGGGGCGTGAGCGATGTGGTCCGCGCGCTGGCGCTGGATAGCTTGGGGCACCTGTACGCGGGGGGACATTTCACCCACGCCGACGGCGGCCAGGTTCGCTACGTGACCTGGTGGGACGGCGGCGGCTGGCGCGCTTTGGGCGGGGGGCTGAACGACGCCGCCCTGGCGCTGGCGGTGGATGGCCGCGATAACCTGTACGCTGGTGGGTCGTTCACCCTGGCGGGGGCCAGCGCCGCCTATCGCCTCGCGCGCTGGGCGGGGCTGGGAACCCTGGGCGTTGCGCCCGCTGTGCGGGGTTCCATCCCTGGCACCACCCAGCTTCTGACCGCGTCCTATTGGGATGGCGAGGGTTACGATGACCTCCGCTACGCCTATCTCTTGGTCAACGCCACCGAGAGCCTCACCAACTGCCTCTATCTCCGCTACGATGTGTCTAGCGGCCTGCTGCACCTGCGGCGGCCAGATGACCAGGCGTGGCTGGGCGGGCATGCGCCAGGGACGGCCAGCACCATCGCGCACAGCTTTGGCGCGGTGGACGTCAGCCGGTGCGCGGTGCTCACCGACACGGACCGGCTGACGGTGACCTGGGCCCTGGCCCCGAGCTGGCGCATGAGCGGCACGCAATACGACGTCTCTCTCCGCGCCGAGTCCACGGAAGGAGCGCTCACCGACTGGATGGATCATGGCGACTGGGTCGTCAACCGCGCGCCCAGCTCTTTGATTCCGCCGGATGCCCTCAACAGCGTGATCCCCAGGGCAGCACAGATAACCCTCAATCCGCGCTACCGCGACCTGGATGGCTGGCCCAACCTCAACACGCTCTACTTGGCCATCGCCGATATCTTGCCAGGGGGCGACATGGCGCCGGGGGGAGTCTTTCTGAAGTACGACCAGCGGGCAAACTTGCTCTACCTCGCCGATTCCGCGGGGACCCACTGGGGCGCAGGGGTGACGCCGCGGGCGGATGCCGTGCTGCAGAACCAGGATGTCCGGGTCATCTGCCAATGGAGCTACCCCGGCGCGGCGGATGCGCGAACGCGGATCATGTACTGGCGGCTGACGTTCGAGCCCGCGTTCGCGGGCCGGCACCAGGTCTATATGCGCGCGGTGGATGCGCTCCCATCCTGGGGCGGCGACACGGGCTGGATGTGGAAAGGCTGGCTCCAAGTGCGGCCCTGATGGACCAGGAGAA
>JAAYEA010000207.1 GCA_012689325.1 Chloroflexota bacterium
TCCCTCTTGATCGCCAGATACACCTGCTCCGGACCGGCGGGGACGCCATTCACCCAGACGCCGGCGGCGTCGTGGATGGCGCTGAGGATCGCCGGGGCGGTGGGGAGGGTCGGCGTCTCGCCCATCCCCTTGGCGCCCCCCGGCCCCGTGGGGTCGGGGACCTCGACGATGATGTCGACAAACTCGGCGGGCATATCCCGCACGGTGGGGATGTGGTACTCGGTGAAACTCTGGGTCAGCGCCCGCCCGCCGCGCTGGATGAAATGCTCGGTGAGGGCATAGCCCACGCCCATGTGCACGCCCCCCGCCACCTGCCCATAGATCATCTGTGGGTTGATGGCCTTGCCCACGTCGGTGGCGGCCCAGAGCTTGGGCAGCGTCACCACGCCCGTCTCCATATCCACCTCCGCCAGCGCGATCTGGGTGGCATAGCTATAGGCGATGTGCGGCTCGCACTGGCCCGTCAGCGGGTCCAGCGGCGTGGTGGCCGTCCCCTCCCGCCCATGGTAGGTATAGGTCGCGGCGACCTTTTTGCCCAGGCGGCCCGCGCGGCGCTGGCGGTCGCGCTCGGCCAGCGCCTCCCGGCAGGCCCGCAGCACGGCGTTGCCCGACATGTAGGTGTGGCGCGAGGCGGAGGCCGACCCCGCGCTGGGCACGCTGGCGGTGTCCACCAGCGCCAGATTGACCCGGCCCAGCTCGATCCGCAGCGCGTCGGCGGCGATCTGTTGCAGCGCCGTCCAGACGCCCTGCCCCACCTCGGAGGCGCCGATCCTGACCAGCGCCCGGGTGATCTCGCCCGCCTCGTCCAGGGCCAGCGCCACCTCGGCGGTGGAGGTGTCGTCAAAGCCCATGGAATAGCCCACGTTCTTGTAGGCGCAGGCGACGCCGATCCCCCGGCGCAGGTGCGGCGCGGCGGGGGGCTCTAGCGTGGGGGCCACCCACAGCCCATCCACCTGCCGCCAGCCCGCGGCCAGCGCCGCCTGGCGCAGCGTCTCGCGGACGCCGACGCCGTGGCCCATGCGATTGCCGGTGATGGCGACGCTGCCCTCTTCGTAGAGGTTGCGCATGCGCAGCTCCACCGGGTCCATCCCCAGGGCCGCGGCCAGCTTGTCCATCTGCGCCTCGTGGGCGATGGGCGGCTGCGTCGCGCCAAAGCCACGCATGGCCATGGTCACGGCATTGTTGGTGTAGACCGTGTAGCCGTCGATCCTGGCGTGGGGGACGGCGTAGGGGCCCGCCGCGAATGAGACGGCATTGGAGAGGACCACCGTGCTGGTGGAGGCATAGGCCCCGGCGTCGGTGATGATCTCGGCCTCCAGGGCGGTGAGCCGGCCCTCGCGGGTGGCGCCGGTCTTGTAGCGCATATAGAAGGGGTGGCGCTTGCCGCTGCGCTGCATCGACTCGTCGCGGCCCCAGACCATCTTGACGGGGCGGCGCAGGCAATAGGCGGCCAGCGCGGCCAGGTGCTGGATAAACATGTCCTCGCGGCCGCCAAAGGCGCCGCCGATGGCCGGGACGATCTCGCGCACCTGGTCCTCGGGCAGATCGAGCAGGTGGGCGAGCTGGTGCAGGTCGTCGTGCGCCCACTGCGCCGCGGCGATCACCGTCACCCGGCCCTGGTCGTCGATATAGCCCAGCGCCGCCTCCGGCTGCAGATAGGCGTGGTCCACCGCGTCGGCGGCGTATTCGCCCTCCACCACCACGTCCGCCTGGCGAAAGCCCTCGGCCACGTCGCCGTGGCGGATGGCGAGCTGCAAGAGGATGTTACGCTCCCGATTCGCGTGGACCAGCGGCGCGCCGGGGCCCATGGCCGCCCGGGGGTCGTCCACCACCGGCAGCGGCTCGTAGGTCACGCGCACCAGGCGGCGGGCCTCCTCGGCGACGCGCTGGCTCTCCGCCACCACGAGGGCGATCCGGTCGCCCATCCAGCGGACCTTGTCGCCCACGGCCACCAACACGGGCTGGTCCATGATGTTGATGCCGTATTCGTTGACGGGCACGTCGCGGTGGGTGAGGACGCGCACCACGCCGGGGAGGGCCTCGGCGGCGCTGGCGTCGATGGCGCGCACGATGGCGTGGGGATGCTCGCTCCAGACCACCTTGGCGTAGAGCTGCCCCTCCATGTCGAAATCCTGGGGGTACTTGCGCTGCCCCTGCACCTTGGTGGCGATGTCGTAGCGCGTCACGCTCTGGCCGACGTATCTAGGCTCCATGTTGCGCCTCCCCCGCCATCCTCTCCGCCGCCAATGCGATCGCCTCGACGATCTGGTAATAGCCGGTGCAGCGGCAGAGGTTGCCCGAGATTCCCGCCTCGATCTGCTCACGGGTGGGGCGCGGGTGCTCGGCCAGCAGCGCTACCGCCGACATGATCATCCCCGGCGTGCAATAGCCGCACTGCGACGCGGCGCAATCGATAAACGCCTGCTGGATGGCGTGCAGTTGCCCGTCCTGCGGCAGCCCCTCGATGGTGGTCACCTGCCGCCCCCCAGCCTTCGCCGCGGGGTAGAGGCAACTGACCACGGCGCGGCCGTCCACCAGCACCGTGCAGGCGCCGCATTCGCCCTCGCTGCAGCCGACCTTGGTGCCGATCAGGCCGAGCCGCTCGCGCAGCAGGTCGGCCAGCATCTCGTCCGGCGCCACCTCGGCGGTCACGTCCTTGCCGTTGACGGTTAGTGCGATCTCTACCATCGTGCACCCCCAAGAAAAGGAGTCTCACCACAGAGACGCAGAGAGCGCAGAGAAGCACATAGCCAGGAGTGATGAACCGGCTCGGCTCCCCTTCCCCCTTGCCTTCTCTCTGCGCCCTCAGCGTCTCTGCGGTGCATTTCCTATCCTGTCATCACTTGCGACAAAGCCCGGCGGACCAGGGCTTCCACCATGTCCAGGCGGTATTCGCGGCTGCCGCGGGTGGCGCTATCGCGCGGCTGGGCGTCCGCCGCGGCCAGCGCCGCCGCCTGGGCGATGACCTCGGCGGTGACGGGCTGCCCCACCAGCGCCGCCTCGGCCCGGACCGCGCGGAATGGCGTCGGCGCCACGGGCCCGACGGCGATGCGCGCCTCGACAAAGCGGCCCTCCGCGATCTCGATCACCGCCGCCACGGTGACGATGGGCAACGCCAGCACGCGCCGCGGCGCCAGCCGCTCGTAGGCGCTGCGCTGCCCCGGCCCCAGCGCCCGAAAGCGCAGCGCCGTCACCAGCTCCACGCACGAGTCGATGGTGCAGAGCCCCACGCCCCTGTACAGCTCGGCGACGGGCAGCCAGCGGCGCCCGCGCAAGTTCACCACCTCGGCCTCGGCGTCCAGGGCAAAGAGCGCCACGGCGCCATCAGCGGCGGGCAGCGCGTTCACCACGTTGCCCACCAGGGTGGCCACGTTGCGGATTTGCGGCCCGCCCACCCAGCCGCAGGCCAGCGCCAGCACCTCGGCCCGCTCGCGGATCAGCGGGGAGGAGGCCACCTGCCCATGGGTGGCCAGCGCGCCGATCTGGAGATAGCCGTCCCGCTCCGCGATCTGGTCCAGGCCAGGGAGGCGGGTGATGTCCACCATCACCGTGGAGGGGCACTTGCCCTGCTGGCTTTGCAGCACCAGGTCGGTGCCGCCGGCGATGATGCGCGCCTCGCCGCGGTGCTCGGCCAGCATCGCCAGCGCCTCCTCCAGGGTGGTCGGGGTCAGGTATGCTCGCCACATGGGGCGCTCCTTTCCACGCGTCGGCAGGGATGATGCCGCCTCCATTATAGACGAGCGCCGCTGTCCGTCAAAGAGGGGGAAGATGCACCGCAGAGGCACAGAGAGCGCGGAGGAAGACATGGACAGGAGGGGAAGGGGCCTTGACTCGCCCAGGTGCATGCCTTTGCCCCGGATCGTCCTCGTTTCCTGCCCTCTTGACCCTGTGTCCTCTGTGTCTCGGTGGTGGATTTCCCTCCCAACGAAAAAGCTCCTGCAAGGCAGGGGACCTTGCAGGAGCTTGTGCTAGGATCGCGCGGGGCCTAAGGCCGGTCGATCACGAACGCCGGCGAGGTCCAGGTCTCCCAATGGTCCGGGTTGTTCTCATCGCCCAGGGCCTTGAGCACCGAGAGCTTGAGCACGTACATCCCATCGGGAACCATGCGCAGCTTGTTGCCGCTGATCGTCGTCCCGTCGAACGGGAAGGCGAAAAAGCCGGTAGCCGTGCTGTTGCGCGGCACGTATTCCTCGTCCTGGAAGGCGCGGAACCAGGAGCGGCCGATGGCGCCGTCCTTGTACGCAAACACTTCCAGGCGCAGCCGCCGCGACTGATGATCCAGGTGGGCCAGCACGTAGGGGATGTTGCCGTCCTCCATGGTAAAGGTCCAATCAGCCGGATCAGCCAGCTTGTAGTAGCTCCCCATGTACAGCACAGACAGCCAGGGGAACCCATAGGAAGTCGGCACCAGCACTTGCTTGCTCTGATAGTCGCCGATGAACCCGGCAAAGGGCACGCGATAGACCTGCCCGCCGCCCTGCGGGGTCAAGACGATGTAGCCGCCGTACTGGCCGCCCGCCGGCCCAGTGGCCGGGTTGATGGTCGCCACCACCTCGGCGCTCCCCTTGGCCGGGACCGTGACGCTGGCCATGTCAAAGGTCACGGAGGCGTTGGAGGTGTAAGCGGCAACGGTGAAGGTGTTTGGCCCGGTGGAAAGCGCGTTGACAGACGACAGGTCGTAGGTGACGGGCATCTTGGCGCTGTTTTCCACGCGCAGGGTAAAGGCCTGCGGCCCGGCCTCGCTCTCGCCGACGGCGAGCTTGCCCGGCTCGACGCGGGTGGTGGCCAGGATGGCGTCGTCGATGTCCAGCATCCCCGCGCCCTGGCGGTGGACGTTATCCAGGTAAGGCGCTGTTGGGGCCCCCCACCAAGCCTTGGGATCGGCGCTGTTCTGCAGGATGGTGCGCACGATCTGCGAGTTGGTCTTGGGCTTGGCCTGCAACAGCAGCGCCACCGCGCCCGCCACGTGCGGCGAGGACATGGAGGTGCCGCTCAGTGTGGCATAGCCGCCCAGCTCTAGCGGGTAGGTGGAATAGATGTTGCCGCCCGGCGCGCCGATATCGGGCTTGAGCGCCAGGTCGGGCGAGAGGCCGTACGAGCTGAAGGAGGAGATCAGCCCGCCGGTGGGGCTCGGGAAGGAAGCCATCAGGTCGGTCCAGGTCATCATCACCGGGGTCGCCTGCGCCCGGATATAGTTGCCGGCCTCCAGCGAGATGCCGACCACGGGCGTCACGCCATCCAGCGGCGCGCCCAGCGTGCCGTTAAAGACGCCCGACGCGTTGTTCTGAACGACGACCGCCGTAGCACCGGCAGCGATGGCGCGCGCAGCCTTTTCGCCAAAACCGCAGACGCCGCGCTGGACCAGGGCCACCTTTCCGTTCGGGTCGCCGAGATAGGGATCAGGCTGGTTGCCAGGTGTGGCGGTGTCGTTGTCCAGACAGCCGCGGCCGAGCCAGACAATCTCTTCCATGCCGCTGGTCGGCGGGGCGGGCGAGAAGGTCATGGTGATATAGCCGATTTTCTCGCCGTTGACAGTGAAATACGGCAAGAACACGTTGCTGTTATCGAACGAGGCCACGCCGATGACCTTCTGGCCCAGGCCGGGGGCGCCGGCGGAGTAGAGGCCATTGGCGCCGCTGTTGCCAATGGAGGCCACCACCACCACGCCCTTGTTCACCAGCCGGTCGGCGGCCTGGGCGGTGGGGTACTGCGGCCACTGGAACGCCGAGCCGATGCTCATGTTGAGCACCTTCATGCCGTCCAGCAGGGCCATCTCCATGGCGGCGATCATGACATCGGCAGTGGTGGAGCCCTCGCAGCCAAAGACGCGGTACGCGCCAAAGGTCACCTCGGGCGCCACGCCCTTGACCGTCCCGTTCGCGCCGATGATGCCGGCGACGTGGGTGCCGTGGCCAGCGCAATCATCGGGATCGTCATCCGGCACAGGGACGGGGTTATAGCTGGCGCTGGCCGGGTCGGCATTGAAGGCATCGCCCACCAGGTCGTAGCCGTAGGCCACGCGGCAGCCGGGGCCAAAGCAGCCGCCCAGATCGGGGTGGTCATAATCGATGCCGGTGTCCACCACGGCGACTTTGATCCCCGCGCCAGTGTAGCCCAGCTCGGACTGGGCCACGTCCGCGCCGGTCATGGCCAGCGCCGTGTACAGCTCGGGGTCCAGGCTAGTGGTCGTCTCGGGGATGGCGATGGTCTCCACCGGATAGATCGCCTTGACGCCGGCGATGCGGCCCAGCTTGGCCAGCTCGCCGGGCTTGATCTCGATGGACAGGCCGTTCCAGAGCCGGCTAAAGGCGTAGCGCTCCGCATACTGGAGACCTGCCTTGCGAGCAGCGACGCGCCAAGCCTTTTTTTCCGCGTATAGGGTGGCGGATGAGGTGCCGTCGCTGCTAGGCGGGCTGGCCAACTCGACGAACCAGAGGCCGGGGGTCTCGTTGATCATCTCGCCGGCCTCCACAGCGGGCGGCGGGACCAGCGGCTCCACCGGCTCGACGCCTTGCGCCGCGATCGGGCTGGCGGTCAACAGCATGGCCAGTACTGCCAAAAGGCAAAAGAACCTCTTCATCGCTCCATTCCTTTCTCATGGGAAACAGCCAGCGTCGCTACGAAACGCTCGCCATCCGTGCGATGGCTCGTCCACCACCTCCTTGTGGAAATCCAGTCATTGATCCAGCGTCCCCATCGTCAAGCCGCCCCAGGGTGAGCGGCGCAGGCACACGAAGGAAAGGAAGAGCAGGCGCGCCCTAATGGCGGCTTCCAGCAAGCCGCCGCCGATGCGCTGAGTATATCATAGCACACCAGACCGGCGCTTTTCAACGTCCAACCTTACAGTTTGCTTACAAAACGGCGAGGAGAGGGTGAGGAGGGCGAACACAAGGTTCGCCCCAACAAACCCGCCCCAACAGGTCGTCCCAACGCTTGAGCCGAGTTCGCCGGTAGGGGCGATCCTTGTGATCGCCCTCCTGTGATCGCTCACCCGGGAAGTGGGCGAACACTACGCCGTCTCGCCTCAGGCCGCCTCGCCGCACGGCGCCTCGGCGCCGTAGATGGCCTCCCGCAGGCCCTTGACGTAGCCGATGGCAAAGAGCCGCCCCACCGACGAATAGGATGGGCGATCGTTGCTGTCGCCCTCCATGGTCGGCACGTGATCGGGGCGCAAGACCCCCTCAAAGCCGATGTCGCGGTAGGCCCGCATGCACGCGAGCATGTCCGTCTGCCCATCGTCGTGAAAGGTCTCCACGAATTTCTCAGCGGTGCCGCGCACATCGCGAAAGTGGACGAAAAAGACCTTGCCTTGGCGGCCAAAGTGGCGGATCGCCGCGGGCACGTCCGAGGTCATCAGGGCGAAATTGCCCTGGCAGAAGGCGATGCCATTGACCGGGCTGGGGTAGAGGTCCAGCAGCCGCTGATAGTTGTCCAGGCTGCGCATGATCCGCCCCAGCCCGCGGATGGGCGAGAGCGGCGGGTCGTCGGGGTGCATCGCCAGCTTGACCCCCGCCTCCTCCGCCACGGGGACCACGGCGCGCAGGAAATAGTCCAGCGCGGCCCAGAGCTGCTCCTCGCCGACGACCCCATACTCGGTGAGGGGCGCGGCCTGCATCAGGGCATGGTCATAGCCGGTGGCCAGCGCGCCGCCCCGCGCCGGGATGGTGGTGGAGGTGCGGGTCCAGTTGAAGACGGGCATCCACTCGTAACACCAGACCGGCACGCCCAACGCGCCCAGGTTGCGGATCAGCTCGCAGGCATGCTCGATCTCCTCGTCGCGGCCGGGCAGCCCCAGCTTGGCGCGGGTCAGCGACGGGCGGCTTTCCAGCACGTCGAGGTGGAAGCCATAGTCCTCATAGGCGGTCTTGACCCGCAGAAGCGACATGTAGCTCCAGGGGAGTTCGTCGCGGCTCACATTCAGGCCGCGGCTGAAATCCATGCCTCCGACCACATGGTCGATGCCACATTGTTTGACCAGGCGCCACAGCGGGGTCGGCTGCGGCGGGAGCACCTCGGCGATCTGGATCATGGATGGGTTCCTTTCCGTTGCTTGCTTGGGCCAATGGCGCCATTATAGCGCACCCCCGCCGCACGCGAAAAAAGGGAGCCTCCCACGCAGGGGCGCTCCCTTCTTGCCTTCGATGCGCTATGCATTTGTCTCCGGCGCGGACGCAAAGCGTATCAGCCGGATCAGCTCCGGCCTCTCGGGCTTGGCATCCGGGATAGCCTCGGCTATTCGCCCTTTTTGGCGCCGGAAGCCGACACCAGTTTGTCCCGCGCCTGCTTGGCCTTGGCCTTGGCCTTGCTGATCAGGTCCAAGATGTCCTTGCCGCTCTTGGCCTGGATCGAGTTGGCAACCTTTTCGGCTTCGCCCAACTGAAAGATGATCTTGTCGAACTTGTCCATGTCCGGGAACTGCTTGATGCCGCTGCTCATGAACCAGCCTCCCATTCTCGATTGGCGGGACTGCCCCCGCAACGGACCCTGTCGCGGGCGGATCAGGCCCCAAGGTAGCGACCCCACAACGCTCTTCATCGATTTTGGCTCAGGCGGTGCAGCCGAGAGGGAGAGACTCTCCGCCTGGGCCGAGGCATCTCCAGCAATGGAACCTCGGTGAGGGGATCGGCAAGGCCATACGCCTCGCCATGATAATCGCTCCA
>JAAYEA010000208.1 GCA_012689325.1 Chloroflexota bacterium
CGCCCATGCTCATCCAATGGCCCGACCGGTTCTACCACACCTCGGAGGACACGCTGGACAAGGTCAGCCCGGCCATGCTGGCGAAAGTGGGGATCGGGACCAGCGCCTACGCCTACTTTCTGGCCCAGGCGGGGGCCCCTCAGGCGCAGTGGCTCGCCCAGGAGATGCTCACCCGCTACCGGGGCGTCGCCGCGCGCCGCGTCCAGGACGTGATCACCGCGGCCATGTCCGCGGCCCAGGGGGAGGAGCTGGCCCAGAGCGTCGCGGAGTTGGCGCAAAAGGCGGCCTACTGGGCCGACCGCGAGCGGGAAGCGCTGGCCACCTTGCGACGCCTGGATCCCGCCGCCGACGGATGGCTGGGGAAGGCCCAAACCTTCGCCGCGCAGGCCCTGCAGGCGGAGGTGAAGCGGGCCGAGGAGGCCATCGCCGAGCGCGCCAGGGCGCTGGGCCTGGACAAGGTCCCCGCGGCGCCCGCGAGCCCGCCCGACGCGTGGGAAGCGCAGGCCGCGGCCATCGTCCCGACCAGAAAGTTCCCCGGCCCCATCCCCGTGGCCGAGTATCTCCACCGGTTGCCGTTTGAGCGGCGCGAGGAGATCCGCGCCTGGCAGGAGCGCCACAAGGTCGGCCGGGAGATGTCGCTCCTCGCGCTGTACTGGGCCGACGGCCAGCGAAACCTGCTCGAGATCGCCCATCTGGTGGCGATGGAAAGCGGTCGGCGCGATACCGAGTTCTTGGTGGGCTACTTCGGGCTGCTGCGCGAGCTGGACCTGATCTCGTTCTAGCGGCTCAGGCCCCCAGCGCCATGCCCCCTGCCCCGGCATCCGCCGCGCCGGAGAGGCGACCGGTCGCGGGGTCGATCGCGATGGCGTGCACGAGCCCCAGCCCGCGCTTCCGATACGGCACGTGCAGCAGGTCGGCGGCGCGCGAGGCCAGAGAACAGGTGCATCGGCAGCCCTGCCGCTTGTCGCCAGATCTGCTGATGCCAGTGCTGACAGCTGCTTAACGAAACGAGGCGTGCCTCCAATTTCGACTGAATCATACCATCCCCGCTGAGATGCTCCACGGCTGGCTATTCGGCGTCAGCGTCAACCGCGTCAAGGAAGCGCTGCGCGACAAGGTCATCCGCTACCAGCGCGAGTGCTATCGCGTGCTCTGGGAAGCCTTCCAGCGGGATGTTGCGCCGGGGACGGCGGCCCCTACCGGCCAGGGCCGCACCCTGGGCGAGATCCGGGCGCTGGGGCTGGCCGTGGCGCAACTGGCCGAGGAGCAGATGCGCGTGGAGGCGCTGGCGATGAACAACGCCGACCGGCTGGACCGCGCGGCGCAGGTGGTGGGGCAGTTGGGGCGGCGGCTGGCGGTGCTGGAGCAGCGGGTCTCGCCGGCGTCGCTGATCACCAAGGAGCAGGCGGCCGAGGTGTCGCTGGAGGTCAAGGCGCTGGCGGAGCTATTGACCCAGACCCTGGGCGACAAGAACTATTACCAATCCGACTTTTCCGAGCTCTACCGGCGGTTCGGCGTCTCCAGCTACAAAAACATCCGCCAGGAGCACTACCCGGCGGTGCTGAGCTTCCTGGAGGAGTGGCGGAGGTTGGCGGGGAAGGGCTAGTCCACAAAGTGGACCGTCCACCCGGGCGGGCGGGAGATCAGATAAAGCTAGGAGGACGGAGAGGATCAGGCCAGGGCCACGCCCTGTCGCGTTACGCGGCGGTCACGGAGGGGGTCAAGGAAAAAACGGCGATAGATAGGTTCGCCTGCCTGCCAGTTAGCCCAAACTCCCCCTACAGCTCCGCATCCAGCCTCGCCAGGTCCACCAGCTCGACCCCGGCCGCCGCGGCCTCGGCCCGCGCCGCCTCGGTGTAGCCCGCCCGCGCGAAAAAGACGTGGTGCACCCGCCAGCCCCCGCCATCTGTGGCGCCGCCATCTATGGCGCCGCCATCGGGCAGCTCCCGCAGCACCTTGGGCGTCCGCACCTCCAGCAACTCGCGGATCATGGCCCGGTCCACCGGCTCCGCGCCCCACTTGCACTCCCCCAGCAGGATCGCCCGCCCCGCCCAATCCACCGCGGCCACGTCCGCCTGGACCGCGCGGCTCCAATGGCTACCCACCTCCTGGATCGCCAAAGGCAAGCGACCCGCCCGGCCCTGAGTGGCCCGCTTCTGATCGGCAACCCATTGGCGGCATAGCTCCTCGAAGGCCGTCTGGCCCACGAACGCCCGCAGGCCCTCGCGGATGCGCGGCAGCACCGCCTCCGGGCGATAGGCCAGCTCGTCCTGGTTGGGCGCGATGAAGCGAAAATAAAAGCGAAAGTAGGGGTCGGAGAGGTGATAGCGCCCGCTGCGGGCGAGCCGCCGCGCCGCCGGGGGCACCGTAGCCGGCAGCCGCCGCTCCACCAGACGCAGCTCTTGCAGGCGGGCCAGATAGGCTGATAGGTGCGGCTTGCCCACCAGCGCCGCGTCGGCGATCTCGGAGAGGCTGTGGTTCCCGGCGCCGATGGCCTTCAGGATGGCCAGGTACGTGGCGGGCTCGCGGACCTCGTCATAGAGCAAAAAGGCCGGCTCGGCCACCCACATGCTCCCCGGAGCCAGGATCACCCGCTGGATGTTGTCGCCCGGCGACAGGTCGGGGTCCAGCCATTCCAGATAGGCAGGCACGCCGCCCGCCACGGCATAGGCCGCCACCCGCTCCTCCGCTGACCACTGGGGCAGGAATGCGCGCAGGGCGGCGAAGGGGAGCGGCTGCAGCCACCATTGGCCGGTCAGGCGGCCAAAGAGCGGCGACTGGCGCGATTGCAGCGCCTCCATGGCGTGGACGTGGGAGCCGCACAGGACCAGGATCGCCTGCGCATCCTTGAACTGCTGGTCCCAGGCGTGTTGGAGCGAGGAAAGCATGGCGGGGTCCGCCTCGACGGCGTAGGTGAACTCGTCCAGGATGAGGAGGTGTCGCCGGTCCCCCAGGAAGGCGGCGATGGCCTGCCAGGCGTCGGCCCAGGAATCAAAGGAGGCCGCCCGAGCCGGTTCGACGCCCAAGAGCCGGGCGAAGAGCTTGCGCCGTTGCAGCGCCGCGGGCTCTTTCTCCGCCGCCCAGTAGGTATGCGGGATCGCCGCCTGCTCGGCCCAGTGGCGCAGCAGCACCGTCTTGCCCACGCGACGGCGCCCGTAGAGGAGGATGAACTGGGCCGCCGTGGGGCGCTTGCGCTCCAAGACGGCATTCAGAAAGGCCAGCTCGGCCTGGCGGTCCACGAACATGGCGCGCCTCCCTGCTAAATAAGCCACCTGTTGATTAGTATAATCTGTATGTGGCTTATTCTAGCACAGCTCAGGGGCGGCGTCAACTGCGCGGGCGCGAGACAGGCGCCCGTGACAACGAGTTGTTGTAACGATACCCCCTGTAGTCCACCCGGGTGGACGTTCCACTGCGTGGGCTGCTGCAAAACACAGGCCTCCGAGCAGTGACCGATCGTAGATCGGCGAACTCGGAGGCCTTTGGCTTACAAGGGGTTATCGTAACGGTAACCCCTTTATGCGCCCCTCGCCACCAACGCCAGGATTCTTTCAGCAGAGACGGGTTCGTGTGGCAGCACATGGTCCTCTGCGCCTTCATGCACGTGGTGTGGATACGTCGAGATCTCTGGATGATGGGCGGCGTTATCCCAGCGACGGACCAGGGCGCCGTTGGCGTCCTGCCAGTGGAAGGCATACATGCCGACCTGCACCTCGCCGGCCACGACGCGAAAGCGCTCCACCATCTCCAATAGGCCGCCATCTTGCAGCGCCAGGCGATAGCGAAACAGCCCCCCGTCGCCTTGGGCCTCCTCGCGCACCACCGTCCAATGGGAGACCTGCGGGTCGAGAATGATCAACGACTTGAGATGAGCCAGATACTCGCTCGCGTTTTTCAAGACGCGCCTTCCAGTTGCTGCATTCGCAACAACAGCTCTTCTCTCAGCTCGTACAGCCCCGCCCACTCGAACCAGTCCAGGTTGTCGCCCAACTCGCCCGCGGAAAAGCGCCGATAGAACTCGGCCGAGGCCATGCCGTGCCGCGTCTCAAAAGCGCTCAGGTCGCGCTCGTAGCGCTCCAGCCGCCCGCGCTGTTGGCTGAGTGCGAGGTCCAAGAGCTTGTCCAAAACGCCGTCCAACTCGCCCGGATCGGCATAGAGGCTCTTGAGCACATCCAGTTTCGTTAATGCGTCCATACGCGCCCCTCCTCACACCGCGCTTTCGTTCCAGCAGGGCGTCAATTCTTCTCGCTCCTGAGCATGGCGCTGGCATAGCTGAGACAGGCCAGGATGATTGTCCAGGATCTCCTGGAGCACCTCCACCATGGCTTGCTTGAACAGCTCTTTGAGCTGTGTCTCCTCCATCATCATCTGCGCCATGCCAGTCTCTCTTCCATCTTGTTCGCCTGCCTACATCATACACCCAGGCGGGCGCGCCGCCAAACGGGTTACTCTCCCCCACCACGAACTCGATCGCTACCTGCCTGGCCACGTGCTCCAGCGTTTCCTCGATCACCCCACACAGGCGGCGGGCGAGCTATCCTTGCGCCTAACGGCTACCCGTGGTCACCGTGGCCGCCCCGCCCTCCGGCGCCACCTGCGCCGGGTGCAGGCGGCGGGCGGCCATTCTGCCCGCAGAAGGCCAGTCGTGCGGCAAGCCGAGGGTGGCCCGGAGAACGAAACGGACCCCAGCCTGTTCGAGGAGGAGTGGGACGAGCGACCCTCTTCCGCGAGGGCGCCCCGCCCAAGAAGGCCTGCCAGTTGATCTATGGCAGCGTGCCCGCCCGCGGCCTGGCGCACCAGGCCGCCATTTTCCCCCGTGGCCAGCTCCCGCAGGAAGGCCTCCAGACGTTTCAGCGAGCCACCGTGCGCGCGGCATTCCATGCCGCATTGTCGCAGATCAGGCGCAAGGGCTGGCTGGCGGTGCGCAGGTTGGGGGCGATGAAGTAGCGGGCTCTGCATTCCATGCCGCTTGGTCGGGGGATCGTCGTCCTCCCGCTGGGCGATGAGGCGCGGCAGCGAGGTCTTGCTCGAGCCCTCCGGACCGCAGGGGTAGAGCGAGGCGGTGCGATCGCGGGGGAAGTAGAGGCGGCATGCCATGCCGCGCTTGGCCTTGGTCTCGACGTATTGCTGGCTGAGATACATGAACCGAGGGTTGGGCAGAAGGGAGAAGGGTTTGAGCCTGTAAAAGTCGAGCATATATCAGGAGAATAGCGGGAGTTGGGGCAATTGTCAAGGGCTGGGAAGAAGTATGCGAAACTGGCGGGTGTTCAGTGCCCCCAAGATCCCAATGCCATTCGATGGCTCCCCTTGCTGCGTGCTGGCTGCCCACCCAGGCGCAAACGGAGGCAAGCTGCCGCGACCGAGAACCGGTCGAGCAGCTTGCCTCCACCCCGTTGCGGCGCTTGTCGGGCCCACGCCCCCCCGCCAGAACTCCATCCGCTCGAACTTGGCCAGGGTCACCGCCACAAAGACGACCGACAGGATGGCTGTGATGCCGATGGGCGCCCAGATGGACAGCGGCAGGGGCTGCCCCATCACGGCGGCCGGCAGAACGTGGATCATCGCGAAAGGCGTCAGCATCACGGCCGCGCCCACGGTGGTGCCCAGGGGAACGGCCACAAACCCTATCAGCGCCAGACCCAGCGCCGCGCCCAGCAGGGCGACGCGGTTGGCCGTCAGCACGCCCAGCATTAACGTCAGCGCCAGGTAAAAGAGGGCATTCACCGCCAGGCCAGCCATGCCCGTCAGAAAGGCCGGCAGGGGCAGCGCCTCGCCTGTGGCCAGCCACAGCAGGCCATAGCCCAGCGCGGTCTGCAGGCCCACCAGGATGACCAGGACGGCGAAGCCGTGCGCGAACAGCTTGGAGAGCACATAGGCCGGCCGCGACACGGGCTTGGACAGCAGCCACTCGGTCACACCCAGTTGGCGCTCGCCGATGGTCGCATCGTGGACCAGCACGATGGTGCCGGCAGCCAAGGCCATGCCTCCGAACTTGACAGAAACTCGACGCCGAGGCCGCGGGAATCCCCCCCTACCATGGGCCCCAGAAGGAGCACCATAGCCGCGGTCATGCCATTGACGATGACGGTCCACAGCACGGCTTGCACTACGCACCGGCGCGTGGCCCACCAGGCATGGTTCTCTTTGCGCAGCAGGTTGCCCAGCCCGGTGCGCCAGCCACTCGTTCCTACTTGCTGCAATTCCGCGTTAGTGACCATGGTTTTCTCCTTCCACGATGCTCACAAAGACCTCTTCCAGTTCGAATCTCTTGCGGCCAAACTCCACCAGGGTGAGAGAGTCGCCGGCCAGCGCCTCCCTGACCAGTTGCGCCTCGGCGGCCTGGACGTCGGTGACGTGGATCTCCCAGGTCACCGCGCCGTTGCGCGCCACCTCGCGGACGCTCGATACCCAGGGCAAGGCCCGGATGCGGGACAGGGCGCCTGTTGCATCGCCCTTCAGCGACAGGATATAGACCGGCTCGCCGCCACCGGCCAGCAGCTCCTCGATGGGCCCCTGCGCCACCAGCTCGCCGCGGTTGAGGATGGCCACCGCGTCGCTGACGCGCTGCACGTCGTCCAGGATGTGGGTGCTGTAAAAGATGGTGGTGTGGTTGCGCAGCCGCTCCATCACCTCCAACACGTCGCGGCGGCCCATCGGGTCGAGCGCGGCCGCCGGCTCGTCCAGGATCAGCAGGTCGGGATAGTGGACCTGCGCCTGGGCGATGCCCAGCCGTTGGCGCTCCCCGCCGGAGAACCCCTTCACCGACCGGTCGGCCTTGTCAGACAGCCCGACCAGCGCCAGCGTCTCGTCTATCCGCTCCTCGACCCCGGCCTCAGGGCCGCTGAAGAAAAAACTAGCCGTGAAGCGCAGCGTCTCGCGGGCGGTCATCCCATCCACGAAACGAGGCTGTTGGGGCAGGTAGCCGATGCGGCTGCGGATGGCGATGCTGTCGCGCACGATGTCCCGCCCGAAAACCTTGCCGCCCCCGCTCGTTGGGCGGATGAGGCCCAGCAGCAGCTTCATCGTCGTCGTCTTGCCTGCGCCGTTGGGGCCCAGGAAGCCAAAGATCGAGTGCCGCGGGACCATCAGGTTGAGGCCCTTCAGGGCCTCAACACCTTTGTAAGACTTGGTCAGACCATGGGTCTCGATCACCAGAGAATCGGTATCCATCTTGTCTTCTCCTTTCACAAAGCCGAGCCTCGCTGGTTCTGGTCAACCGCTTTCCCCTCCAAAGTCAAGGTTGGGTGTTCATGCGAGACCTCCTCTGGCCCCATCGGGCCAGCTTCCTCGAAAGCACTCCAGCCTGGCCGCCCCGCGGTCTGGGGCGGCACCACCTGGATCGCGCCGATCTTGTGGGCGGACTCGAACTCGACCAGCAGGACCTGTTCCTTCGCCGACCAGGCGTTGTACTGGTCCTCGGTGAGCTGGAGCCTGGGCTGCAGCTCTTTCAAGGTATGAGACAGCTCTTCGTTCAGACCATTGGCCGGGCACAGGACGCGAATGACGGTCGCCTTGACGCGCACGGCACATTCGCCGTTGTCCCTCAGGAAATAGAGGTGGTCGCCTGGGTGCGCGGGTTGCGCAGCGGCTTGGGCAGGGTCATGCTCGATGATAAGCATAGTCTTGGTGCCGCTGAGGATCTTTTCCAGCTCCCCCGCATGCGTGTCCAGGTAAACGAGATGATTCATCGGTGTCCTTCCTCGGTTCGTGGCGTTGTGATCTGGCATAAATATAAAAGAAAAACTCTTCGGGCACATCCATCCGCCGAAGAGTCTGTGATTATCCTTTAGGTCGTACTTAGCTTATACCAAAGTAGTATCGAGACTGCGTAATTAACATTTGTGGAGTGCTGATTCGGGCCATAGAATGAGTTCTCCAACCCTTCCTGGAGGACTTGACCTTGTCATGATATGATTCAGTTGGAATTGGAGAATCCTCGTAATCGAGTTAGCATCTCGCTTACAGGAGGATTCCATGACCGAGACACGCAAGCACTTTACCGCCGAGCAAAAGATCGCCATCCTGCGCCGCCG
>JAAYEA010000209.1 GCA_012689325.1 Chloroflexota bacterium
CAACAACTGATTATACACCCTGTTTGTCAAGGTGTCAAATCGGGTTCTGAGGGACGATCAGAGGTCAGGTCAGGGGGCAAGGCGCAGGCAGAGCCCGCGCATGTCCATGCATTGTACGCCAATACGCGGCAGAGTCAAAGTCGCATTGATCGCCGAGCCCCGCACGGCGATCAATCGCCGTGCTACTCGGTAGCGCCCGATAGAATCGGGCTTGTGGGGCCTCCGTGGCGTGACGTCCGAAGCCTGATTCTATCAGGCGCCGCCCCGGCATTCCATGCCGCCCGGCATTCCATGCCGCCTTAGCTCGGCGTCGGCATTCCATGCCGCCCGGCATTCCATGCCGCATGGATCGCCGAGCGCCTTGGCACGCGCCCCGCTCGAGGCTCCTGGAGTGGACACGATCAGGAAGAGATGCTATAATGCAGCCGAGGCGAGCAAACCCAGCGCCAAAAGGCAGGACGCGAACCACCGAGGTCGAGGGAGCAACTTGAGAGTAACCTTCATCTATCCAGGCATCACCGGCAAGGGCTTCAATAGCCTCGGGCAGGGCATGGACTCGGGCTGGATCAGCCACGGGCTGGCGATCCTCTCCGCCTGCGTCAAGGCCCAGGGGCACCAGGTCGACTTGATCGACCTGCGCGCGCTGCGCGATTGGGACCACCTTCGCGAGCAGGTGGCCGCGCGGCAGCCGGACGTGGTCGGCGTGACCATGATGAGCGTGGACTATGACCCCGGCATCCGCAGCCTGGAGATCGTCAAAGAGGTGGACCCCCGCATCATCACCCTCGTGGGCGGGCCCCACCCCACCCTGGAGCTGGCCGAGGTGGAGCAATCGCCGGTCATCGACCACATCTTTGTCGGCGAGGGCGAGCTCAGCCTGCCCGCCTTCCTGGACAGCTTGGAGCGCGGCGAGGACACCCCCCGCGTCGTGCCGCCGATCCCCCCAGACCTGGACGCCACGCCCTTTGCCG
This sequence comes from Chloroflexota bacterium, assembly GCA_012689325.1. Classification (GTDB taxonomy): domain Bacteria; phylum Chloroflexota; class Anaerolineae; order JAAYEA01; family JAAYEA01; genus JAAYEA01. Next base: position 972 of record JAAYEA010000209.1, read on the forward strand.
ACCGCAGCCTCTTTTTGGACGAGTGGCGGCGTTGGGGCTGGCAGGGCGACTCCCCCGAGGCGCCCTTTGTGGAAGAGCTCCCCGGCCCCTTTGTGACCATCATCGCCGGGCGAGGCTGCATCTATAATTGCAGCTATTGCCAGCCCGCCGAGCGGCACATCTTTGGGCGCGGAGTGCGGCGCCGCAGCGTGCCCAACGTCATCGCCGAGCTCAAGGATTTGCAGGCCCGCTACGGCTTCAAGAGCTTTATGTTCCACGACGATTGCCTCACCGAGGATCGCGACTGGGTGATGGCCTTTTGCCAGGCCTACCGCGCCGAGGGGTTCACCCAGCCCTTCTTTTGCCAGAGCCGCGCCGACATCATTGTCAAGAACGAGGACATGGTGGCAATGATGGTAGAGGTGGGGCTCAAGGGGTACTTTATCGGCTTTGAGAGCGGCAGCGACCGGGTGCTGCGCTTCATCCGCAAGGGGACCACGCGGGCGATCAACCTGCGCGCCGCCGAGATCTGCCGCAAGTACGGCATCAGCATCTGGGCCAACTATATGCTGGGGCTCCCCACCGAGACCAAAGAAGAGGTGCTGGAGACCATCTCGATGCTCCGCGAGATCGACCCCGACTATTACAGCCCCGCCTTTTACACGCCGCACCCGGGGAGCGATCTGTACGCCTATTGCGTCAAAAACGACCTCTCCCTGATCAAAGGGCACCAGGGGTACCGGCGCGATCCGAACGAGCCCAAGATCAAAGGGGTGGATTACGAGTGGCTGCGCTGGGCGCTGGCCGAGTCGCAGCGCCGCAAGCCGTGGAACGCCATCCGCCGCGGGGCGCGCCGGCTGGCCAAGCGTTACGCCTCGCCGCGCCGGGCCTGGAACAAGCTGCGCCGGCTGCTCGGTTAGCCGGGCCCGCCGTCCAGGAAGCCGGCCAGCAGCGCGTGAAAGCGCTCCGGCTCACTGAGCATGGGGAAATGCTTGGAGCGCGCCATCATCTCCACCTGGGCGTGGGGGATGTGCGCGGCGATCACGTGGGCCTGCCGAGGGTTCACGACGCCATCGCGGCTCCCATAGATGCCCAGCGTGGGGATGCGGATCTCGCCCAGGCGGGGACGCAGGTCGGTCCGCCGCAGCGAGGCGATGCTGCGGGAAAAGGACATCCAGGTGGAGCGCGAAAGGTGCTGCACCATCTGCGCATAGATGCCTTGCCGGTCGGGGTCCACAAAGGGCGAATAGCCCCACAACACCGATTTCAGCAGCGGCGGGTAACGCCAGAGCAAGCGGCCGATCCACTCCCGGCCCGCCAACTTGAGCGGCGCGGAAAGCGAGGCGCCGTCCATGGGCGAGCCGGTGACGGCCACCTGGCTCACGCGGCTGGGGTGGTCCAGCGCGACGCTCATGGCCACGGTGCCGCCCATGGAATGGCCAAAGATCGGGGCGCGGTCGATGCCCAGCCGGTCCATGAACTGCACCACCATGGACACATAGTCGCGGATGGCATAGGTCTCCTGGCGTTTATCGGACTCGCCAAAGCCCCAAAAGTCCAGCGCGAAAATGCGCCGCGGCTGGCGTTGCGAGAGGTGCTCCATGGTGCCGCGCCAGAACTGCCACGAGCCCAGCCAGCAATGCAACAAGATCAAAGGCTCGCCTCGGCGGCCTTCCACCTCGTAATGCAGGACGCCCTCCTGCGTCATCAGGGAACTCATAGCCCGCCTTTTTTGCTAGTCTCGGAGGTCTACCGTATTTGACGTGAACGCCCCGCAAAAGTTGCGCGTGCTCATGATATCCAAAGCCTGCGTCGCGGCAACTTATCAGGTCAAGCTGGCCGAGATCGCCCGCTGCCCCGACGTGGAGCTGCACGTGGTCGTGCCGCCCTATTGGCGGGAGGGGCGGTCGCGCCTGTGGCTGGAGCGGGCCCACGTCCGCGGCTACCAGATGCACGTGGCGCCGCTGGCGCTCAACGGCCAGTTCCACCTGCACTTTTACCCCACGTTGGGCCGCCTCATGCGCCAGATCGCGCCGGATATCGTGCACATCGACGAGGAGCCCTATAACCTGGCGACCTGGCAGGCCATGCGCCTGGCCCGGCGCGCCGGCGCCCAGGCGCTCTTTTTCACCTGGCAGAACCTGCTGCGGCGCTACGCCTGGCCCTTTAGCGCCCTGGAGCGGTACAACTATGCCCAGGCAGCCTATGCCATCGCCGGCAACGCCGAGGCCGAGCAGGTCTTGCGCGCCAAAGGCTACCGCGGGCCGGTGGAGGTGCTCCCCCAGTTCGGCGTGGACCCCGAGATCTATCGCCCCGCCGAGGGGCCGGCCACCAACGACGTCCTGACCATCGGCTACGTGGGGCGGCTGGTGCCGGAAAAGGGAGTGGACCTATTGCTGCGCGCCGCGGCGGGGCTGGGCGGCGAGTGGCGCCTGCGGATCATCGGCGACGGGCCGGAGCGCGCCGCCTTGCAGGGATTGGCCGCCGAGTTGGGCCTGGGCGAGCGGGTCGAGTGGGTGGCGCGGGTTCCCTTCGCCCAAGTCCCCGCCGAGATGGCCCGCCTGGATGTCCTGGCGCTCCCCTCGCGGACGCGCCCCAACTGGAAAGAGCAGTTCGGCCGCGTGCTGGTGGAGGCGATGTCCTGCGAGGTGCCGGTGATCGGCTCCGACTCGGGCGAGATCCCCCACGTCCTGGGCGAAACGGGGCTGGTCTTTCCCGAAGGCGACGCCGCCGCGCTGGGCCGCTGCCTGGAGCTCGTCCGCGACGAGCCCAACCGGCGGGGGCGCTGGGGGCGGCCGGGACGCCAGCGCGTGCTGGAGCGCTACACCCAGGCGCACGTCGCCCAGCGCACCTGCGCCATCTATGGGCGGATGAGGGAAGCGCGCCAGGGGTGACGCGCCAAGCAGGCGCCAGGGACCAGAG
>JAAYEA010000210.1 GCA_012689325.1 Chloroflexota bacterium
CACCCTGCTTAAAAGGCAGGTGCTCTGCCAACTGAGCTAACGGCCCTTGCCAGGCATGTCGCTCCATTCGAAGCTTGCCAGTAGCGTAATTCTACCATAGATCATGATGTCTGTCAACTCAAAACGCTGGGCAAATCCTCCCGTTTATGCTATAATGAAGCCTGGTATGGGGCCCCATGGGGCATTTCGACCCGTGGGGCCACAGCGGAGGCCATATGACCGAGCGTTCCTCCGGGATCGATGGGCCCGCCCTTGCCGTGGGCGGCGAGCAGAGCGCGCTGGCTGCCGCGCCGGGCTGGAGCGAGCTGGTGCTGCAGAGCCTGGATCGTGGCGTGCTCTCGGTGAGCCCGGCCCTGCGGATCATGACCATCAACCAGGCGGCGGGCCGGCTGCTCGGCGTGGAGGCGCCTGCCTGGGCGGGGCGGCCCCTGGCTGACCTGCTCGGCGGAGATGAACCCCTGGCGCGGCTCTTGGAGCGCGCCGCGGGCGGCGGGGAGCCGGGCAGCCTGGGCGAGGTTATCTTCCGGCGCGCGGGCGCGGAGCGGGCGGTGCGGACCCGGGTCGCCGCGCTCAAGGACGGCACGGGCGAGACGATGGGCGCGCTCTGCATTTTGGAAGAGCTGCGGCAGGGCGACCCGCTGGAAGCGGAACGCCAGGAGCAGCGGGCGTTGCTGGGCCGGATGGCCGCCAGCGTGGCCCACGAGATTCGCAATCCCTTGCAGACCCTTTCCCTGGGCCTGGAGTACCTGCGCAAGAGCCTGAGCAGCGACGCGCGCTATGAGGAGCCCATCGAGCGCCTGCAGCGCCAGATCGACCGCGTGGGGCAGATCGTCAACGCATTCCTGGCCTTTGCTCGCCCGCCGCAGCCGCAACTGGCTCGCGGCGATATTGCGGCGGCGCTCGACCGGGCGGCGGAGGGGGCGGCGGCGTCCTTGCAGGCCAAGGGCATCGCCCTGCGCCGCGAGTATCAGGCGCAGCTCGGGGACGTTTGGCTGGACGCCGAGCAGTTGGGGCGCGCGCTGAGCAACCTGATCGCCAACGCCATCGAGGCCATGGGCCCGGGAGGCGAGCTGTGCCTGCGCACCGGCTGGCTGGCGGCGGGCGAATGGGCGGCGCGCGTGAGCGCGGCCTCCAGCCTGACCGGCGAGGTGGCCCTGATCGAGGTTCAGGACACGGGGACGGGCATCCCCCCGGACCATCTCGCGCAGATCTTCGAGCCGTTTTTCACCACCAAACCCAAGGGGGTCGGCTTGGGGCTGGCCATCGCCCGGCGCGTTGTGGAGGACCACGGCGGCGAGATCGCCGTGCGCAGCCAGCCGGGCCAAGGGACCACCTTTGCCATCGGCCTGCCCAGGAGGACGTAACGTGCCCGCAACCGGATCCCGCAGCGCCCGCAGCAAGGCCGTCCGGCCCGTTCGGCAGATCCTGATCGTGGACGACGAGGAAAGCCTCGCGTTTTTCCTGCGCCAAGGCTTGCTCGAGGTCGATGCGGGATGGCAGATCGACACCGCGAACACGGGCGAGGAAGCGGTGATCAAGATCAATCGCTATGCCTACGGGCTCATCATCGCCGATCTGCGGATGCCCGGCCTCAACGGGCTGGAGCTGTTGCAGATGCTCCGCGCGCTCGAGCCAAATACCAAGGTGATCCTGATGACCGCCTACGGGTCGGAGCAGGTGGCTCAGGAGACCCAGCGGTTGCAGGCCTATCGCTACGTGACCAAGCCGTTCCAGATGGAGGACATGCAAGCGTGGGCCAGCGAGGTCTTGGGCCAGGCGGCGCCGCCCAAGCCCGCCGCGAGAACGGCGGCGGAGCCGGTGGAGACGCCCAGTGCGCCCCCGGCGCCCAGCCCCGCCGCGCCCCAAGAGGCGGCTGAGGGCGGCGATGCGCTGCGGTCGCGCCTCGTCGAGTTGCGCACGCGGATGGGCGCGGCATACGTGTTCGTGAGCGATGCGGAGGGCGCCATCCTCGCGGACGCGGGGTCGCTTCGCGGCGTGGACGCGCCCGGCGAGGGCCAGATCGGCGCCCTGGCCGTGGCCATGGCTTCCAGCTTGCAGGACGCCCTGGCCGCCGAGGATGTCCTGGGCGGGCCGGCGGAGCCAACGGTGCTCTTGCAGGAGGGCGCGCGCTATGGGGCCGGCGCGGCGGCGGTCGGCGCCCGCTGGCTGGTGGGCGTGGTCTATGCCCGAGCGGCGCACCGCGCCAAGTCCGTCTTGGACAAGCTCAGGGCCGCGGCGCCGGAGCTGGCCGGCCTGTTGCCGGGGG
>JAAYEA010000211.1 GCA_012689325.1 Chloroflexota bacterium
ACCGTGGCGGGCCGGATCGCCCTGCGCGAGCTGCCCGGCGCGGGGCGCGGCCCCGTGGCGCTGGCGCTGCTGGATGGCCGCCTCTACGTGGCCAACCTGACCACGGCCAACCTTTCAGTGATCGAGGGGGAGCGCGTCACGCGGGTCATCCCGCTGGGGGCCAGCCCTGTGGCGCTGTGGGCCGATGAAGGGTCGGCGAGCCTGTACGTCTCCAGCGAGCGAGACGACAGCATCAGCGTCGTCGCCGCCGATCGGGCGAAGGGCGAGTCGCTGGCGCGCACCTTGCGCGTGGAGCAGGGTCCGGCGGCACTGCTGAGCCTGGAGGGCAGGCTGCTGGTGGGCGCGGCCAGCGGCGTCGGCCTCTCGCTGCTGGACCCGGGCACGGGCGAGGTGCTGCAAGAGGTCGCGCTCGAGCTCCAGGGCGAGATCGTCGCCATGGCGCACGATCCCCGGGCCAACCTGCTGTTCCTGAACCTGTATGGCGAGACCTGGGCCATCGATACCCGCACGTGGAAGCCCCTCTACCGGCTGAGCCTGAACGGCTATCACACGCTGGCGGCCAGCCCGCGCCTGGGGCGCTTTTACGTCAATGACTATGACGCCGCGGCGAATCAGCAATACCTGGTCGCCGTGCGCAGCGAGGATGGCCAGGTGCTGGAGCGCCTCCCCATCGGCGGCGACCCGCGAGGCGCGGCGGTTAACGCGGCCACCGGGCGCGTCTATGTGGCCAACTCGTGGACCAACGACGTGACGGTGATCGAGGAGGAGCCGTATCGCCTGCTGGCGACGGTGCCGGTCGGCCTGCGGCCGGTGGCAGTGGCCGTGGACGAGCGCCGCAACCGGATCTATGTGGCCTGCGGGGATAGCAACCAGGTCACGGTGATCGACGGCGAGACGAACCGGGTGGTGGGGGTGGTGCCGCTGGCGATGGACCCGCAGGGGATCGCGGTGGATGAGCGCACCAGGCGCGCCTACATCGCCAACCCCAGCACCAATAGCGTTTTCGTCTCGAACAAGGGGCTCCCCGAGGGCGAGATTCCAGTGGGCATCCACCCCGTGGCGGTGGCGGTGGACGAGGCCAAGGGGCTGCTCTTCGTGGCGAACAAGGGCGACGGCACGGCCTCGGTGGTCGACCTGGGCTCCGGCCAGGTGCGGCGGACCCTTGCCATCGGCGGCCAGCCGGAAACGGCGGCGGTGGACCCTGGCACCAACCGCGCCTACGTCGGCGACGCCGTGATCGACCGGGATAGCCTGGAGGTGGTGGGCCGGCTGCGCTGGCAAGCCACCGCGCTGGGCCTGGAGATCGTGCCGCGCCGAATCGTGGCCGATCCGACGGCTAACCGGCTGTACGTGGCGGCCTTCAACGGCATCCCCGGCTCCAATGGCGGCGACATGATCTATGCGCTGGATAGCCGCTCGTTCGAGCGCCTGCCGGCCAGCCTGGGCGGGGTGAGCACCATCGACCTGGCGTTGGACGCGGCGGCGGGGCGCCTGTATTCGGTGGCGGGGCGCTTTGGGAGCTATACGCTCCACGCCAACGACCTCAAAGGCGGCGCGGCGCAAATGCTGGACCTGACCAAGCAGCCGCGCGCTCTGGCCTATAGCCCCACCACGGATCATCTCTTTGTCGCCCTGATCGAGGGGGCGCGGCCGGACGTGGACCGCAGCCGCGAGATCCACTATTGGCGGGGCAAGGACCTGGCGGACCTGGGCTCCTTGCCCTTCACTGGCTCGCCCAACGCCATGGCCGTGGACCGGGCCACCGGGCTCATCTACCTCAGCGACGCGGCCTCGGGCCAGGTGGTGATGTTGCTGGACGTGCCATAGCTCCCCGGATGGGAGACCGATCCTCGAAACCAGACAGGCCGGCGCACGCGCGCCGGCCTGTTCGATTTCGTGACGGTAGTGATGTAGATTGACTCCCCAGATTCTAGGGCAAGCCCACGGCTTCCTTGCACTCGCGCAGCGTCTCGCTGGCCAGCTTGCGGGCGCGCTCCGCGCCGGCATCCAGGATCTCCCAAATCCGCTCGGGGTGGGCGGCCAGCTCGGCGCGGCGCTCGCGGTGCGGGGCCAGCGCCTGGATCAGGTCCTCGGCGAACATCTTTTTATGTTGCACGCAGCCGATGGTGGCGTTGCGGCACTGCTCGGCGATTTGCGCGGGGACCGTGGGGTCCGGGCAAAAGATCTTGTGCAGCGTCTGGACGTTGCAGATCTCGGGGCGGCCCGGGTCGGTCTTGAACTTGCGCTGTGGGTCGGTGACCATGGTCATGATCCGGCGGCGAATCTCGGCGGGCTCGGCGGCCAGCTCGATGTGGTTGTCCAGCGACTTGCCCATCTTGTTGACGCCATCGAGGCCCATGATGCGCGGCGTTTCGGTCAGCACGATCTTGGGCTCGATGAGCACCTCGCCATAAAGGTTGTTGAAGCGGCGCACGATCTCGCGGGTGAACTCGAGGTGCGGGGCCTGGTCCTCGCCCACGGGGACGGTGTCCGCCTTGTAGAGCACGATATCGGCCGCCATCAGCACCGGATAACCGAGCAGGCCATAGTTGACGTTATCGGGCTGCTGGCGCACCTTTTCCTTGAACGTGGGCAGGCGGGTCAGGCGGCCCATGGGCGTGACCATGGAAAGGAGCAGGTGCAGCTCGGTGACCTGGGGCACGTGCGATTGGATGAAAATGATGCTCTTTTCAGGATCCATGCCCGCGGCCAGCCAATCCAGCGCCATTTCATAGGTGTTCTGGCGCAGATTGGCGGTATCCGTCAGCGAGGTCAGCGCGTGCAGGTCCACGATGCAATAGACGCATTCATAGTCCTCTTGCAGCTTGACATAGTTTTTGACGGCGCCCAAATAGTTGCCGAGGTGCTGTCTCCCGGTCGGGCGTGCCCCGGAAAAAACGCGACCCTTCTTGTCCATGCGAATCCTCCTCTGCGTGCGCCTGCGCGCGTGCGTTTTGAGACAAACAAAAACCTCTCGTCCCTTGTGGGGACGAGAGGTAAACTCGCGTGGTGCCACCCCGCTTCGATGGCAGGTCAACGCCATCGCTTTTGAGGCACGGGCCGTCGGCCTATGCCTTTCGCCGGATAACGGGTGCGAACCCCGGTGTCGCCTACTGGAATCGCTCGTTCGGGACACAGCTCCCAGGGCCATTCAGCTTCTGCGTGGGTATCGGGCTCACACCTGGCGCCGACTCTCTGGACCTCGCTCTGAAGCCTACTCGTCCTGTTCTCAGCCGATTTCTCTGATGGTCTGCCGGAGGCTCGCTAGCCTCAGGCCTCGACCTTTTGCCCGCAAGAGGGGCAGAACTTGGCGCCGGGCTGCAATTCGGCGCCGCAGTTGGTGCAATGCATCCCTGGCGCGGTCTCGGCCGCTGACGCGGGCACAGAGGCGCGCATGGGAGGAACCACCTCCGTGGCAGCCACTTCCTCGAACTTGGCCAGCTTGGCCTCGTCCAACTCGACGCGCTTGGCCGCCAGCGTGGCTTCCACGGACTTGACTTGGGCAGCCAGCTCGGTCATCTCGGGGACGTCGAATTGCCCGGTGGAAATCAACTCGATGGCCTTGCGCCCGATCTCGACGGTCAGTTGCTCGACTTGGCGCGCCAGCTCGGTCGCTTCGGAACTGAGCTTGTTGACGCGCATGACCTTGTCCGCCTCAAACTTGGCCTGGTTGGCCGCTCTGCTGACCCCTTTGCCCAACCTGTCTAGAAATGCCATCGCTTGTCTCCTTTACGCCACATCCGGATGAATGAACTACGGGTTGTTCGCCGCTTGGAGAAAAGACCCTAGCAAGACCTAGCCTGCCCCACAGTATAGCACAAGAGAACGGCCCTGTCAAACTTTTGCGGTGTCGTTGGGACAAATATGCGCCTGCGCAAGCTGCAACGCCTCCGCCGCCGAGCCGATCTCTCCGATGGCCTGGGCCTCGCGGATGACCTCGAGCAGCTCGCCGACGGCGGGGCCCGCCTTGAGCTTCAAGGCGCGCATCAGCTCGGCGCCATTGACCAGGGGCGGCATGGCCCGGATGCGGGGCCAGCATTGGGCGTAATAGTCCAGCAGTTGCTGAGCGGCGGCGCAGAGGCCCGCCCAGGCGGCCTGGTCCCGCCGCGGGTCGGCGAGCTCGGCGGCGAGCGCGAGCAGCAGCACCTCGATCCCCGCCTCGCCCAGTTGGCGGAAGAAGCGATAGAGTCCCCGGCGGGCGGCGGGCTGGCCGGTCGCCAGCGCGGCGGGCAGCCGCCGGCCGCCGACGATCTGCTGCGCCAGGTTGATCTCGGCGTTGCTCAAGCGCAGGCGACGCAACGTGTCGGCGGCCTGGTCGTCCAGGTGTTGGAGCAGGGCGGCAAAGTGGAGCGTCAGCGCGCGGGTGCGCGTGTCCGAGAGGACGGCGGCCAGGTGCGCCTGCAAGGCGTCGCGATGCGCCGCGAAGGCTGGCGCAACCTCCGCATCGGGCGCCGCCTGATCGCGGCCAGCGAGGTAGGCCAGGATCGCCCCCAGATGGCCGAGCGTGCTGACCGTGTGCTCGTAGGCGCTGGTTCCCTGGGGCAAGAGCTTTTCTTTGAGGGCAGCGACCTCGGGCAGCGTCGGCGCCAGCAGACCCAGCCGGTCCAACTCGCGGACCTGGCGATCGGGGGCCGGGGAGCCCACGATCTGCACCAGCTCGTCGCGCACGCGCTCGGCGGAGGGCCGCGCCACCAGCGGGGCGTCGCGCCGGATGAGCGCCTCGGTCTCGGCGGCGATGGCAAAGCCGAGGGTGGCGGCTTGCCGCACCGCGCGAAGCAGGCGTAGGGGGTCATCGCGGAAGGTCTGCGCGGAGGTGGCGCGAATGCGGCGCGCGCGGAGGTCGCTCTGCCCGCCGGTGGGGTCCAAGACCGTGGGTCGGGGCGACGCGAGGTCCTGGACGTTCACCGCCATGGCGTTGACGGTAAAGTCGCGCGCGGCCAAATCCTCCAAGATGCCGGCCCCGCGAGTGCGCGCCAGGTCGATGCTGTAGCTCCGCCCGCGCCTCCTCAGGACCGCTCGCCCGGTGTCGTGCTCCTGGTCCAGCAGAACAAAGGCGCCGTGAAACGCGTCGGCGATGTGCCGCGCCAGGGGGATCGCGGGCCCCTCCACCGCCAAGTCCAGGTCATGGCTGGCCTGGCCCAACAGCCAGTCGCGCACGTATCCGCCGACCAGGTATACCGGCTCCTCGCGAGCAGCCAGAACGAGGCATATCTCGCGCAAGAGGCTGTCGGCGGGCAGCAGCGAGCTCATGGCTGCGGCTCCACGGGGCGGGGATGGCGCAGGGCCAGCGCCTGCAAGGCGATGATCGTCTTGGCATCGCGGATTTCGCCAGCGTCGATCATCCGCAGCGCCTCCGGCAAGGAGAGGCGCACCAGGTGGATGTCCTCGTGCTCGCGCGCGAGGCCGCCGCCCGGCCCCACCTGCTGGCCCCCATCCAGGTAGCCGAGGTACAGGTGGATGCGCTCGGTGCAAGAGCCCGGGCTGACGTAAAAGGTGTGCAGGGGGATCAGCCGCTCGATGCGGTAGCCGGTCTCCTCCAGCAACTCGCGGTGCGCGACCTGCAAGGCTGGCGTGTCGGCTTCCAGGATGCCGGCGACCACCTCCAGGAGCCAGCCTTCCTCGCCGCGCGCATGGGCCGGGTAACGGAACTGCTCCACGAGCAGCACGGCGTCCTGGGCGCGGTGATAGAGAAGCACCGCCACCGAGTCGCCCCGCTCAAAGACGAGGCGGCTCAGCTCGGCGCTCATGGTCCCGTCGTGCAGCTCGTGTCGAACGAGGGCCTCGTCCAGCTTGAAAAAGCCATCATAGACCCTGGTGTGCTGGAGCAGCTCCACCTTGCGCGTCATGATCCCCTCGCTTCGGGCAGCGAGCCGCCGCCCGCCGCTTGCTTTTTCCAGAGCGCGGCCTGGGCCAGCCCGGCATGGAGCGCCAGCAGGTTGGTCTCCAGCGTGCCTTTTGGCACCCGGGCGGCGATGGCTTGCTCCAGGGCCGGGATGGTGACCAACTCGCCATCCGGCGCGGCGGTCAGCCCCGCGATCAGCCCCAGGCTCAACACGTTGGCGGTGATGGCGCGCCCCGTGGTCTCGCGGGCCAGCGCTGTGATGGGGACGCGGATGGCGCGCTCGCACGGGACGCGAGAAACCAGGTCCGCATCGGCGATGAGCAGGCCGTCGGGTCTCAGCTCGGGACCGTAGCGGTCGCAGGCCTGCTGGCTCAGGGCAAGCAAGACATCCGCCCGGATGATCAGCGGATAGTCGATGGGATCGGCATCGATGATCACCTCGGAGCGGCTGATGCCGCCGCGGACTTGGGGGCCATAGGCCTGCGTCTGCACCGCGTATTTGTGGTCATAGAGGACCGCGGCCTCAGAGAGGATCAGCCCGGCCAGGATCAAGCCCTGCCCGCCTTCCCCCGCCAGCCGGATCTCGTAGCGTCGTTTCATCCCTGTCGGTCCTTGGCGATCACTTCTGCAGCCCCTGCGCCCTGGCGACGAGCTCGCGATATCGCTCGGTATATTCGGGCAGGTCGCGGTCGAATAGCACGCCGCGCACGATCTTGGCGGCGCGCTCGCTTTCCGGCAGCGCCGCGGCCTCCTCCGGGGTGACGCTGTTCTCCTTGAGCTGCATCATCATGTTCACCGCCGAGCCGAGCTTGTTCATCCGGCCCAGCGAGGTGTGGCAATAGCTCGCCACCTCGACCACGGCAAAGCCTTTCTTGCACAGGCCTTGCTCGATGAAGCGATCCAACTGGCGGGCATGATAGACCGTGGTGCGCGCGCCAAAGGAGGCGCCCGCGGCCTGGGCCAGCTCGCAAATCCGCAGCGGGGGATCGATGTTGCCATAGGGCGCGGTGGCCGAATAGAGCTCGCCCGGGGTGGTGGGCGAGGTTTGCCCGCCGGTCATGCCATAGACCTGGTTATCGACCACGATCGCCGTGATGCCGATGTTGCGGCGGGCGGCGTGGATAAAGTGGTTGCCGCCGATGGCCACGGCGTCGCCATCGCCCATCACCGCCAGCACGTGCATGTCGGGTCGGGCCATCTTGAGCCCCGTGGCGAAGGCCAGCGCCCGGCCGTGGGTGGTGTGCATGGTGTTCAGGTCCAGATAAGCGGGCATGCGGCCCGTGCAGCCGATGCCCGAGATCATGGCCACCTCGTCCTTGTCCAGGCCCAGGCGGTGGATGGCGCGGATGATGGCGTGCATGACGATGCCAATGCCGCAGCCCGCGCACCACATGTGCGGAAACTTTTTCTTGTGCCGCAGGTAATCATAGACGTTGAGCTCTTCGCGCTCGGTGGTCACGGCTGGCTCCTCATGGGCTGGCGGCCTCGATGGCCGAGAGAATCTGGTCGGGCTGCAGCATCTCGCCATCGGCCCGGTTGACCCGGCGCACCTTGGCTCGCCCCACGACGCGTTCCACCTCCAGAGCCAGTTGCCCCAGGTTCATCTCGGGGACGATGACCTGTTGCGCGCGCTGGGCCAGACGTTCCAGCGCCTGTTCCGGGAAGGGCCACAGCGTCTGCGGGCGGAAGAGCCCCACGGCCAGGCCCCGCTGGCGGGCCTGCACGACGGCGTGCCGCGCCGAGCGCGCCGTGGCGCCATAGGCCACCACCAGGGTGCGGGCGTCCTCCGCGTGCTCTTGCTGATGCCAGACGATATCCTCCAGGTGGCGCGCGATCTTGCCAAAGGCGCGCTCCAGCCAGGCGTTGATCTCGTCGCCGCGCTCGGTGGGAAAGCCCGCGCGGTCGTGGTAGAGCCCCGTGATGTGGTAGCGGAAGCCCTCGCCAAAGCTGGCCAGGGCGGGCACGTCGCTTTCCCCTTCCTCATAGGGGAAATACCACTCGGGCGGCACGGTGGGCTGGGGACGCTCCACGGCCGGCACCCCGTCCGGGAGTACGATCCGCTCGCGCAGGTGGGCCACCACCTCGTCCATCAGCAGGATGACCGGCGTCCGGTACTTTTCGCTCAGGGCAAAGGCCCGCACCGTCAGGTCAAAGGCCTCCTGGCTCGACCAGGGACAGAGCACGATGATGGGGTGGTCGCCATGGGCGCCCCAGCGGCTTTGCATCACGTCGCCCTGGGCGGGCGAGGTGGGCAGCCCCGTGCTGGGCCCGGCGCGTTGCACGTTGACGATCACGCAAGGGATCTCGGCCATGGCGGCATAGCCGATGTTTTCCTGCATCAAGGAAAAGCCCGGCCCGCTGGTGGCGGTCATCGCCTTGAGCCCGCCGACGGAGGCGCCGATCACGGCGGCCAGGCTGGCGATCTCGTCTTCCATCTGGATGATGCAGCCGCCCAGGCCGGGCAGGCGTCGGGCCATGGTCTCCATGATCTCGGTGGAGGGAGTGATGGGATAGCCGGCGTAGAAACGGCAGCCAGCGGCCAGCGCCCCCTC
>JAAYEA010000212.1 GCA_012689325.1 Chloroflexota bacterium
GCGCCCAGGTTGGCAAAGCGTGGCCAATAGACGGCAAAGCCGCCCACCACCGCCCCCCAAAAGGCCGCGCGCAGCGGAGAATACGCCACGCCCGCCGCGTTCACGATCACCCCAACCACCAGCCCTGCCAGAAAGCCATACAGCATGCCCCGCATGATCTTGGGATCGAAAAGATTGGTCACCTTGCTCCTTTGCTGCCTCGCGGCCCCCGAGAGTAGCCCCATCATACCAGACAATCCCCTGGTTTGCAACATCCCGCCCGATCCGTGATACAATGAGCGCAACACGCCACGGGAGAGAGCTCATGTCACGTCAGCCCAACATCGCCGTCATCGGCAGCATCATCATGGACCTGGCCGTTACCACGCCGCGCGTGCCCCAGACCGGCGAAAACCTGCTGGCCCACGGCTTTCAGATGGGGCCGGGCGGCAAAGGCGCCAACTCGGCGGTGGCCCTGGCGCGGATGGGCGCCCACTCTACCCTGCTGGGCCGGGTCGGCGACGACCCATTCGGCCGCGCCGAGCTAGAGACCGTGCGCCAGGCCGGGGTGGATACCAGCGCGGTGGTCATCGATCCGGAGCGCCACACCGGCATCGCCATCATCATGGTGGACGACCAGCGCGAGAACACCATCCTGGTCGCCATCGGCGCCAACGCCGGGTTGGATGCCGCTTATGTGGAGCAGGCGCTGGCGGCGCGCTGGTCCAGCCTGGACGCCGTGTTGGTGAATTTCGAGATCCCCGAGGAGGTAGTCAGGACCGTGATCGAGGGCGCGCGCCAGCACCACGTGCCGGCCGTGGTGGATGCCGGGCCGCCGCGCCACTATGGGCCCGAGACCTGGCGGCATGCCACCGTGCTTTCACCCAACATGCTGGAGGCCAGCTACCTGGTGGGATATCCCGTGGAGGACGAGGCCGCGGCGCGGCGAGCCGCCGCCGATATCCTGGCGCTGGGCCCGCAGGCCGTGGTGGTCAAAATGGGCAAGCGGGGAGCGCTCCTGGTCACGCCCCAGGCAAGCCAGCTCGTGCCGGGCTATGCGGTGGAGGTGGTGGATACCACCGGCGCAGGCGATGCCTTTACCTCGGCGCTGACCCTGGCCCTGGCCGAGGGCCAAGCGCTGCCGGAAGCGGTCCGGCTGGGGAACGCCGCGGGGGCGCTGGCCGTGACGCGCTTTGGGACCATGGCCGCCATGCCCACGCGAGCAGAGGTGGACACGTTCAAGTCGCGAGGTTAAGCAGGGGGCGGCTCGGCGGCGCGCAGCCGCTGGGCAACGACGTACATCTCGCGGCTCTCCTCGCGGGAGGCGTCCGGGTGATGCGGCTTGACCGAGGCAAACCAGCGGCGCGCCTCCTGCAAAAAGCCGGGGAAATACTCGCCCTCGAAGACCTTGACCACGAAATGGCCGCCGGGCTTGAGCAGCTCGCGGGCCAACGCCAGCGCCATCTCGGCCAGCTCGATGGAGCGCGCATGGTCGCGGTCGCGGATGCCCGAGGTGGCCGGAGCCGCGTCGCATAACACCACATCCACCTGGCCCTGGGCGGCCTCGTGGAGGCGCGCCTGCACCTCCGGCGCCAGCATATCGCCGGTAATGATCGTCACGCCAGGGATGGGGTCCATGGCCTGGAGATCGACAGCGATGACCCGCCCCTGGGGGCCCACCCACTTCTGGGTAATCTGCGACCACCCGCCGGGCGCCGCGCCCAAATCCAGCACCCGATCGCCCTTGCGGATCACGGCGAACTTGCTGTTGATCTGTTCCAGCTTGAAGGCGGAACGGGAGCGATAGCCCTCTTCCTTCGCCTGGCGGAAATACCGGTCCTGGCCCTGGTTCTTGCGCCAATGCCCGCCCATCCGCTATCTCCTCTGGGCGTCCACCAGGGTGCGGGCCACGTCCGGGCGGTCGGTGATGAGCACGTCCACGCCCAACTCGATCAGGCGCAGCATCTCGGGCGGCTCGTTCACCGTCCAGACGTTGACGTGGTAGCCCTTGCCGTGCGCCCAGCGTACATACCCGGCGTCCACCATCCGCCCCTCCGGATGCACCGCATCCAGCCCCAGAAACGGCGCCGCCCAGGCGCGGCTCAGGTAGACGGGCATGTCGGGGGCATAGAGCAGGCCCCGGCGGATTTCGGGGGCCAGGCGCTTGGCTCGCCAGAGCGATAGCGGGTTGAACGAGGAAAAGACGATGGAGCGGCCCAACGACCTGGCGCGCAATAGCTCCACCACCTGCGTCTCCAGCCCATCGTCCCCTGCCGAGGCGCTTTTGAGCTCGATGTTGATCCGCAGCGCGCTCCCGAAAGCGTCCAGCACCTCGGCCAGGGTAGGGATCGGCTCGCCGCTGAACTGGCTCGCAAAGCGCCCGCCGGCATCCAGCTCGCGCAGTTGGTCCAGGGTCAGCTCCCTCACGCGCCCGCTGCCATTGGTGGTGCGGTCCACGGTCGAGTCGTGAATGACCACCGGGACGCCATCGGCGGAAAGCATCACGTCCAGCTCGATGCCGTCCGCGCCCATCTCGTGCGCCTTGCGAAAGGCGGCCAGGGTGTTCTCCGGCGCAGCCTGCCGCGCGCCGCGATGGCCGAACACCAGCGGCCGGCCTTTGTAGAATTCCGCGCCACTCTCGCTCATGGAAAGCTCCGTTCCGTCCACTCTAGGGGGTTGACGGCCTCGCCGCCGACCCGCAGCTCCCAATGCAAGTGCGGCCCCGTGACCAGGCCGGTGCTGCCCACCGTACCAATGATCTCGCCGCGTTCCACCAACTGGTCTGGCGCCACCGAGATCGTGTTCATGTGGGCATACAGGGTATGCACGCCCATCCCATGGTCGATCACCACCACGTTGCCGCGAACCCGGGTCCGCTCGGCCATCACGACGCGGCCGGCCTGCGCCGCCGCGATGGGCGTCCCCGTGCCGCCGCGCAAGTCCAGGCCCGCGTGGTAGCTGCTGGGCGGCGCCTGGTTATAAGAGCGCGACGTGCCATACACTGAGGTAATGGCGCTCTGCACCGGCAAGATGAAATTGCCGGACCAATACGGGAGCGCCGCCGAGCTGGCAAAGACCTTGGCCAACTGGATGGTTTCCGCTTCGCGCACCTTCGGGTCCAACAGGTCGCTCAGGCCAGGGGCTATGGTCAAATAGTCGGTGCCAAAGGACATGGCCTGCACCTCGACCGTCGCCGTGACGGCCTGCTGCGCGCCCAACTGGTCGCGGGCGGCCACCTGCAAGAGGTAGGAGCGCGCCTCCGCCCAGGGTCCAAAGCCCACCACCGCCCAGCCACCTTGCGGCACCTCGCTAAAGTGCAAGAGCTTGCCGTTGAAAAAGCCGGTCAAGCTCACGGGGCGGCTGGATTCGATCTCGATGCCCAGGGTGTGGCCTTGCTTGACCACCGGCGACGATAGGGTTAGGGTCAGCTCGAGCGGCGGCACCGTGGCCGTGGGGCTGGGCGTCGGCGAGTGGGTTGCTGTGGCCGTGGGCGTGTGCGTCTGGGTCGGCGTGGCCGTGGAGGTGGGCGAGGGGGTCGCCGTAAAGGTCGCGGTCGGCGTCTCGGTCACCGTTGGGGTGGCGGTCTCGGTCGCGGTCGCCGTGGCGGAAGGTGTGGCCGTGGCGGTGGGCACCCAGAAAGCCAGCCGGATAGGTCCGTCCGCGGCATCGCAGCCTACCAAGAGGGCCAGCGCCAGGCAGATCGCGAGCAGAATCAGGCGAGCAGGATGTTTTGTTTGGATGGGCACGGTGCCTCCTTGAAAGTCCATTATACCGCCAGGCGCGCCGGCGGCCAAATCGCGCCCGCAGGGCCTCGCGATTTGGCCGAAGCCCCACATCGGCTATAATTGGGAGCGGCGCTATTCGGATCGCGGAGCGAGGGGAAAATGGTCTCTCGGGGTGACCTCATCGAGCTGGAGCTGACGGATATCACCCACGGCGGCGACGCCCTGGGACGTCATGAGGGCCTGGTTTGCTTTGTGCCCTATGGCGTGCCCGGCGACCGCGCGCGGGTCAGGGTCACCGAGGCCAAGTCCCACTATGTGCGCGGCGAGCTGCTCGAGGTGCTGGCGGCCTCTCCCCACCGGGTAACGCCGCCCTGCCGGCACTTTGGCCGGTGCGGCGGCTGCCACTGGCAACACATCGCCTATCCCCAACAACTCGCCTATAAACAGCGCATCGTCCAGGAGCAGATGGCGCGCATCGCCAAGCTGCCCGATGTGCCGGTGCGGCCCACCCTGGGCATGGACGAGCCCTGGCACTATCGCAACCACGTGCAGTTGACGCCGGACCGCGAAGGCAACCTCGGCTACCTGGCGGCGCGGAGCCATGACGTGGTCGCCATCGAAGAGTGCTATCTGCCGCACCCGCTGATCGAGGAGGTGCTGGCCTCGCTGGACCTGGACTATCCCGGCCTGCGGCAGGTCTCGCTCCGGGCGGGAACCCGCACCGAGGACCGCATGGTGATCCTAGATGTCGAGGGCGACGAGCCCGAGATCGAGGTGGATGACCTGCCCCTATCGCTGGTTCTGCTGCCCCCCGAGGGCGCGCTGCGGGTCCTGGTGGGCGACGACCACATCCATGAGGAGCTGGCCGGGCGGCGCTACCGCATCTCGGCCGAGAGCTTTTTCCAGGTCAACACCGACCAGGCGGAGCACCTGGTGCGGCTGGTCCGCGAGGCGCTGGCGCCGACGGGCGGCGAGCGGCTGCTGGACCTCTTTTGCGGCGTGGGGACCTTTGGGTTGGCCCTGGCCAGCCAGGTGCGCCAGGTGATCGGCGTGGAAGAGAGCGAGGGCGCCATCGCCGACGCGGTGGAAAACGCCGAGGGTCTGGAGAACGTCGAGCTCTGGCAGGGCAGCGTCGAGGAGGCCATCGCGGAGGTGGAGCCGGGCGTCGAGCTCGTGGTGTTGGACCCGCCGCGGGCGGGGGTGGCTGCCGGGGCCTTGGCGGCCCTGATCAAGCTGGCGCCCCAGCGCATCGCCTACGTCTCCTGCGACCCCGCCTCGCTGGCCCGCGACCTGCGCATCCTGGCCGATGGCGGGTATGAGGCGCGGTACATCCAGCCCGTGGACATGTTCCCGCAGACGTACCATGTCGAGACAGTGGCATTGTTGTCGAGAGTGAATCTCGAAAAGCAATAGTTGGGTAACTAAAAGAACGGCATCTGGATGAAATCTGTCAGGAAAGGATATAGGGCAATGTGAACAAGAAAATCCAGATCATACGTGCGCTTGCTATCTGTGCAGTGGTTATGATTCACTCCAACACTGATGGTGTGGTCGGTGTAGGAGTCAGGCCCTTTATCAACTATGCAGTCGCCATGTTTATCTTCTGCTCAGGATATCTGACCAAGCTTGAAATCAACGATTTGGGCTCTTTCTATAAGAAGAGAATAGGCAGAGTCATTGTCCCGTATTTGCTGTGGAGTTTGATCTATACGGTGGCGTACGGATCATACTCAAGCCTCATAGTCAATCTGTTGACTGCGAACGCTCATCATTCATTCTACTATATCTTTGTCTACATCCAGCTTGTGCTGCTTACTCCCGCTATTGGGAGATTGCTCAAGTCCAAGTATCGATGGATTGGATGGACAATTGCACCCATATCCGTCTTGATCATTCGATACATCTGTACATTTGCTGGTGTTGAATTAGGCTTTCCGTTTCCGGCTACGCTATGCTTGGTCTGGTTTACTTACTATTACCTCGGCCTTGGACTGGGCAATCACGTATTTGAGTATGGTGATAGTTGGAAAAAGACCATTGGAATGTATGCAGTGGTTCTATTGTTATCCGAAGTTGAGGGATTCGTTTGGATGATCTATGGGAACTATGACCTGGCAACAAGTCAGGTCAGGCTCACATCCATTCTGACCTCTACAGTGGCGTGCTTGCTTGCCTATAGGTATATCAAAGATGATGGTGTTGAGCTGGCAGACAGCCTTCTGAGCCGAGCGCTAATCACAATAGGCAACTGCTCATTTGGGATATACTTGTCACATAATCTAGTGATGTCTGTATTGGAAAGAGTCCCTGGATACGGATATCTGTTTTTCCCGTTACGCTCAATCGTTATACTAGCTGTGACCACCCTCTGCGTAATGGCTGGCCATCGAGTTCTAGGAAGATATGCCAAGCTTGCTGGACTATAAGATGAGCGTCACATTGAGGCAAGAAACGCCCGCCGACCATCGGGCCGCCGAGAACCTGACCCGCGAGGCTTTCTGGAACCTCTTCGTCCCCGGATGTGTGGAACATTATTTGCTGCACATCATGCGGGATTCCGGCGCGTTCATCGGCGAGCTGGATACCGTCGCCGAGATGGATGGCCAGATCGTGGGAAACATCGTCTATACCGAGGCCAAGATACTTGGCGACGACGGCGAATGGTTTCCGGTGATCTCGTTTGGGCCCATCGCCGTCCTGCCCGAGTTCCAGGGAAAGGGAATCGGCGGCAAGCTGATCAAACACACCATCGGGCGCGCCAAGGAGATGGGCTACCGGGCCATCCTCATCTATGGCGACCCAGACTATTACGGCAGGTTCGGCTTTGTCCAGGCCGAGCAATTCGGCGTCGGGACGCCAGATAACATGTATGCCGCGCCGCTTCAGGCGCTCGAGCTATACCCAGGGGCGCTGGCGGGATGCCAGGGGCGCTTCTATGAGGACGCGATCTTTGACGTCGATCCGCAAGCCGCGGACGAGTTTGATAAAAGCTTCCCTGACAAAGAAAGGACAAGCGGCCTGCCGACGCAAGCTAGATTTCAGCAACTGGTTGGAATGAGGAAGCCAAGGGCATGAATCCTGTTCTCCAACCATCATCCCGCGGAGCAAGCCTGATCCAAACTTCCAATGCTCGGCATGGTGTTACTCGCATAGGAAACACCTCGTCTTGCATGCGAAAGGGACGGTGTCGTTAGCACATGCAAACAGAACAGGATCCGCTTTCCGAGAGGAATCGAGCCTACCTCGACTTGCTAACAGATGTCTACGAGGTGTCTGCCGCCTATTCGTCGAGGAGCTATATCTGGGGCGGCTTTACCATCGACATATTTGAGAACAGGTTTCTTCGAGACCATCACGATCTGGATGGGTTCACCCTTGACCTCGAGGATATCTCGGACCAGCTAGCGGCAGCGTACGCCAAGAGAGGATACCAGACCGGGTTCGACCGAGAGTTCCTGATACTCAAGATCGAAAAGGGCGGGATTCATGCCGGCTTCAACCCGCTGGAGATAGATGGGGACGTCGCCAGGTGGATGCACATCGGTCGCGAAGGGAGCGTTTACTTTCCAGCAGACTGGCTTGATGCCACACCTCGCCTCTTTTACGGCTCCAGGGTCTATACTGCGGGGATTCGCTTCGAATACGCCATCAGAACCAAGGTTGGAATGCTCAACCCCGAGTGGAAACCCCGCGATAAAGACCGTGAAGCAACCGAGTATCTGGCGCGGGCCATCGAGCGAGAGAATATTCGGCCACAAGACATCTATGAGTGGATATGGAGCTACAATCCATTCTGGTACAAGCGAGGATACACCGAGTTCTTTAGGCCCACTGTAGCGTGGCCGCTGTCCCCCAAATGACCTTATGCCTGCTTGGACCAGTGCCCGTATGAGCAAATGAACCATCATGACGATTCGAGAGCGCAATGACTGATTTGGCCCTATTGGAGACACTAAACCCGGCGCAGCGTACCGCCGTGGAGAGCGGCGACGGACCCATCCTGGTCAGCGCGGGCCCCGGCTCGGGCAAGACCCGGGTGCTCACCCACCGCGTGGCCTACCTGATCGCGGCGCGGGGCATCCCACCCTATAACATCATGGCCGTCACCTTTACCAACAAGGCAGCCAAAGAGATGAAGCAGCGCCTGGAGCAGTTGATCGGCCGCCATAGCCAGGCCCTCACCATCGGCACCTTTCACGCCATCTGCGCCCGCATCCTGCGCCGCGAGGCGCAGTACATCGGCTTGGCCAGCACCTTTGTCATCTTTGATAGCAACGACCAACTGGACCTGGTCAAGCAGGCCCTGCGCGAGCTCAAGCTCGACGACAAGATGTACCCGCCCACCGCCCTCCTGCACGCCATCTCGCGGGCCAAGGACGAGCTGATCACCCCGGACAGGTATGAAGCGCCCACCTACTGGCACGAGGTGGCCGGGCGCGTCTACAAGCGCTACCAAGAGATGCTCGCCGCCAACGACGCGGTGGATTTCGATGACCTGCTGGTCACCACGGTGCGGCTCCTGCGCGACCATGAGGAGGTCCGGCAGCGCTACCAACGGCGCTACGTCCACGTGCTGGTGGACGAGTTCCAGGACACCAACACCGCGCAATACGAGCTGGTCAAGCTCTTTGCCGGGGGCTACAAAAACCTCTTTGTGGTGGGCGACCCCGACCAGTCCATCTATGGCTGGCGCGGAGCCAACATCCGCAACATCCGCAGCTTTGGCCGGGACTATCCGCAGGCGCAGACTGTGCTGCTGGAGCAGAACTATCGCTCCACCCAGGATATCCTGGACGCTGCCTATCACGTGATCGCCCACAACCCCGGCCGCCAGGACAAGCGGCTGTGGACCGAGAACAAGGCCCGGCTGCCCCTGACCGTCTCGGAGGTCTATGACGAGACCGAAGAGTCCGAGTTCGTCGTGCGCGAGATCACCCGGCTGGTGGAGGAGCGCTCTTGCCGCCTGGGCGATTGCGCGGTGATGTACCGCACCAACGCCCAATCCCGCGTCATCGAGGACGCCTTTGTGCGGCATCATCTCCCCTACAAGCTGGTGGGGGCCACCCGTTTTTACGCCCGGCGCGAGATCAAGGACGTGCTGGCCTATCTGCGGCTGATCCACAACCCCAACGACAACGTCAGCCTGCGACGGGTGATCAACGTGCCGCCCCGGCGCATCGGCTCCAAGACCATTGCCTCGCTGGAAACCTGGTCCACGCGGCTGGGGCTGCCCATGGGCACGGTCTTGCAGGCGCTGATCACGGGCCAAGAGACGCCGGGCGTCAACCTCGCCAAGCTGGAGGAAGAGTTCGGCCCCCTGGCGCGCAAGGCGCTGGCGAGCTTTTGGGAGCTGGTCGGCGCGCTCCGCGAGGCCTTGGCCCAACGCGACCTGCTGGGGCTGTTGGACGCCACGCTGGAACAGACCGGCTATGCCGATTATGTGCGCGACGGCACCGAGGAGGGCGAGGAGCGCTGGCGCAACATCATGGAGCTGCGCTCCGTGGCCCAAGAATACGCCGGCGCCGAGGCGACGGACGCCCTGAGCGCCTTCTTGGAAGAGGTGGCGCTGGTCTCCGACGTGGACGACCTGACCGAGGAGAGCGATGCGGTCACCCTGCTCACCCTCCACGCCGCCAAGGGGCTCGAGTTCGCCACCGTCTTTATGGTGGGCATGGAGGAGGGGATCCTGCCCCACAGCCGCAGCCTGGAAGAGCCGGAGGGGATGGAAGAGGAGCGGCGGCTCTGCTACGTCGGCATCACCCGCGCCAAGCGCAGGCTCTACCTGACCTACGCCTTCCGGCGCACCATCTATGGCTCACAGTCGCTCACCGAGCCCTCGCGCTTTTTGGCCGACATCCCCGATAATCTGGTCAAGGGGCGCAAGGACAAGCCGGGGCGACCGAGCCTGGCCCAGGCGGCAGCGCCCTGGCCCAGCCCGAGCCCGTCCGCGCGCCGGCCGTCGCTCTTGGAGCGCTTTCCGCAGCGCGGGCCCCGAAATGGCGAGCCCGAGCCGGAGCGACCGGCCAGCCCGGCGCCGCGCCGCGGCGAGCGGCCCCTGCCTTCCAGCGCGCCGGGTTCGCGCGCCGCGCCTCGGGGCGCGGAGCCGCAGTTCCAAGCCGGGGACAAGGTCCACCATGCCAAGTTCGGTGACGGCGTGGTAGTAGATAGCCAGGTCAATGGTGGGGACGAGATCGTCACCATCGCTTTCGCCGGATTGGGCGTCAAGCGCCTGGCGGCGAGCTTTGCCCAGTTGAAAAAGCTGCCTTAGGCGCCGGCCCCAGGCCGATTGCCCCGGCCGTGTGCCAGCGCGCTTGGCAGGTGCTCCTTGAGGGGAATAGACGCATGTCCAATTCACGAAACCGTCGTTTTGCGCTCCGGACCGGGATCAGCCTGGGGCTTATCGTGGCTTTGTGCCTGCTTATGGGGGCTTGGCAGCGACCGTCCGGCGCGGCCTTGGGCCGGACGGAGGAGATCGCCGTGGGCACCCCCGCCGCCGACGAGATCGCTTTGGCCTATCCGCCACAAGGCGAGGATGTGGTCCAGCTCCCCGGCGCGCCGTTGACCTTTGACGAGGCGGCGCCGTCCGAGCTGGCCTCCTGCACGGCCGAGGGCTACGCCTCGTCCACCAGCGTGGTCCAGGGCGGGACCATCGATTTCCACATCTCGAGCGACTGCGCGCCGCTGGACATTTATGTCTTTCGCGAGGGCGTGACCAAGCAGCTCATGACCGTGCTCTACAACGTGCAAGCGGGCATGTATCCTTGCCAAAACTCGGAGCTGGGCTGCGCCTGGCCCATCGCCCACACGCTGGTGATCCCTTATAGCTGGCCCAGCGGTCTCTATGCCGCCCAGTTGGTCGGCCCCGGCGCGGCCATCGGCGACCAGGGCGACTATATCCTTTTCATCGTGCGCGAGGACATGCCCGGCTCCACCGCCAAGATCCTGGTGCAGCTCTCCACCGCCACCTGGAACGCCTACAACGACACCTTTGGCCTCAGTTTTTACACCACGCCGCGGGCCATGGAGATGTCCTACGACCGACCTTTCACTAACCAGCCCTACGGCATCGGCCCCTATCAGTGGGAGGTGCCGCTCATCCGCTGGCTGGAGGCCAATGGCTATCCCGCCGAATACTGCGCCAACGAAGACCTCCAATTCGCGCCCCAGATCCTGGATCAGTACCCCGTGGTCATCAGCGTTGGCCACGACGAGTATTGGTCCAAAGAGATGCGCGATAACCTGGAAGCCTATATCGGGCGCGGCGGGAACGTGATCTTTTTCAGCAGCAACACCTGCTATTGGCAGACCCGCCTGGAGGACGACGGGCGCAAAATCGTCTGCTATAAAGACGCCTACATGAACGACCCTCTGTTCGGCGTGGACAATTCCCGCGTCACCCACTATTGGACGGGGTACCCCGTCAACCGCCCGGAGAACTCGCTCACCGCTGGGAGCTACCACTGGGGCGCCCTGGGCGCTGGCGGCTATAAAGTCTATCATGCCGACCATTGGATCTATGAGGGCACCGGGCTGCAAGATTTCGACGTTTTCGGTTACCGCTACGATCCCGACCCGGAGAAAACGTACTATCTGCAGGCCCGCGAGGCGGACGGCGCCAAGCTGCGCTGGGTGAACGGCTACCCCGAGCCAACGGGCGAGGATGGCACACCCCTGAATACCATCATCCTGGGCAAGGGGTCGCTCTTGGGCCAGGGGACGATGGGCATCTATCAGCGCGGGGGCATGGTCTTCACCACCGGCTCCTGGGAGTGGGCGCGGCAAGGCCTCCAGAACTACAAGGACCCCATCGTGGAGCGGATGACGCGCAATGTGCTGAACCGCTTCACCCAGCTCGCCGCGCCGGCCACGCCCACGCCGGTGGCCAGCCCCGCGCCCCCGGTGCGCCCCACGGTGGTCACGCTGCAACAAGGCCTCAATGGCTATGCCGGCGCCAAGGACACCTATCTGCACTCCTGGTATCCCGACAACAACTATGGCAACGACTCCAAGCTCACCGTCCGCTCCGGCAACGCCGTGGTCCCGCTGCTGCGCTTCGACCTGGGGACGCAGGTTCCCGCCAACGCCCGGATTCTGAAGGCCACGCTCAACGTGGCGGTCCTCGATAACGGCAACCAGGGCAACCTGATGCGGGTCTCGGCGCACAGGCTGCTCAAGTCCTGGGTGGATATTCAGGCCACCTGGAAAAAGGCGACCACCGCGCTCTCCTGGACCACCCCCGGCGCCGCCGGTGCCAGCTCGGACTATGCGGCCTCCAGCTATGATCTCGAGCGCATCTATACCACCACGAAGGCCTGGTGCACCATGGAGGTCACTAACCTGGTGCAAGAGTGGGTCAATGGGACCGCGGCCAACAACGGCTTCCTGCTGCGCACCGTGGGTGACGTGGCGGTGTCCTACGACCTGGCCTCCTCCCAATACGGCACCCAGTTCTACCGGCCCAAGCTGGTCATCTACTATACCACCGAGCAGATCCCCACCGCCACGCCCACGGGCACGGCGACGCGCACGCCGACCAGGACTTTTACGCCGACGGCGACCATGACCTCCACGCCCACCGCCACCCTGACCTCACCGGCGGCGCCGACCGCCACCCACACGCCGACGGCGACGCAGGCTCCTCGCATCTTTCCCAGCAGCGGTTTTTCCGAGCCCGCCTCGGCCGTGACCTTCACCAGCCTCTACAAGGATCCCGCTGGCTGGTGGAACATCCGCTACGCGGACCTGCTGCTCAACACGACCGCGAGCGCCACCAACGGCCTCTATGCGCGCTATGACGTGGTGAACAACCTCATGTCCCTCCGCCAGCCGGACGACGCGAGCTGGCTCGGCTGGCTCCCACCCTCCAGCCCCGGCAAGATCTCGCATGTCTTGGGCGCGCTGGACCTGGGGCGCAGCTCGGCCATGGGCGCCGGCGATACCCTCACCGTCACCTGGACCTTTACGCCCACCCACAACCTGAGCGGCCGGGAACACAACCTCCACTTGAGGACGGAGAGCCTGGCGGGCCAGAGCAGCGGCTGGGCCGACCAGGGGAACTGGATCATCAATCGGATGCCCAACTATTTGATCCCGCCCGCCCTGCTCAACGTCACGGTCAACAGCGGCGAGCGGCTGACCCTCGACCCGCGCTACCGCGACCCCGACGGCTGGGCCAACCTGGACCTGCTCTACCTGGCCCTCGCTGACACGCCGCCCACGGGCGAGATGGCGCCCCACAGCGTGATTCTAAAGTATGATCAGGGGGAGAACAAGCTCTTTCTGGCGGACTCGGCGGGGACAGGCTGGCTGGGCGGGGTCGCGCCGGGGGCGGCGGAGACCTACTTGGAAAACGACGCCGTCAAGGTGATCGCCCAATACAGCACGCCGGGTTTCGCCGACGTGCGCACGCGGATCGTGCGCTGGAGGATCGAGTTCAAGGCGGGTTACGCCGGCTCCCACCAGGTCTATATGCGGGCCATCGACCGCTTCCCCAGCGCCCAAGGCGACACGGGCTGGAAGTGGAAGGGGGCGCTCGCCATCCAGGCGTCCACGCCAACCATCGTCCCCTCAGCGACGCCCACCGCCACCCACGCGCCGACGCTGACCCCCACCCCGACCTGGACGCAGGCGATCACGCCCACGCCCACGTTGACGGCCACGCCCACGGCGCCCAGCGGCGTCATCCGCATCCGCATGGAGGCGGAGGATGCTACCCTGGTCTCGCCCGTGGCAGTGGGGTATGACACCACCGCTTCCCACTGCCACTATGCCGCGGGGTCGCAGAGCACGGACACGCCTTGCGCGGCCGGCGAGCTCGCTTTCACCGTCTATATCCCCCGCACCGACACCTATCGGGTCTATGCCCGGGTCAAGGTGCCGGATGGGATCACCTACGCCTACTGGGTCTCCGTGGATAACGGCGCCCGCTACAACTGGAGCCCTCCCTACCCCAGTTCGACCAGCGCGGGGCTCTGCGACACCGACGGCTGGTGCTGGGACTATGTGTCGGATGGCTCCCAGGGCATCGAGTATCTCCCCTTTGTCCTGACGCAGGGCTACCATACGTTTCATTTCTGTGTTCGCAGGGCGGGCGCGCAGTTGGATTTCATCGACATCACCAGCGCCGTCACCTATGACTTTTACACGCCCTTTGACGCATGCCTGCCATCGCCCACCCCCACGCCCACGGGGAGCTACACGCCCACGCCCGGCGCGGCGGGGACGATCCAGGACACCTTTCTCAATAGCTGGGATAGCGGCACGCCCTACGGAGGGTACTATTACCTGAGGGTGCACGCCGGCGCCATGTCGGGCCTCGTGCGCGCCGATCTCTCGAACATCCCCGCCAACGCTACCGTCACCAGCGCGGTGCTGCGCCTGTATCCGTTCCAAGCCGGCAACGCAGCCACCTTGAAGGCCTACAAGGTGAACCGACCCTGGGAGGAGAGCACGGCCACCTGGATCAAGGCCACCTCGGCCACCACCTGGGCGACCGCGGGCTGCCTCTCGGTCCCGGGCGACCATGCCAGCGATCTCGCGGCCTCGGCGCCGCTGACCACGGCCGGCACCTGGGTCTCGCTGGACCTGACCGCCCTGGCTCAGCTCTGGGTCGCCAATCCGGAAAGCAATCAGGGCGTCGTGCTGCTGCCGGAAGGCGGGACGTCCTTCTATTTCGCCAGCACCCAGTATTCGGACCCCAGCAAGCGGCCGCAGTTCCAGATATCGTTTACCGCGCCCTAGCGCACTGCCCGATCAAAACGCCAAAGCCCCTGGCAGGTCTCTTGCCAGGGGCTTTTATGTCGGAGGCTGGGGTCTAGCGTTTGGCCGGGCTCGTCGGCGTGGGCCGGGCGACCGCCATCACCGTGCCCATCACGCCCCGCAAGAAGGTTTCGCGCAGCGGCGGCTCCACTTTGGCAAAGAACCACAGGGCAAAGGGACGAGGGAAGGCCGCCACCGACAGCTTGCGGCCCAGGCGCAGCCGGGCGTTGGCCTGCAGCAGGCCCTGCCCATGCAAAGTCTGGATGTCCAGGCCCGCCTGGTGCAGGAAGCGGCGGAACTGGGGCACGCTATAGGACCACATGTAGCGCGGGGCCTCGCTCTTGGCCGGCCGCAGGCGACGATAGAGCTCCTCGGGCAGCCGCAGCAGGGCATTGATGCGATACTTGTTGGTCATGCTCATGATCACCAGCCCGCCAGGACGGACGATCCGCGCCACCTCGCGAACGAGCTGCTCCGGATGAGGCACGTGCATGATGGTCTCCATGCAGAGCACGATGTCGAAAAAGCGGTCGGGGTAGGGCAGGTTCTCCGCATCGCCACGCACAAAGCGCACCCGCGCACCCGCGCGCTTGGCGGCACGCCCGGCCTCGTCCAGCATCTCGGGGGCGATATCCAGCGCATAGACCTTGGCTCCTTGCCGCGCACAAGCGATCGCAAAGCGCCCCTTGCCCGTGCCGATATCGGCCACCCGCGCGCCCTGCCAGTTGGCCTGCGCAAGCACCCAGCGCAACTGCTCCTCATAGTGCTCGTGCAGCGGCTCGCG
Source organism: Chloroflexota bacterium (assembly GCA_012689325.1). Classification (GTDB taxonomy): domain Bacteria; phylum Chloroflexota; class Anaerolineae; order JAAYEA01; family JAAYEA01; genus JAAYEA01. Next base: position 15,247 of record JAAYEA010000212.1, read on the forward strand.
CTCGCTCTCCGGGTACCACCAAGAGATCACCGTCCCCTTTTGCTGGAAATACGACTTGGTTTCGTTTGCCATCGCACCCCTTTACAAACTCGCAAGGGGCTGAGATCGGCTCTCAGCCCCTTGATGGAGTATACCACAAGTCCGAAAACGCGCCAACAGATCAATCCTGCTTGAGGATCGCCGGCAAGTAGATGCCCGACTGCACGATGCTGTTGTCCTGGCGCTTGTCTCCAAAGTCCACCCAGATGATGTCGTTGCCCAGCACCTGCACCTGCGCGCTGTTGGGGGTGGTGGAGTAATAGCCAGGCAGATCGACCTCTTGCACGATATAGATGGCTGGCGGCAGGTTGGGGAAGGCATAGACGCCATCCGGCCCGGTGCTCGCCGAGGTGATCGGCTGGGCCTGCTGGTCGCGCAGGGTGATCTGCACCCCCGCGATGGCTGGCTCGCCCAGGTCCCTATCGCCATCCTCGTTGGCGTCCTCCCACACCAGGCCCCGAATCTCGCCCGTGACCGGCACTGTCGGCGTCCAGGTGGGCACGCGGGTCAGGGAAGGCGTGGCCGTGACCGGCGTGGTGGTCGCCGTGGCGGTGTACCGCTTGGTTGGCGTCCCCGTGACGGTCGGCGTCGGCGTCGGGCTCGCGTCCAGCTTGGGCGTGCGCGTGGGCGTGGGCGTATTCCACGGCGTCTCGGTCACCGTGGGCGTCGGCGAGGGCGTGATGGCCCACGGCGGGATGAAACAGATCTCCAGCTCGGGCGCCGACCACGGCGCCTCCTCCGCCATCGCTCCCTCGTAGGAATAGACGTCGCGATAGCCATTGCCGCGGTCCCGCGGGTCGGCGATCAGGAAGAGCGCCAGGGCGTTGTGATGGAGCCAGCCCGGCCGGTCCACGATCTCTTGGATGATCGGGGCGATGTTCGGCGAGACGGGCCGAATCCAGGATTTCCAGTGCAGGCAATCGATGACCCACGTTACCGAGGCGTTGGTGCGAGGTCGGAAGGGCACCAGCTCGGTGGAGGCCAGGAACGGCTCGGCATAGTCCGTCGGCTCGCCATAGATCGTGACGGTGACCGGCGCGGTGCTCGAGATGGCGGGCGAGAAGCGAATGACCGCCGAAGAGACGAGGCTGCCCTGCGGCACGCCCGGCTCGCGGAAGCGCAGGCCCACGTCGTAGCGCCCATCGCCGATGCGCAGGTACGTGGTTTCGCGATGGTTGCCTTCGTCATCCGAGACCCAGGTATCGTCGATGCCATACGAGATCATCGTGACGGTGCAGCCCTCGGCGGTGGCCTGCGCGGAAAAGATCGCCTCTCCGCGCGCCTGCGGCGACCAGGCGCGGATCACGTACTGCCCCGTCTTGTTGCCCAAGGTCAGCCAGGCCAGGGCCCGGCCGGTGGCGTCCGTGTAAAAGTGGTGCGCCGTGATCTTTTGGCCGGTTGCCCCCTCTGGAGCCAGGATGATATCCCATTGGATAGGCACATCGGCGATGCCGTTGTTGCAGCGCGAGCTATCGTGCACCCAGGCCACAAAGGGCTCCGGCAGGATCGTCTCGATGATGCCCCGCTGGAACGAAGGCCCCACCGGGTAGCGCTCCATAAGCCAGACCGGCGTTGGCACCTTGTCCACGCCCGTGCTGCGACAGAGGATCTGGTTCAGCTCGGAGCGGAAAAAGATGCCGATGGGATAGTACGTCGCGCAGGAGGGGTTGGTCACCACCACCCGGCCGCCGGCAGTGCCCGAGATGGTCAGGGTCGTCGTCACCGTGGTGGGCATGACGTAATCGCCATCCGGCGGGTACTCGACCAGGAACGTCCAGCCGATATCTTTGGTGCCCGTGATCCAGATATCGCGATCCGGCAGCACCGAGCAGCCATCCGGGCTATCCATGACCCAGTGGGCGGTATAGGTGATCCACTCGTTGGAGCCGATGGGCACCTCGCGCGAGAGGACATCCGAGACCACCAGCGACAGCGGGCAGGTAGTGGCCGGGTTCTCCATCTCCACCGAGCCGGAGCCAACCACCGCGCCGGCAGGCAGCCCCATGTTAAAGTCAAAGCGGAACGGGAAGGTGATCGTGACCACCGCCGTGTCGGCCTGGCCCTCATACTCGACAAAGCGGAAGGTCTCGTCCGAGTTGGCCTCCACGGTCATGTTATGTTCGATGAACTCGGCATCGGGCTCGTAGCCAACGGCATCCACCGCGGCCACCATCACCTGGCCGCATTGGTCCGTCGCGGTCACCACGATGGTGCCGGTCACGTTGGCGAGCAGTTCGGTCCAGGTCTGGCCGTTCAGGGTCGTGTTCAGCCGCGGATCCAGCTCGCCGCCGCTGCTGTCAAAGAGGACCTCGTGGCCATTGGGGATCGTATAGCCGTTGCACTCGCTGTATTCAGCATAGATGAGAGAGGTGGAGGTGCCGCTATCAGAGACCGCCGGCGGCTGCGGCGTCAGGGACATCACGATCCAGGGGCTATAGGCGACGTTGGCGGCGCTGTTGATCTCCGCGCCGGAGGCCGGCGTGTTGGTCCCCCACCAGTTGCAGGTGGCGGGCAGCACGCCCGAGACGGCGGCTGGCTGCAGGTTGTCCAGTTGGTAGGCCCCATTGCCGCAGATGGCGTTGCCGTGCAGCTCGTTGTTGTAAGCATAGATCGTGGCGGGCGCAATGGGCCAGCGGATCTTTTGGTTGGTGGAGGGGCCGATCTCGACGCCATCGTTGGCGTTCTCCAGGATCGAGTTGCCCTGGACCCAGACGTCCCGCGCGCCGAGGCTGACCAGGCCCTTGTAGCTGGTACGGATCGTGTTGGTCAGCACGTCCACGTTCTGCGTCAGAGCCGCCGCGCAGTTGCCAAGGCCCGACCAGCTATAGAGCAGGATACCGTAACCGTTTTCCGTAAAGTGGCTCTCGGTGATGCGGTAGGGGATATCCTCGATCAGGTTTTCCTGAATGGTCGCGTCATGCACGCCCGCCAGATAGATGCCGTAGCTCTGGTCACGCACCTCGTTGTTATAGATTTCGATGCCCGAGGTGGGACTCACGCAATCCGCCTCCCACACGAGGATGCCCACCATCTCGCCTTGCAGATCGATCTGGTGGTCGCCATCCAGGATGCGGTTGGAGCTGATCACCACGTTATACGCGTGGGTGTAGGGGAAGCGGTTGGAATAGTGCGAGCCGATCGAGATGGAATACTCGTTGTCCTGGAAGGTGTTGTTGGTGATGGTGAGGTCGCGAGCGTCCTGCTCCGCCAGCACGCCAAAGAGGGAGCGCTGGATGACGCAGCTATCGATGATGACGCCCTCGGCGTACTTGGGCATATAGATGGCCGCATCGGCCCGCTCGATGGTCATGTTGCGAAGGCTGATGCCCAGCGGGTGGCCAGCCTCCACCTTGTCGGGGTTGATGGCGATGGCGGCGTTCTGGATGCCGCTGGTGAGGATGGTGCTGTAGCTGCTCAGGCCGTTGCCGCGCAAGATCACCAGCGAGGAGCTCTCGCCCTCCAGAGTGATCCCGGATTTCTCGATGACCACCTGCTCGCGATAGATGCCGGCGCGGATATGGACCGTGCCGCTGATGGCGACGGTGTTCACGGCCTCCTGGATGGTGGCAAAGCCGTTCACACCATAGATCTTGGTGTCCACGACGTCGCCCAGCCGGCGGCCCACCCAGTCGTCATCCACCCAGACGTGCCCAGCGACGACCTTGTTCTTGCCGAACTCGGAGGTATTGCCGCTGGCATCGGTGGCGGTGGGGCTGCCCATGATGGCATCCGCAAGGTCGAAGGTCATGCCCCAGACGCCCGCAATGGTGGCCGTCGTCCGGGTGATGAACGAGGAAGCCTCGCCATAGCCGGCCTTGTCCAGGTCGGTGGCGAACAGCTCGACGGTGGCGCCGGCCGCGCTCGTGCCTTGCACCGTGTAACGCGTGCCGCCCAGATAGGCGACATCGACGATCTCCGGATAGTTCAGCCCCTCGTTTGGCCCCGCGTCCAGGTCGCCCACGTCGTTTGGCGTGACGCCATCATCGCCCAGATCGATGCCGATGCCCGCGTTGCCATAGATGACGTTCTCCGTCAGCGTGTTCCGGTCTGTGCTGGCGCCCACCACCACGACGCCATCGCCTGGGTGGTTATAGATGCTGTTCTCGGCCAGCACGTTATCCGTGGATCCGCCTTGGATATCGACGCCATGGGCGGCGATGCCCCACTTGGCGTTGCCGTTCTCATAGACCCGGTTCGCCGTCAGGTTCGAATCAGACGTCGCATCCAGCAAGATGCCGCTGACCAGGTTCAGGTCATAGCCGGCGCCATTGCAGTTGCGATTGTCGGGGTTGTAGGCGGTGCGATAGAGGACGTTCTCGTGGGCATCGGCCGTGTTCTGATAGCCGAGCACCAAACCCACGTCCCAGGTGTCGTGGATCGAGTTGAAATTGACGACGTTGCCCACGCCCTGGTTGCCCGCCCCGCCGATCAGCTCGAGGCCGTAGCTGGCGATGCCGCGCACCGAGTTGGCCCGCACCAGGTTATGAGAGCTATCGCCGCTCAGGCGGATGCCGGTCTGCTGCAAGTCATAGATCGTGTTTTCGCGAATGACGTTGTGATCCGAGCTCTCCAGCCAGATGCCCCGCTCGCTGGCGTGAATCTCGTTTTGCAGGAAGGTGCTGCTATCCACGTAGGCGCCGCGGATCGCGCCGCCCACCTCGTCGACCCCGCCGCCCGCGCAGACTAGGGCGTCATCCACCAGCGTGTCATCGCCGCAGCGGAAGAACTGGGTGGAGAGGATCCGGTTGTTGGACACCGGGGAGCCCGCCGTGCCGTAGAATTGCACGCCATAGGTGGCATAGCGGATGTCAGCATAGGCGATGGTGTTGTCGTTGCTGTGGATCGCGATCTCACCCCAGGTAGCCCCAATGGTCAGGCCATTGGAGGTGATGAGGATGGGCTGCGCGGCTGTGCCGGCGGCGTCCAGCCGGCCGCGGATGATCAGCTCGGTCTTGGTGGGATAGCTGCCCGCGTTGCTGGCGTCGGTGGCGTTGAAGCGCACCTGCACGCCTGGGCGGATGGTCAGGGTGGCCCCGGGCAGCACCGTGACGTCGCCGGTGATGACGTAGGGGCTGCCGGTGGTGGTCCAGTTGGTGCTAGTGGCGATGGCGCCGGAAACATAGGTAGGGCCAGCGGCGGACAGTTGACGAGCGCCAAGCAGCGCAAGGAGCACCACCAACACAAGCGACAGCGCCCTGAGCCCTCGAGCAGAGACCACACCAGTGCGTCCCGTTGGGCTATGCTCCGAGGCCTTGCCATGTCTTGCGGGCATCATATGCAGATCCCTCCCGTGGGTGCTATCCCGAACAAGCGCCGTGCGTCATGTCATGGAAAGCAACAGGGTATATGGGGGCAGAAACGGCTGGGGCAAATCGCGCAGGCGGCAAGGAACGCAAAACACAGGGTCGAGCGACCCTGTGAAAAGCAGGCCGGCCTTGTATCCGCATTCCCCCCTCCGCCAGAAAGCTTTCAGGCTGGTTCAAGCCATTATAGTTTTCGCCTCAAGATGCGTCAAATGTGGCTGATGGCCGGGCCGGAACCCTTCCGCATGGAGGAGGCCGCGAAGCGAGACGCCTAACCCGCCCCCTTGCCCGAAACGACCACCGGCACCGTCCGCAACAGAATGACCAGGTCCTTGCGCAACGAACGCGACCTCAGGTACTCGAGATCGAGCTCGACGATCCGATCAAAGGCCAAGGTGCTGCGCCCGTGAATCTGCGCCCACCCGGTCATCCCCGGCAGGGCCTCGAGCCTGCGCAAGTGCCACGGCTTGTAGGCCTCCAGTTCGTAATAGATCGAGGGCCGAGGGCCTACCAGGCTCATCTCTCCCCTGAGCACGTTGAGGAGCTGCGGCAGCTCGTCCAGGCTGGCCCGGCGCAAGATGCGCCCCACGCGAGTCACCTGCTTCGCCGCCGGCTTGAAAAGCGCCGCGCCCGCCCGGTCCGCCGGCTGGAACCTGCCGCTCACATAGTTGCAAGCGAACTCGCGGTGCGCTTCGCAGTTGATATGCTGGAACATGGTGCGAAACTTGAAGAAACCAAAGATGCGCCCTCCCTGCCCGACGCGCTTTTGGGTCAGCAGCACGGGGCCTGGGGAGTCCAGATGGATCAGCAGCGCAATGAGGAGCAACAGGGGCGCCAACAGGACCAACAACACCGAGGCGACGACGAGATCCAGAATTCGCTTGACCAGGAGGTAGGAGGTCTCGCCCTTTTGCACAAGTGCGGCGTCGGGTCGGGCCATGAGATCGGCCTGGCGCGCCACCCGTGCAAGGACATCTATCCTCTGTGCCATTACCTTCCCCCTGACGAGCGTTTCTTTCGGAACGAGACAGCGTGGCGGTCGCGGGGCATACTTCACCGACCTAGCTTCGGCCAGTATACGAGTGGCCGATTAAAAATATATTAAAAAGCCCCTTGCGGGGATGTCAGTTTGTTCACGATACCAACCAAAAGGCCCCCCCGCCGATGCGGCGAGGGGGCCTGTGATGCACGGGAGCCTCAAAAGCTTTCTAGGGCAGCCTCGTCACCCGCACCGCGGAGAGCATCCCCCAGTGATCTTGTTCAGGGCTATCCACCAGGTCGATATCCAGACGGCCATCCGTGACCTGCACCTCCAGGATGCGGTTCAGCGCCGAATTGGGGCCCACCTCGGCATAAACATCGAGGTTATCGACCACCACCTGGCCCTCGGCGAGCACATCAAAGACGCGGCGGCCCGTCTGCCAGTAAAAGGCGGTGATCTCGGCGAAGCGCAGCTCCACCCGATAGGTGCCCGGCTGCGACACGTCGAATTTGTAGGACACGGCGTAGCGATGGGTCTGATATAGCTGGTCATCCACGGTGTAGCGGATGGGGTCGGTGGTGGTATAGATGCCCTCGCCAGGATAGTGGCGGACGTAGCCCGAGGCGTTGCCGCCCCCGTACGGCAGGTCGGGCTGCCAGGTGATGCCGGCCGAGTCCAGGAACTGCGGCCCGCCGCAGTTGACCGCCACGTCGTACGGGACCACCGTAAGCGTCCGGGTGGGCGTCGGCGTGCGCGTGGGTGTCGGCGTCGGCGTGAACGTGGACGTCCGGGTCGGCGTCGCCGTGGGCGTGGGGATCATGCGCAGGATAATGGGCAGATACCCGCGCAGCAACGTGGGCGTCCGCGTCGCGGTGGGCGTCATGGTGGGCGGCTGGGGCGTTGGCCCGCCGGGGCAACTGATGGTCAGGAGGAACGGCCCGCACCCGGAAAAGCTCTCCACCACGATATAGTACCGGCCGGGCGGCGCGTTACGATAGGCCGCCACGAAATCGCCTCCCGCCACGCACCGCTGCGGGTTGAGCTGGTCGAGGATCAGCACGTCGAGATCGATCTCGCCAGGGTTGTATTGCAGGGTAGCCGTGATATTCAGGGTCACGTCGGTGACGAGCTCATAAACGACTTCGGGCCCGCTCTCGGGCTCCACCAGGCAACTGTAATTGGTCGCGTACGAGCGGCCAGTGCAGGTGTTGCCGGCATAGCTCAGCCCGCAATAGGCCGGAGTGAAAAACGGGTTGATGAGCGGCGTGGCGGTGGCCGTGCTCGTCGCCGTAAAGGTCGGCGTGGGCGCGCCGGGCGTGGTGGGCGTGCGGGTCGCCGTATGCGTCGGGGTCGCCGTGAATGTGGGCGTCCAAGTCGCCGTGCCGGTGGCCGTGGGCGTGTTCGACGGCGTGGCCGTCAGCGTGTCGGTGGCCGTGCTGGTCGCCGTGGGCGATTGGGTCGCCGTAGACGTCGCGGTGGCCGTGGCGGTGGCCGTGAACGTGGCCGTCGAGGTCGCCGTGGCGGTGCCCGTGGCGGTCGGCGTAAAGAGCGAGCGCATGCGCACGTTGAGCGCCTCGATCTTGCCGGCCTGCACCCCCAACGCGATCACGCCGCCAGGCGGAAAGTCGATGGCAAAGCCAGAGGGAGGCGTCAAGAAGACGTAATAGCTGCCCGGCATCAGGTTGACGACCTGGCATTCGCCCTGCGCGCCGGTCTGGCAACTGGCGATGGCAGGGTTGCCGCTGGGGAACTTGCTGACCTTGGAGAGTAGCCCCGCCACCTTGGGCTCGCCAGCATCCACCTCGCGATCCCCATCCAGATCCTCCCAGGCGGTCACCTGGATGATGCCGGTGGTGGGCGTGGCGGTAGGCGTCAGGGTATTGGTGGGCGTGGCCGTATTCGTCGCCGTGGGCGTGGCGCTGCTCGTCGGCGAGGGCGTCCGCGTGGTGGTGGGCGTCATGGTGGGCGCCGGCGGGATGTAGCCCAGCGTCAGCCGGGGACGATAGTTGGCGTTGAACTCGTCGGAGGAATAGAAGCGGTACTCGACCGACTGGGCCTCGCCGATCATCAGCAGTCCATAGTTTTCCGCGGGGTTATTGACCCAACGCTGCACCAGGGCCGTGATATCGAACTGGTAGCTCGCGTTGACCTTGTCCACGATGCGCGAGGTGGTCATGGTAGCGTCGCGATCGAACAGGATGTCGTTGGCGCCGGGCTGCTGCCAGGGCGAGCCCACCGAGCGGACGTTCCAGGTGGCCTCGTTGAGCACCCAGCTCCGCTTGATCCCGTAAACCTGCACGTCCAGATAGCGCACCGGATCGGCGGGGAAACGATCCCCCGTGGTGAACACCTCCAGCATGGCGGAGGAGATCTTGGACCCCGTCGGAATCGCGTCCAGCTTGAAGCGGATCAGGGGGCGCTTGTTCGTGTACTTGATCTTCATGCGCCCGTCAGCATAAAAGTTCTGGGCTGGCAGCTCGCCATCCAGGCAGGTATCCTCGATATTGCTGTCCCGGAGCACAATGATGCGCGGCGTAGGCGTCACCGTGGGCGTCGTGCCCGTCGGGGTCACCGTGCGCGTGGCGGTCGCGGTCCCGGTCGAGGTCGCCGTGCGAGAGGGCGTCGTCGAGGGCGTGGGAGTGCTGGTCACGGTCGGCGTGGCCGTGGGCGGCGTGCCGGTGACGGTGGGCGTCGGCGTGCCAACGCTCGCGGTCAGCGGGAAGCCGGCCACCGGATCGGGAGGGGTGTAGCCCTCTTGCCAGGTGGCCGTCTGATTCGCCCAATAAGCGCCGACCTTGAAGGTGATCTCGGCGCCCGCCGTGGCTCCCTCGACCTCGGGCGTATCGGGGTCGTCGCCCGGCACGCTCAGGTTATAGTAGGATTGCCCCTGGTAGGTCAGGCTCGAGGTTTCATGATACTTGGTGCCGCCCACCCATGCAGAGATCAGCGTGCCATCGGGGACGTTCTGCCCATCCAATTTGACCGTGCCAAAAAAAGTGGCGGGGGTAGGCGGTACCGCATGTACGGCCGACGGGACAAGAAGCATGGCCAGCAGGCCAAGCAAGACGACCCATGCTCTGGTTCGATAGCTCATCTCTGCAAGCTCCTCATACGGTGAAAGGAATCCGCCCCCCTTGAGCGCAAACAGGAGCGTCCGAGATCAGGCCCCTGGCACGCGCAGCCTGAGCTCCAGGCGCGGCCGCAACGATGGGTCGACGATGTGTTCCGACGACAGGAAGCGATACTCAGAGATGTTGCCGTCTCCGAGCAGGATCAGGCCATGATTGCCGCCCGGATTGGCGACCCACTGGCGCGCCGCGTCGGTGATGTCAAAAGTGTACGACTTGTCGGCGGAATCCACAACAAAGAAGGCAATATGCGTGCTATCCCGATCTGCCACGGTGCTATCCGCCCCTGGCATCCCCCACGGCTGGTCCTCGGCCGCATAGTGCCAGGTGGCTTCGCTTTCCAACCAAGCCCGCCGGAGCATATAGCAGCGCACCTCCATGGGCCAGGCGGTGGCGGAATACCAGTTGGTGCGCAAGGTCAGCCGCGCCGAGTCCACCGTGGCGTTGGTGGGGATGCCCGACAGATTGAAGCGGATCAGCGGGCGCCGGCTCTGCTGGCCGGTCTTGATGCGTAGCTCGCCCCAATCCCCCTGGGGAACGTCCAGGTCGATATCCAGATAGGTATCGTCGGCCTGCGTCAGGACCACCGTGCTGGGCAGGGGGGTTGAGGTGGGCCAGGTGGAGGTCGCCGTGCGCGTCGCTGTAGCTCCCGGCTGGGTGGCCGTGCGCGTCGGCGTGCGCGACGCCGTCGGTGACGGCGTCGCGGTGGGCGTGACATTCGGACTCTTGAGCAACAGCGGCAGGAACACCGGCGTCAGGCTGGAGCCTGGGGCGGTGAGGTTCAGCTCCCCGCCGCCGGACTCTTGCCAGGTCGCCGTCTGGTCGGCCACCAGGTTGCCGATCTTGAACTGGATCGCCGCCCCGTTGGCGCCGCCCTCCTTCTCCGGCGTATCCGGGTCATCGCCCGGAATCGTGAGAAAGTAGGACGAGACGCCCTGATAGGTCAAGCTGCTTTGCTCCTCATACTTGACCCCATCGATCCACGCCGAGATCAGCGTCCCGTCTGGGATGTTGCGCCCGCCAATGCGCACCGTGCCAAAGAAGGTGCAGGGCGGCGGCGGGACCGCCGCCACGACGAGCGGCCAGGCAAGCCAGCACAGCGCAACAATCAAAGCGAATCGGATGGTCCAGCTCCTGTCGGATAGGAGCCGATGTCGGATGGTTGACAGCAAGAAAACGCTCCTCTCTACCTTTGTCCTGGGATGAACAGGTAATTGAGGGGCAAGTACACCTTGTGATCATAGTTCACCGGCGTGCGCGTGGGCGTCGGCGTGATGGTCGCCGTCTCCTCCCGCGTGGGCGTGGACGTGGCCGTTGGCGTAGCCGTCGCCGTCACGGTAGGCGTCGCCGTGCTCGTCGCCGTCGCCGTGGGCGTGCCGGTCGGCGAGGCGGTGGGCGTCACGGTGTAGAGCCGCCGGTCGCCAAAGAGCAGCGTCACCGTCAGGTTCGCCGTCACGCGCACATAGAACTCGTTCTCGGTGGTCGACGCCCAGTCGGGCGGGTCTTGCTCCACCACGCGATAATAGTCGGTCGGGCTGGGGGCGAGGCCGGAAAACTGGAAGACGCCATCCACACCGGTGCTATAAGCATCGATCTCTTGCCCATTGGGGGCGTAAAGCAGGATCACCGCGCCGCTCACCGGCGGCTCGTTCAGGTCGAAATCGCGGTTGCCGTTCACATCCTCAAAGACCAGCCCCGCGATGCCGCCCAGATTGACCGTGGGCGTGGCCGTGGGCGAGAGCGTCGCCGTGGCCGTGGCGGTGGCGGTGACGGTCGCCGTGTTCGTGCGCGTGGGCGTGGCGGTCGGCGGCGGCGGCACCTCGTAGCTGACCTCGAGCCTGGGCTGGAGGTTCGTGTCGATGGGATAGTTGCCGCTGCGGATCACGAACTCGGTCTGCGAGTTGGCCATGACGAGCAAGCCCCAGTTCGTGCCCGGGTCGCTCACCCAGGACTGCACCTGGGCCCGCACGTCGATCTCGTACCACTTTTCCACATCGGTCACCACCACCTGGCTGAAAGCGGTCTCGAAGCGGTCGCTAAAGAGGTTATTGGCCCCGCCCGTGCCCCAGGGAGCCCCCGTCGAAGCCTCGTTCCAGGTCACCTCGGCCTCGGTCCAGGGGCGCCGCAGCGCATAGAAGCCAAAGGTTCCGGGGCTGGTGGCCCCAAAGCGCTGGTAGGGGTAGAGGTAGAGCTTGGCGCGGGTCACCTGCGCCGACGGATGGATGCTGCTCAGGTCGAACTGCAAGAGGGAGCGCTTGCTGCCATCCTTGACGCGCAGTTCCCAGCTCAGCCCCTCGTTCTTGGCCGGATCCCACTCTTGGATGTAGGCGTCCTTGGCCGGCTTGAGCACCTTGCTCCCCGAGCTGGGGATCAGGGTCGCCGTCGGGGTCGCGGACCCGGACGGGGTGCCGCTGCCGGTGGGCGTGGCGGTGGCCTGCGGCGTGGTCGAGAGCGCATAGCTCACCTCCAGCCGCGGGCGCATGTTCGGGTCGATGGGATAGTTGAGGCTATACATGATATAGTCGGTCTGCGAGTTGGCCACCACCAGGCAGCCGTGGTTGCTGCTGGGGTCGCTCACCCAAGACTGGACCTGCGTCCTGACGTCCACCTCGTACCACTTGCCCACGTCGGTGACGACCACCTGGCCAAAAGCCGTCTCGGCGCGGTCGGCAAAGAGGCTGTTCGCGCCCGCCTGCGACCAGGCCACGCCCGCCGAGGCCATGTTCCAGGTCACCTCGCGCTCCGCCCAGGGCCGCAGCAGCGCATGAAAGCTGAACGTGCCGGGGTTGGTGGCGCCATCGCGCCGGTAAGGGTAGAGGTAGAGCTTGGCTTGCGTGATCGTCGCCGTCGTGGGGATGCCGCCCAGGTCGAATTGCAGCAGCGTGCGCTTGCTGCCGTTCTTGACCCGCAGCTCCCAACTAGCCCCCTCGTTCTTGGTCGGCTCCCACTCCTGGATGAAAGCATCCTGGCTGGGGGCAAGCACCTTGCTCCCCGAGCTGGTGATGAGAGTGGCCGTCGCCGTGGATGTGCGCGAAGGCGTGCCGCTGGCCGCCGGCGTGACGGGCGTGGCCGGCGCCGCCCCCGGGTTGAAGGTCACCTCCAACTGGGGGCCAAAGGTGGGCTGCACCCATTCCGACGTGGAAAAGCGGTGCTGCACCGGGATCGCGCTCGTCCCCAAGAGCATCAGGCCATAGTTGCTCTCCGGCGCGTTGGCCCACTCTTGCACCAGGGCCGTGACGTTCCAGGTGACCAGCGCCTGATTGGGGTTGCTCACCGATTTGGTGTCATAGGCCGTATCGCCGCGATCGCTGACGACGTTATCGGCGCCCGGCGAGGACCACGGGTTGCCCGTCGCCGCCAGAATCCAGGTGGCCTCGTTTTCGACCCAGGGCCGCTTAACCTTGTAGACCCCGAGCGAGTGCGCGTTATAGTCCTGCATGGACGAGTTGGTGTAGAGCTTGAACGTGGCGGAGGCGATATGCGACCCCGCGGGAATACGGGAGAGGTCGAACCGAAAGACGGGGCGCTCGGACGTGCCCTCCGCCTGGGTGCGGATTTGCACCACGCCCTCGCTGCCATAGTTCTTGGTCTGGAAGGTCTTGCCGTCCAGCCAGGTCTCCACCACCTCGGTAAAGAGGATGGTGACCGGCAGCGACGTGGGCGTCGGCGTGGACGGCGTGTTGGTCGGCGTCACCGTCGACGACGGAGGCGCGGTCGCCGTGGCGGTGGGCGTGGCCGGGCTGGTGGCCGTCGGCGTGGACGTCACGGTGGGAGTGACGCCGGGCGGCAGCGTCGGCGTCGCCGATGGGATCGCGGTCGCCGATGGAGTTGCGGTCGCCGACGGAGTCGGCGAGGGCGAGGGCGTCCAGGTCGCCGTGGCGGTGGGCGTTGCCGTGGCCACGGTCACGTTCAGCGGCATGCCCACCACCGGGTTGACGGGGCTGCCCCCCTCCTCCCAGATGGCGGTCTCGGCCGCCGCGGGGTCGGCCAGGCTGCCGGTGGCGCCGACGCGGAA
>JAAYEA010000023.1 GCA_012689325.1 Chloroflexota bacterium
GCCGCCCAGCAACTGCCAGACCGGCACGCCCAGGCTCTTGCCCAGGATGTCCCAGCAGGCCAGCTCGATCCCGGCCATGGCCAGCACCGGGGTCAGGAAGCGGGCCTTGTACATCTTGCGCCATAGGGCGTCGGGGTGGGCGGGGTCCGCGCCGATGACCAAACGGGCCAGCTCCTCGAGGTCGCCCAGGTGCGGCTTGGTCGCCAGGCCGCCGGTGGCCTCGCCCAGCCCGGTGATCCCCTCGTCGGTGTAGAGCTTGACGAAAATCCAGTTTTTCCAGGGGTTGCCGACGACGAACGTCTTGAGGTCGGTGATCTTCATCTCAGGCTCTCCAGGTCATCAGCGGCGCCAGGTTGGCGAGGATCTCGTCCAGGTAGCGCGAGGCCGTCTCGTCCAGCGGCATTTTGCCGTTGCGCTTGAGCGGGCAGGCGATCACGCCGCGGCGGTAGAGCACCTCCTTGTACATCCCCGAGAGCTGGTGCTCGAAGAAAAAGAGGGGCGCCATCTCTTTATAGATGTGCAGCGCGCGGGCCTCGTCGCCGGCCTCCAGCGCGTTCCAAAAGGCCACCACCACGTCGGTGACGTGGCAGCCGGGCATGTTGCCGCACGACCCCCGGCGGTACTCCTCGATCAGGTAGCGCCCGCCGGCGCCGCCCATGACGCCCCAGCACGAGCCGTCGTTCCCGGCCAGCAGGGCGCTCAGCTTGAGGGTGCTGGGCGTGGTCTCTTCTTTGACATAACGGACCCATTCGATCTCGCGGCAGAGCCGCAGCAGGAACTCGGCGCCCATGTTGGTGCCGATGGGCGGGTCATAGTTCTGGATGAACACCGGCAGCCGCGCCGCGTCCGCGATGGCCCGGTAATAGTCCAGGATGACCTGGTCGGAGAGCGCCGCGCGCTTGATGTAGGGCGGCATGGCGATGACGCCGTCGGCGCCGATCTGGCGGGCGTGGGCGGCGAACTGGGCGGCCACCTCCTGCGTCACCCCGGCCACGCCGATGATGGCCGGGACGCGGCCGGCGTTGCGTTCCACCAGCGCCTCGGCAAGCGTCATCCGCTCCGCGTCGCTGAGGGAGGTGAACTCGCTGGCGTTGACGGGGAAGACCAGGCCGTGCGCCCCGCACTCGATGCAAAAATCCACCAGGCGGCGCAAGCTGGGCACGTCGATCTCGCCGTTCTCCTGAAAGGGCGTGGAAGGGATGGTATAGATGCCCCGGAAGGGTTCCCTGTGCATAGCGCCTCCTTGCTTCTATCGACACCGGCGCATTATAGGCCGCTTCGGGGGGCTGGCAAGACGGGGCGTTGGACGCGGGCGCGCAACCGGCTATAATGGGCGGCATGAAAGAGCTGCGCCAATGCCTGATCGAGTATCCGCCGGTGATGCTGGAGGCCATCGCCCAGGGCTGGGGCCTGACCGTGCGCGGCGCCGAGATCGAGTCCGAGGAGGCGCAGGCGGCGGTGGTGGAGGCGCTGGCCAGCCGGATACTGACGCCGGAGGCGGTGGCGGAGGTACTGGCCCGGCTGAGCCCGCCCGAGATGGCGGCCCTGGCCGACGTGGCCAAGCGTGGCTTGGTCCCCGCGCGCGCCTGGCTGCGCGACCACGGCAAGATCGACCGGCCGGGCCCGGCCAAGCTGGAGCGCACCCGCCCCTGGTTGGCGCCGGAATCGCCCGCCGAGCGGCTCTGGTACCTGGGGCTGGTCTATCGCGGCTACGGGCTGGTCAGCCAGGATCGCGGCGAGGTCTATTTCATCCCGCCGGACCTGCTCAGCCTCTTGCCGTTCGCGCCCGCGCCGCCGGAGCCGGTGCGCCTGGAGCCGGGGCCAGCGCCGGCGCGCCCCCTGGAGGGCCCGGACCTGCCCGCCGACATCCTGGCGCTCCTCAGCTATGTGCGGAGCCACGAGCTGCGGCTGGCCCAGGGCGCCTACCTGGCCCGCCGCGACGTGGCTGCGCTGCGAGAGCGGCTTTCGCGATCCGACGAGGGCTATGTGGCCTGGGCCCAGCGGCTCACGCTGCGGCTGGGGCTCTTGCGCCGCGAGGGCCAGCGGCTGCGGCCCAGCCCGGCGGCGCGCGACTGGCTGCAGGCGCCCCCGGCCCAACGCCTCCGGGCGCTCCTGGAGGCCTGGCGCGAGGACCGCGGCTGGAACGAGCTGCGCCAGCTCCCTGGCCTGCGGCTGGACCAGGCCGGGCCGCGCCTGGACCCGCGCCTGCCCCGCCAGCGGGCGCTGGACGAGCTGCGACGGCTCCAGCCGGGGGCCTGGTATGCGCTGGAGAGCTGGGTGCGGGCCATGCAGCAAGGGCAGCCCGATTTCCTTCGGCCTGATGGCGATTACGACGCCTGGTATATCCGCGACGCCGCCAGCGGCCACTACCTCAGCGGCTATGAGCATTGGGACCGCATCGAGGGGGCGCTGCTGCGCCATTACGTGGGCGGGCCGCTGCATTGGCTGGGGATCACCCGGCTGGGCGGGGAGGCGGCCAAGCCCGA
>JAAYEA010000213.1 GCA_012689325.1 Chloroflexota bacterium
ATGCTGCGCCCCGACCTGCGCGGCCTGGCCGCCTACAAGCCCGGCAAGAGCATCTATGCCCTCAGCGCCGAGCTGGGCATCCCGGTGGACCGCCTGATCAAGATCGACGCCAACGAGAACCCCTACGGCTCCTCGCCCAAGGTGTACGAGGCGCTGGCGGCCTACCGGCGCTACCACTGCTATCCCGACGCCGACCAGGCCGACCTGCGGCAGGCCCTCTCGCGTTATATCGGCTTGCCGGTGGACCAGATCGTGGCGGGCAACGGCTCCGACGAGCTGATCGACCTGACCCTCAAGCTCTTCCTGATCCCCGGCGACGTGATGCTCAACTGCCCGCCCACCTTTGGGGTCTATGCCTTCGCCGCGTCGATGTGCGGCGCGCGGGTGGTGGATGTCCCCCGCCGCGACGATTTCTCGCTGGATATCGACGCCATCGAGCGCGGCTTGGCCACCGGCGCGCTGGGCCGGGCCAAGGCCATCGTCATCACCTCGCCCAACAACCCGGACGGCAACCTGCCCCCCGCCGGCGAGATCGCGCGGCTGCTGGCGCTGCCCCTGGTGGTGATCTTGGACGAGGCCTATATCGAGTTCAGCGGCGGCAGCCTCTCGGCCTGGGTGAGCCAGCACCCCAACCTCATCGTGCTGCGCACCTTTAGCAAGTGGCTGGGGCTGGCCGGGCTGCGCGTCGGCTATGGCCTCTATCCCCCGGCCATCGCCCAGCACATCTGGAAGATCAAGCCGCCCTTCAACGTCAACGTGGCGGCGCAGGTGGCGGCCATCGCCGCCCTGGACGATATGGCCTACTTTGACGGGATTCGCGACCGGCTGGTGGCCGAGCGCGAGCGGCTGCTGGAGGCGCTGCGGGGCATCCCGTACCTGCGGCCCTATCCCAGCCAGACCAATTTCGTGCTGGTGCGGGTGGCGGGGCGGGGCGCCGCCGAGGTGGCCGCGGGGCTGGAGCGCCGGGGCATCCTGGTGCGCAAGTTCCGCGAGCCCGAGCTGGCCGACGCCTTGCGGTTCACGGTGGGGAGACCTGAGCAGATGGCGGCCCTGGTGGGCGCCCTGCGCGAGATGGCATGAGCGGAGGTGTGAGCATGGGACGGTGCGCGATCATCGAGCGAGAGACGAACGAGACCCGGATTCGGCTAGAGCTGGAGCTGGACGGCGCGGGGGCGCACCAGATCGACACCAGCGTCCCCTTCCTGGACCACATGCTGGCCCATGTGGCCGCCCACGGCCTGCTCGACATAACGCTGACGGCCCGGGGCGACACCCAGATCGACGACCACCACACCGTGGAGGATGTGGGCATCGTGCTGGGGCGGGCGCTGGCCCAGGCGCTGGGCGACAAGCGGGGCATCGCCCGCTATGGCCACGTGCTGCTGCCCATGGACGAGGCGCTGGTGGCGGTGGCGCTGGACTTTTCCGGGCGGGGGCTGTCGGTCTGCGAGCTGGCTTTTCCCACCGCCAAGATCGGCGCCTTTGATACCGAGCTGGTCCCCGAGTTCCTGCGCGCGCTGGCCGCCAACGCGGGGCTGACCCTCCACGTGCGCCAGATGGCCGGGGCCAACAGCCACCACATCGCCGAGGCGGCCTTCAAGGGGCTGGGGCGGGCGCTGCGCCAGGCTGTGGCCCTGGATCCGCGGCAGACCGCCATCCCCTCCACCAAGGGGGTCCTGTGATCGCGATTATTGACTATGGCATGGGAAACCTGTATAGTGTGACCAAGGCCCTGGAAAAGATGGGCGCCCCCACGCGGATCGTGGCCCGCGCCGCCGAGCTCACCGGCGACGAGCGGGCGCTGGTCCTGCCCGGGGTGGGGGCCTTTGGCAAGGGCATGGAGCAGCTCCGCCAGCGCGGCTTTGTGGAGGCAATCCCAGGCTTTGTGGCCACGGGCAAGCCCTTCGTGGGCATCTGCCTGGGGCTGCAGCTCCTCTTCGAGCAGAGCGTCGAGATGGGCGAGTATCGGGGCCTGGGCCTCTTTCCGGGGCGCGTGGTGCGCTTCAGCGGCGACCTGGTGGTGCCGCACATGGGCTGGAACCAGGTCAACCCCGTGCAGCCCGTCCCCTTGTTGGCGGGCGTCGAGCCGGGGAGCTATGCCTATTTCGTGCACTCGTACTATGCCCTGCCCGCGGACCCGGCGCTGGTCTGGGCCACCACCAGCTATGGCGTCGAGTTCGCCTCCGTGGTGGGGCGCGATAACGTCATGGGCCTGCAATTCCACCCGGAGAAGAGCCAGAGCGTCGGCCTAAGGATTCTGCGCAACCTCGTCGCGTCCCTGAAGTGATGGCGGCGGGAAGGAGAGCATCGGTGTCAGAGCAAGAGCGATTGTCGAGCACGCGCTACGGCATACCGCGCAGCCTGACTCCCTTTTTCCAGGAATATGACCTGGAGCGGCTGCGACCCGAAGAGGATGCCTTCACCATCATCGAGCGGACGTTGCGCTACGGCAATCGCGCCGAGCTTCGTTGGCTGTTCTCCCGCTACCCTCGAACCGTGATCGCGGATTGGGTGCGGCGCTGGGGGGAGAGCGCCCTGCCTTCGTCGCATCTGGCGTTTTGGAAGCTGCTGCTGGGGATATAGAGCGATGGACCTGCACTGGGAGACCATCACGCCGCTCATGCGCCAGGTACTGGCCGCCGTGGGGCGGAGCGAGCTGTGCCCTGATTTCTACCTGGCAGGGGGGACTGCGCTGGCCCTGCAGCTCGGACATCGGCGGTCAGTGGACCTGGATTTCTTTTCGGAACACGACGAGGTGCGCCCCGAAATGCACCAACGGGCGCTGCGGGCGCTCTCCAGCTTTGCCCCGCAGGTGGTGGAGCAAGCTTGGGGGAATCTGGTCCTGCTGCTGGGCGACTTGCGCGCCGGTTTCTTTGGCTACGGCTACCCCCTTATCGCGCCTACCATCGAGGCGGAGGGCGTGCCCCTGGCCAGCTTGGCCGATATTGGGCTGATGAAACTGGACGCCATCGCCACGCGGGCCAGCCGGAAGGATTTCTGCGATCTGTATCTGATCGCCCAGAGTATCCCGCTGCGGGCCCTTCTGGACATGGCGCCCGCCAAGTACCCCACGGTGCGAGATTTCGAGGCAATGATCGTCCGTCAGCTGGCCTATTTTGAACGGGCCGACCTGGAGCCGCCGCTTGATGCTCTGCTGCCGTTGGATTGGGCGGAAGTCAAGGGCTTTTTTCGTACCTGGGCCAGGCTTCTGGGCCAGAGCTGGCTGGCCTAGCTGTTCTCTGGGAGACAAGCTATGATCATCTACCCCGCCATCGACCTGCGACAGGGGCGCTGCGTGCGCTTGCAACAGGGACTGAAGGACACAGAGACCGTCTATGGCGACGACCCCGCGCAGGTGGCGCGGCGCTGGGCCGCCGAGGGCGCCGCGTGGCTGCACGTGGTCAACCTGGACGGCGCCTTTGGCGACCAGGCTAGCGCGGGCGCCGAGCTGCCGCCCAACCTGGCCGCCCTGCGCGCCATCGCCCAAGCCACCCCGCTGCCGGTCCAGTTCGGCGGCGGGATGCGGAGCTGGGGCGCCATCGCCCAGGCCTTCGAGCTGGGCGCGTCGCGGGTCATCCTGGGCACGGCGGCGCTGGAGGACCCGGCGCTCTTGGCGCGGGCCCTGGCCGAGTTCGGCAGCGACCGTGTGGCCGTGGGCATCGACGCCAAGGGCGGGCTCGTGGTGACCCACGGCTGGGAGCAAACCAGCGCCGTCCCCGCCGTCGAGCTGGGGCGGCGCATGGCCGCGCTGGGCGTGGCGCGGGTGGTCTATACCGACGTCGCGCGCGACGGCATGCTGACCGGCGTCAACGTGGCGGCCACCGCCGAGCTGGCGCGGGAGACGGGGCTGGCCGTCATCGCCTCCGGCGGCGTCTCTAGCGTGGACGACGTCCGGCGGCTGGCCGAAACCGAGGCCGACGTCGAGGGCGTCATCATCGGAAAGGCGCTTTATACGGGCGCCGTCTCATTGCGCGAGGCCATTCGCGCGGGAAAGGAGCGCACATGCTAGCCAAACGGGTGATCCCCTGCCTGGACATCAAGGACGGGCGCGTGGTCAAGGGCGTCAATTTCGTCAA
>JAAYEA010000214.1 GCA_012689325.1 Chloroflexota bacterium
CCTTCCTGGGCTACGCCAACTATCCCACCGAGACCTCCACCGGCTTTCCCGCCGGGGCCTTTGTCGCCGTGGGCGATCGGCCCGGCATCGCCTGGGGCGAGACGGAGCGCATCCGCCGCGAGGTAGCCGCCGCCAAGAGCGAGGCCGACCTGGTCATCGTGGCCCTGCACGGCGGGCGCGAGTATTGGGAGGTCCCCACCGAGTTCCAGCAAGAGGCGGCGCGCGCTGCTATCGACGCGGGCGCGGCCCTGGTGTGGGGGCACCACGCCCATTCGTGGCAGGGCGTCGAGTTCTATGGCGACGGCGTGATCCTGTACAGCCTGGGCGATTTCGTCTTTGACCAGATGACGACCAACAACACCGGGGTGGCGCGCCTCCGTCTGGACGCGCGCGGTGTGCGCCAACTGGAGCTGGTCCCGGTCCTGATCGGCGAGAACGGCCGCCCGGCTCCCGCTGAAGGGGCGACCGGCCGCGCCATCCTGGACTGGTTTTACAGCCTCAGCGACTTGTTGCAGCAGGGAGGGTAACCAATGTCAGAGCTAGACTGGGAAGGGGCTTGGGAATGGGAAGCCGATCTCCTGACCAATTTGAACCGATTCCTGGGCATCGACCTCAAGTACATCCTGGGCATCCCCAACAACATCATGGTGGGCGACCGCATGCTCTACCTGCTCAAGGGCGGGCAGAAGGAAGCCGCGCGGGTGCAGGAGCAGGTCGTCTTGCACGGCGCAGTCGACCCAGAGCTGAAAATGCGGCCCACGCACCCGCACGTGGTCAAGCTGGATAGCATCCCGCTGGATGGCGTGCCCCAGGATATCCAACTGCGCATCACCGACGTGATGGAGGACCTCTGCTTTCATCGCGGCCAGCGCGAATACCTGGAGGCCAAGTACCTGCGCCCCACGAAGGATTGGCGGGTGAGCTGGGCCCTGGGAGCCTATTTCCTGGCCGGGCGGCGGATCGCCGTGCTGGGCGACTTTCGCCACGATCGCGTGTCGCTGGTCTTCACCGAGCCGTTTTACCTGGCAGTAGACGAGCTGGAGCGGCAGAAGCGGCAGGCGCAGCGCTTCCTGGAGCGGCTGCAAGGGGCGCTCACCCTCAGGAACCGCTACACCCGCCGCGAGGACTATCAGTGGGCCAAGATCGTCAACATGGCCAGCGGCCCGCAGTATCTCTCCGTGATGGACCAGAAGGGAAACATCACCACGGAAGAGGTTCCCTACCCCGATTACTAGGGGGAACTCGAGAGGCTCGCCAGACGTCAGAAACAGGGGACCCACCACGGGATCAGCAGCAGAGCGCGCGCCGCAAGCGCCGCCGCCTTCCATGAAAGCGATCATGCACGAACGACCAAGGACATACGCCAGCGCCACGCCGCCTCCAGAGAGCCAGCAACCGCTCCCTCGGCGGCGTTCTGCGCGCTATTACTATATCGCCAGCAGCGCCACGTGGGCTGCCATCGCCGCGCTAACCCTGCTGGTCGTTGGCGCCATCGCTGCCGTCCTCGTCTATGTCTATTACGCTCGGCACGTCCCCTCGCCGCAGGACCTCACCGCTCGCTCGGCGCTGTTCAAAAGCACCAGGATTTATGATCGCAACGGCGAGCTTCTCTACGAGGTGATCGATCCCACCGGCGGGCGTCGTACCATCGTCCGCTATGACGACCTCTCCGACGAGATCATCTGGGCCACGGTGGACACCGAGGATGCCACCTTCTTCCGCAACCCCGGCTTTAACCCCTTCGCCATCGCCCGCTCGGTCTATTGGGCCCTCACCGAGGGCGAGGTCGTCTCCGGTGCCAGCGGCATCACCCAGCAGGTGGCGCGCATGCTCTACCTGAACCAGGAGCAGACCCTGGACCGCAAGCTGAAGGAAGCAGTGCTGGCCACCGA
>JAAYEA010000215.1 GCA_012689325.1 Chloroflexota bacterium
GGCACAACCAAAAGGGGCGCTGCCATCGCGGCAGCGCCCCTTTTCGTCCTCGGCTGGGAGCTCAGGGCTTCCCGCTGACCACGAACGCGGGCAACTGGTGCAACATGCGATAGCCCTGGGCCGCCTGAGCAGGCTGGGGCGTCGAGGCCTCGTCGGGCTTGTCCGAGACGCCAAAACAGAGCGCGCCCTGCTGGCGCAGCGCCAGCGCCGCCTGCCGCACCTCCCCGGTGATGACGATGCGCTCCCGCAGCGCCTGTTCCGCCGTGGCGCCGGGCAGCTCGCCAAAGCGCGCCGCCGTGGTCAGGTACTCGTTGTAGCGAAAGGCCTTGAAGGGCGTGGGGTCGCCGGCCTGCACCGCTTGCCACACCTCTTCGTGGATCGAGAGCAGCCCCGACCCGGCGATCTCGTCGCGTCGCTCCTCCATGGCGCGGATAAAGTCGTGGAACGAGCGCATCAGCCCGGCGCGCACGGCGTCCACCAGCCCCGCCAGTGGATACATCCCCGCGCCGAGCATCAGGCAGATATAGGCGAGATAGTCCTGGTTATCGGCGGTGAAGGGGTGATAGGGAGGCTGGTTCAGCTCGCCATAGGCCACCTCAAAGCCGCGCCCGTCAAAGAGCGGCCCTAGCAGGCCGGAGACGGTCCGCTTCACGCCCTCCAGCCGCGCGGCGTCGATCACCCCATCGTTGCGGCCGCGCGCGCCGATGGCGGTCTTGTCCAGATCGATGACCACCGCTGTTCGCTCGTCCGTGGGGATGCCTTGTTCGCGCGCAAAGGCCAAAAAGGCCGGGAGCGCGCTCCAGCGGTTGGCGATGTACCAGTCGTGGTCGAGGCGAGACTGCGGGGGGTTCTTGGCGTCGTCGCGCGCGATAAAGGCATAGCCAGCCCAACCGGTAGCCGCCTTCAGGTTGCGAAAGGCCGTGCCGTCCAGCACCAGCGTGTCGCCGATGTAGAGCAGATACTGGAGCTTGGCGCCGCTATCCAGCGCCCGCGCCCGTTCCAGGATGAGCCCCAGCACCCGGGCGTATTCCAGATCGGTCTTGCGCGGGATCCGATAGGCCTCCAGCCCTGCTTGGCTCCAGAGGGCTTTGAGCCCCGGCAAGCGCCGGTTGGCGGGCTCCAGGTTGCGATACACCACGCCGTCGCCCAGGAATTCGGATAGCGCCGCTGTCCCCGTGATCTCGTATGCCGGACCGCTCATGTTCGTGAATGACCTCCAAGGTAATAGCGGCTACCATCATAGCCGGATTCCCATCGTTGTCTAATCGGCGGCTTGACCGAAAGTGCCCTTCGGGGCCATAATAGGGCAGGAATCAGCCCCTTCTGTTGGAGGTCTCCCATGTCCGAGCGCATTCAGCGCCTCTCTCGCCGGGCCGACGCCAGGCGCCAGCCCGTCGCCGACCTATCGCGCTACACGACCTATTACCTGGACGCCTACGTCGCTAACCTGGACGCCGCGCCGATCCTGCGCGAGGCGCGGGCGCGGGCCGCCACCTGGGCGCAGATGGCGCTCACCGTCGGCCCCGACGAGCGCATGGTGGGCGAGCTCT
Organism: Chloroflexota bacterium; assembly: GCA_012689325.1. Taxonomy (GTDB): domain Bacteria; phylum Chloroflexota; class Anaerolineae; order JAAYEA01; family JAAYEA01; genus JAAYEA01. Next base: position 1,551 of record JAAYEA010000215.1, read on the forward strand.
GCAACGATGCGCGCACCAGCGAGCTGGTCTATTTCTACTATGGCCGCGGGACCACCATCAGCCAGGCCAGGCTCGACGCGGCCCGCGCCGCCGGGGCCCTCACCCCCGAGGTGGAGGCCAAGCTGCAGGCGGTGCGCGAGCATTCGTACCTGGATTGGCCGCGCCACCTGGCCACCGAGGCCGAGCGCCTCGCCCAGGACTCGGGGGCGGCGCGCTCGCAGACCTGGGCCGGGCACCTGGTGCTGGATCACCCGCTGCTCTTGGAGCGCGGCTGGGCGGGCCTGGCCGCCTGGGTGGAGGAATGGGCGGCGCGCCACGGGGAAAGCGCCGATTTCTACGAGGCCCTGCGGGTGACCGTGCGGGCGGCGTCGACGCTGATGCGGCGCTACGCCGAGCTGTGCGACGCCGAGATCGCGCGCTGCGCCGACGAGGGCCGCCGCGGGGAGCTGGCCGAGATGGCGGCGCGCTGTGGGCATCTGAGCCACGGCCCGGCGCGCGATTTCCGCGACGCCGTCCAGCAGGTCTGGTTCCTGCACACCCTCTCCGGCGCGGACTCGGTGGGGCGCTTTGACCAGTACCTCGGCGGCCATTACGAGCGGGACGTGGCCGCGGGCCGCCTGACCCGCGAGGAGGCTTTCGAGTGGGTGGCCGAGTTCTGGTGCAAGGTGGCGCAGAACGGCGCCATCCAGAACCTCACCATCGGCGGGCAGCGGCCTGAGGGCGGCGACGCGGCCAACGAGGTCACTTACCTGGCGCTGGAGGCCACGCGCCTGCTCAAGCGCCCCCACCCGAACCTCTGCTTGCGGCTGCACCCGGGCAGCCCGGCGCGGCTGTGGGACGAGGCGCTGCGCACCATCGCCACGGGCACGGGCACGCCGGCGCTCTATAACGACGAGCCGGCCATCGCGGGGCTGCTGCACCTGGGCATCCCGCTGGACGAGGCGCGGGACTATTGCCCCGCCGGGTGCAGCCAGACGGTGATCCCGGGCCGCGCGCATTTCATGAACGACGCGGGGGTCTATAACGCCGCCAAGGTGCTGGAGCTGGCGCTGCACGACGGCCATGACACGCGCTTGCAGGCGCAGGTGGGGCCGCATACGGGCACGGCGGAGCAGTTGGGCAGCTATGAGGCGCTGGAGGAGGCCGTCTACCGCCAGCTCGCCTACTTTGCTGCGATGGAAGCGGCGGTCAACAACGTCAACTATCGCCACTTTGCCGCCACCGAGGGGTATGCCCTGCGCGCCCTCTTTACGCGCGACTGCGTGGAGCGGGGGCGGGGCATCTGGCATGGCGGCGCGCGCTACAACGGCATCCAGCTCGAGATTCCTGGCCTGACCAACCTGGCGGATAGCCTGGCCGCCGCTCGCGAGGTGGTCTATGAGCAACACCGAGCCACTCTCCCCGAGCTGGTGGCGGCGCTGGACCGCAACTGGGAGGGGGCCGAGGTGCTGCGGCAGGCGGTGCGCCAGGCACCCAAGTTTGGCAACAACGACCCGCGGGTGGACGAGATTCGCGCGCGGTTCAGCGATTTCCTCTACCGCGAGCTGCAAAAGCAGCCTGCCGAGGGCGGCGGCGTCTTTATCCCCGGCGAGGTGATCTTTGTCTATCACGAGGGGGACGGGCACCGCACCGGCGCCACGCCGGACGGGCGGCTGGCCTATACCGTGCTGGCGGACTCGGCGGGGGCGGCGCAGGGGCGCGACACCCACGGTCCCACGGCGCTGATGGCCTCGGCGGCCACGCTGCCCCATCGTCTGGGGACGACCTCCATCGTGCTGAACGTCAAGTTCGCCCCGCGGCTGTTCGTCGAGGAACGGGAGCGGATGGCGGCGCTGTTCAAGGGGTATTTCGAGATGGGCGGGTTGCAGTTGCAGGTGAACGTGGTGGACCGCGAGACGCTGCTGCGGGCGCAGCAAGACCCCGCCGCCTATGCCGACCTGGTGGTGCGCGTGGGCGGCTTTAGCGCCTACTTTTGCACCCTGAGCCGCGAGCTGCAGGACGACATCATCTCGCGCACGGCGCAGTCCTGAGGCGCAGCTACTCCAGCCGGGCTGCTAGGTCAGGGGCAAAGGCCGCCAGGTCCTCGCGCAGGCGCAGCGCGGCCAGGTCCTTGCCCTTGGCCTCCAGCATCACGTCGAAATCTCGCGCGCCCTGGGCCAGCCGGGCGAAATCGATGAACTCGAAAGGGTTGATGAAATCCGAGTGGTTGCGCCAGAGGGCGGCTCGCGCGCGAGCGACGCTCTGTCCCTCCGCGTCGGGCTCCTCGGTCACCTTGAACTCGGTGCGCGGCGAGCTGTAGTGCACCTTGGGCCGCTGGCCCGACGGCCAGGTGGCCAGCGCCAGCCGCAGCGCCTCGCCCAGCGCCAGACCCTCCGGGTTGTTGAGCAAAAAGTGCAGGCGATCCAACACCACCCGGATGTCGGTGCGCCGGTGGACCTCCAGGATGTCGGCCAGGCTGTAGCGTTCCTCGTCGTTTTCCAGCACGAGCCGCCGCCGCGCCGCCTCCGGCAGGGCCTCGTAGCGCGCCGCAAAGCGGTCGAGGCTGGCGGCACGGTCGCCATAGAGCCCGCCGACGTGGATCACGATGACGGCGTCGTCGTCCAGCCCCATGGCATCCAGGATCGCCGCCAGTATCTCCACGGCGCGGAGGCTGCGCTGCGTCACCTCGGCGTCCAGGGCGTTGAGCGTGGTGTACGGGTGGGCGTGGAAGGAGAGGCGGATGCCGAGGCGCCTGGCCAGCGCGCCGGTATGCTGTAGCTCCGCAGCGCTCTCTTCCACCTGGCGATGGAACGCGGGCAGGTCGGGGTGGGTGGCGTAGGGGGCCAGGTCGGATTGCAGGCGGTACATCCGCAAGCCCGCGCTGTCCAGATAGGCGAGGATGTCGCGCACGTAGGCCAGGCTGACGGTGAGGTGCGGGCTATTCTGCCACCGCCGCGAGTCGTGCGATTTCAGTTGTGGTCGTCCCAGGACCTGTACCGCAAAGCCCAAGCGCATGGAGCTCTCCCCTGAGCATAGACTTGTGTCATGCCGAGGTCCTCCGAGGCATCTAGCTCTGCCAGCAAGAAAAGACCCCTCGGTGGACCTCGGGGTGACATGGGTTGCATATTCCCATTCGAAATGGCGAGCCTTGGCTCATAGCCAGCTCTCTCGGATGAAATATGCAGTATCTGTGAGGCGCATTATAGGCGATGGGCGGCGGCGAGCAAAGCGTGAGGAGGGGCGGCGTTGGACCTGGACCTGGAAGGCAAAGCGCAGGAACTCGCGGAGGCCTGGCACGGGCCGCAGGGGGCGACGAGCTCGCAACCGGCGCTGCTGATGGTGAGCGGGCTCCCCGGCACTGGCAAGAGCTACCTGAGCCGCATCCTGGCGGAGCGGCTCCCCGCCGTGGTGGTCTCCTCCGACAATGTGCGCAAGTCCCTCTTTCCCGCCCCTGCCTATACCGCCGACGAGAGCGCCGTCACCCATCGCCTGTGCCGCATGGTGGTCGCCAAGCTGCTATCGCGCGGGGCCAATGTCATCTATGACGCCACCAACCTGGTGGAGCGCCAACGCGAGGCGATCTACCATCTGGCGGACAAGGCGGAGGCGCGGCTGGTGCTGGTGCGGCTCACCGCGCCGGAGGAGGTGGTGCGCCAGCGGCTGGCGCAGCGCCAGGAATGTCGCGACGCCTGGGATCGCTCCGACGCGGGCTGGGAGGTCTATCAGGCGATGCGCCGGGGGGCCGCCGACGGAGGCCGGTTTCAGCGTAATGTGATCGTGGTGGATACGTCGCAGGACCTGGAGCCCGCGATCGCCAAGATCGTACGGGTGACGCGCCACAGCGGGGTGCGGCGCGTGTAGGGGGAGATGGGTATGCAGGTTCTCCGGACTTGCGCATACCCGCTATGCGCCAGCCCGATCACAGGCTACGCCCATCCGCGAAGCGCCCCGTGCCGAGGTTTCCTCATCCGGATTCCCCCTCTGCAGCGCCCGTTAGTTCAGCGCGGCGAGGAGGTCCGCTTCGCTGAGGCCGCCCTGGCGGAGGATGCGCGGCGGGTCGGCGGAAAGGTCCACGATGGTGGAGGGGACGCCGGTATAGACGCGCCCGCCGTCCAGGATGAGGTTTACCCGCCCCTCCAGGGCCGCGGCGGCCTCTGGGGCGGTCAAGGCCGGGACCTCGCCGGAGAGGTTGGCGCTGGTGGCGGCCACCGCCCCGCCAGCGGCGGCGATCAGCGCCAGGGCCACGGGGTGGTCGGGCATGCGCACGGCGACGGTGTCGCCGCCCGCGCAGAGGATGCTGGGCAGCTCGGGGGCGCGCGGCAACACGATGGTCAGCGCGCCTGGCCAGTAGCGCGCGGCCAGCCGCCAGGCGCTGGCCGGGATATGGCGGGCGACCTTGGCCAGATCCTCGGGGCAGGCGATGAGCACGGGGATCGCCTTGTCCAGGGGGCGCTCCTTGGCGCGGTAGAGCGCCGCGATGGCCTCCGGTTGCAGAGCGTGGGCGCCCACGCCATACACCGTGTCCGTGGGAAAGACGACCACTCCCCCGGCCAGCAGCGCCGCGGCCGCCTGTTCGATGGCCCCCGGCTGCCCCGCGTCGAGCCAGCTCGTCTTCATGGGGCGACCTCTGCGTCGCCGGCGCTGACCACCTGCGGGGTTCCCTGATCCGATACCAACTTGTCCAGGAGCTCCCGGTCGGTGGGGTAGGTCAGCCGCGCGAGGGCCTCCTTCAGCGGCACCCAGAGGATGCGCGCGACCTCGTCATCGTGCAGGCCATTGCGTCCCACCGGCTCCATCTCGAACCAGAGCACCGTCTTTTTCACCATTTGTCCCCGGTCGCGGTACCAATAGGAGGTGGGGGGCAGCTCGCGGACGATGCGGCAGGCGTACCCAGTCTCTTCCTGCACCTCCCGCAGCGCGGCGTCCCATTCGTCCTCTCCCCGCTCGATGTGCCCCTTGGGAAAGGTCCACTTGGCGTCGCCGCCGGCAGGCTGGATCAGCAACACGTGGCCGTTGCGGAGCACCAAGCCGCCGGCGGAAAAGTCCAGTCTGATGTGCGCCATCTCGTTCCTCGCTGCGTGATAGGGTGACGGATTGTACCACTTGCGGGCGCTTTGCGCAAACCCGGGTATGCCTTATAATGGGCGGAAACAGCACATGGGGGCAGGGTGAAGGAGGGACGCATGGACAAGGTGGATCGCTTGCTGCTGGGCGGCACGGTGGTCACCATGGACGCCAGCTATCAGGTCTTTGCCCCGGGAGCGGTGGCGATTCAGGGAAACCGGATCGTGGCTGTCGGCCCGCAAGAGGATGTCAAAGCCGCCTATGAAGCGGAGGAGGTCTGGGATTGCCGCGATCAGGTGATCATCCCCGGCCTGGTGAACGCCCACACCCACATGCCCATGAGCCTGCTGCGCGGCCTGGCCGACGACCTGCGGCTGGATGTGTGGCTCTATGGCTACATCTTGCCGGTGGAGAAGCAGTTCGTCAACCCCGAGTTCTGCTACCTGGGCACGCTCCTCTCTTGCGCCGAGATGATCCGCTCCGGCATCACCTGCTACGCCGACATGTACTATTTCGAGGAAGAGATTGCCTGGGCCACCGTGGAGGCGGGGATGCGCGCCGTCTGCGGCGAGACGTTGGCCAAGTTCCCCACGCCCGACGTCCCCAGCTATGACGAGGGCTTGGCCTATTGCGCCGATCTGCTGGAGCATTGGCAGGGGCACGAGCTGATCGTCGCCGCCCCCGCGCCGCACTCGATCTATATGACCACCCCCGAGATCCTGCAGGCGGCGGCGCAGCTCGCCAAGGACTATGACGCGCCCCTGCTGATTCACGTCTCGGAGACGCAAGACGAGGTCTCCAACTGGGTCAACCAGACCAACATGCCGCCGGTGCGCTGGCTAGAGTCCCAGGGCATCCTGGAGGCCAAGACCCTGGCGGCCCACTGCGTGCACGTCAACCACGAAGAGATCCACATCCTCAAAAAGCACAACGTCGGCGTGGCCCATAACCCCACCAGCAACCTCAAGCTGGCCAGCGGTTTTGCCCCCGTGGTCGAGATGCTCGAGATGGGCCTGAAGGTGGGGTTGGGGACCGATGGCTGCGCCAGCAACAACAACCTGGACATGTGGGAAGAGATGCACCTGGCGGCGCTGATGCACAAGGCCGTGGCCCATAGCCCCGTGGTGGTCACCGCCCGGGAGGCGCTGGCCATGGCCACCATCGACGGCGCCAAGGCGCTGCACCTGGACCACCTCACCGGCTCCCTGGAGCCGGGCAAGCGCGCCGATATCGCCATCGTGGACACCAGCGGGTTGCACGCCTCGCCGCGCTTTGAGACCACCGGCCTGAACATCTATTCGCGGTTGGTCTATGCCGCCAAGAGCTCCGACGTGCGCCATGTGCTGATCAACGGCCGCCCGGTCATGCGCGATCGCCAGCTCCTCACCCTGGACGAGGACTCGATCCTGACGCAGGTGGCGCAGGTCAGCAAGGAGGTGAACCGCTTCTTTATCAAGCGCGAGCAGAGTCTCCTGGAAAAGCTGGTGGCCATCGGCGGCCTGCAACAGGAAGAGACCTACGAGGTGCAGGTCAAGGCGCAGGTGGCGGACCGGGCCAGCTTTGAGGCGGGGCTCCGCCATCCCGACGTCTCTATCGTCAAGGAGACGGTGCGCGAGCAGTACGACACCTATTTCCTCTTTGCCGATCCGACCTGGGGGCTCTTGCGCTATCGCGAGGACTTGGTGATCGAGGGGGACAAGGCCGATGCGCCCCTGTACACCCTGACCATGACCGGGCCGAGCAAAGAGGCCGAATACGGCGACGCCATCGTGCTCTCGCGGGCGCGCTACACGGCCGACGCCGACCGCAGCCTGCGCTTCTACACCGAGTATTTCCAGCCCGTTTCCACGCGGCAGGTCGCCAAGAAGCGCTATCGCTACCGCATCCGCTACCGCGGCACGGACCTGGCGGTGAACCTGGACCAGATCACCCAGCCGGCGCGCGAGGGCTGGTACGCTGAAATCAAGAGCCGCACCTATTCGAACCGCGACGCGGTGCGCAAAGCGGCGCTCATCGGCGAGCTGCTGGCCATCTGCGGCGTCCAGCCGGAGAACCTGATCCGCAAGGACTATATCGACTTTTAGCCAGGAGGACCAGATGCTCCCATTCCTTCCCATCCCGTTTCTGGTGATTGCCGTCGCGCTCACCATCCGCGGCGACCTGCGCAAGGAGCCCAAGCAGATCTATATCTTTAAGCCGCTCGCCACCATGTTGGTGATGCTCATCTGCCTCCTGTCGCTGACCCGGCCCAACGCCGACCCGGGCTATACCTGGGCCATCTTGCTGGGGCTCTTTTTCTCCCTGGGTGGCGACGTGGCGCTCATGTTCATCAGCAGCAAGGCCTTCCTGGCGGGCGTGGCCTGCTTCCTGCTGGCCCAGGTAGTCTATGGCGTCACCTTTGCGACGCGGGGGGCGCTGGCGGGGTCGTGGCTGGGGACGGCTATCGTGATGCTGCTGCTCTTTGCAGCCTTGATGGCCTACCTCTATCCGCACCTGGGCAAGATGCGCCTGCCGGTGCTCGTCTATGCGGCGGTGATCTCGTTCATGGTGCTGGCGGCCGTGGGCACGCGGCGGAGCCCGCGCTTTGGCGCCACGCAGTCCTGGCTGGTGGCGGTCGGGGCCATCCTGTTCTACATCTCGGATGTCATCCTGGCGGTGAACAAGTTCGCGCATCCCTTCAA
>JAAYEA010000216.1 GCA_012689325.1 Chloroflexota bacterium
CCAAGGTCCCCCGCCCGACGGAGGCGACGCGGCTGCTATAGCGCCGGAGCACTGATAGACTGAACATACTGGGCCACTGAGCACGGACCGGAACGCGGTCGCTCAGTGGCTCTGCGTTTTTCGTCCGCGCCCCTCGGCCTGATAGGCGATCTCTAGCGGGCTGCCGGGCCGGAAATACGAGGCCAGGAACCCCAGCGACCGCTCCCGATCCTCGCCGCCTTGGTCGCTCAGCAGTAGCTGCTTGCCGAACTCGGCAATGTCCACCACGATCCGCTCGTAGCGGTAATAGGCCAGCGCCACGGGATCGACCGGCGCCGCGCCATACCCCGCGTAAAAGAGCGCCTCTTCCTCCTCCGGCCCATGCCAGCCGCCCAGCAGGCCAGCGCCAGGGAACATCAGGTCGCGCTCCTTGGGCGCCAGCAGCGGGGCGTCCCAATCCACGATATGGAGCCCGTCGCCCGCGATCAAGAGGTTCCCGGCGTGGAGGTCGGTGTGGCAGGCGATGAGCGGCAGCCCCCGCGCCCGGAGCGCCAGCGCCAGCCGCTCCGCGCGCCCCACCAGGTCGGCGATCCGGGGACGCTCCGCCCGCAGCAGCGCCGCCACCCGCCGCGCCACCGGGTCGGCTGGGTCGCCGCCCTCGGCTTGCCGCAGGAACGACTTGACCATCTCGCGCCACTCCGGCGAGTACGTCTCCCGCGGGAGGCGGCGGAGCAGCGCCTCGGGGACCGCCGCCGCGTGGATGCGCCGCAGCGCCGCGCCGAGCTCGCGCAGGTGGCGCTCCGCGAGGCGGGTCTCATAGGCGTTGCGCCCCTCGACGAAGTGGTAGAGGATCACCGCGTGCTCGCCGAGCTCGGCCCACAGCCGCCCCCCGAGGGTGGCGAGCGGGGGGATGATCGCCGCGATGCCCTGGTCGGCGTAAAAGCGGGGCAAGGCCACGGCGAGCTCGTCAAAGGCGCCGCGGCGCAGCTTGCTAAAGTAGGCCGCGCCATCCTCCGCGACGGCGCGATAGACCGCCGAGTTCACGTCGGCGCCCAGGGGGAGAAAGGCGAGCTGGGCGATGGGCAGCCCGTACTCGTCGCGCAGGCAGGCGATGATCTGGGCGTCGGGGATGGCCGGCTTTTCGAGCGTGGTCAGGCCTCTTTCTGCGGGGGTTCGGTGGGGAGGTCCCGCAGGTGCGCGACGCTCCCCCAGGTCAGCAGCCGCCAGCGCTTGGGCTTGACCGCAAAGACGTTGATGGCCGCGTTATAGAGCGAGTGGTGCCATACCATCCCCAGCGGCAGCTCCACCGCCTTGTGGAACAGGTCGATCAGCACGCCGCCGTGGGTCACCACCAGCGCTACGCCGCCGGGGTGGGCCGCGGCGATCTCTTGCACGCAGGCGACGGCGCGGGTGTAGCATTGCCGGAAGCTTTCGCCGCCGGGGAGGGCATAGTCGGGGTCGTTGGCCTCCAGCGCGGCGGCCTCGGCGGGGTGGTCGGAAGCAAAGTCGGCCAGGGTGCGGCCCTCCAGGATGCCCAGCCCGAGCTCGCGCAGGCGGGGCTCGTCGTGGACCGGCAGCCCCAGCCGCGCGGCGATGGTATCGGCGGTCTGGCGCGCCCGGCCGAGGTCGCTGGAATAGATCGCCTGGATGCCCTGGTCGGCCAACGCTTCGGCCAGCGCGGCGGCCTGTCGCCGGCCCAACTCGGTGAGCGGGCTATCGAGCTGGCCTTGCTCCAGGCGGCGCACGTTCCATTCGGTCTGGCCGTGGCGGACCGCGATGATGGTGGTAGAAGTCTGATTCACAATATCGGCCCTGTGCTCTGGCATACTAGGGTTAAGCTCTGGCTTTGGTGTCTACCATGCTTGCGGATCGTTAGTCACTCCGGCGAAGGTGGAAGACAATTGCCCTTCGGGTCTGACCGGTGCTATCAGGTGCCTTTTTCCACTCGTAGCCCGTGCAAACCATCTGGCCTCTGTAGCGCACGCTGCCGGGTCCCGCGGATTCGAAGAGATGCAGTTCTTCGCCGTTAGCCACATGATCGCGGATCGCCCTGTTTCCGCGGGAAAACTCCATGTCACCCGTCTGGCCCTCCCCTGTGTACAGGTAGAGGCCTTCCCCAGCCCATCCATCAAGGTATCCGTACTGCTTGCCCTGCTGCCCAGCGAAGATGAGGATGATTGGATACTTGCTGGGTGTGCTAATGCCGCCTTGGACCTGGCCGCCGTACTGGTCGTGGAGATCCTTTCGGACGTATACTCGGCCCTTTTCGAACATGGTTCTGTTCTCCTTCTAGGGAATCAAGGGGCCCGCCAGCTATTATCTTAACCCGCCGCCTCCCACGCCTCGCGCAGCCAGGCGCGCACCTCGGCGTCCACCGCGGCGGCGTCATACAGCTCCAGGTGGTGGGTGAAGCGGCCGGGGTATGGCTCCACGATCTCTTTCCAGCGCGACGAGCCGTCGCGGCGGCGCAGCCCGATGGTCAGCGCCAGCGAGGCGGCCCCCCGGCGCAGATACTGCCCCGGTATCCAGGCCCAGGCGAAGGCGATGCGCCGCCGGAAGGCGACCTGGCTCTTGCTGACGCGCAGCTCCACCTCGCCCAGCTCCTCCGCCGCGCGGCGCACGGCCTCGAACAGCTCCCGCGCCTCGTCGCGCCCCGCGAAGAACTCGTCCAGCGTCATTCGGCCAGCGCCAGATCCGCCAGATAGATGGCGCAAGGCGCCTGCCCCACGCCCGACCCCTCGTGGCTCGAATACCAGGAGACGAGTCCTCGCCCGGGGCCGGTCTCCACGAAACCGGGGTACGAGTTGTCGCCGCCGCTGGGGAGCGCGGCGATCTCGACCAACCGGTCGTCCACCAGCCAATAGAGCATGGTGATCGCCCGGTCGCCGTCGAGCCACTTGCGCCCGCCCACCAGGTAACGGTCGCCCCAGCGCGCCAGCAGCGGCCCGCCGACGTTGCGGTCCAGGTCGCGGCGGCTCCAGTCACGATAGGGGGGCCGGGCGCGCAAGAGCTGCGCCGTCATGCCCAGCGGCCGCCGCGCGAGGGCGACGATGGCCCCGTCCGGCTCGAAGCAAAAGGCGGTTTCGTCGCCGTACTCCTCCTGGAAAAGCCCCGCCGTCTGGAAGCGCAGGCCGTCGTCCGAGACCAGCAGCGCCGACTCGGTGAGCGGCCGGGCCTCGGCCATGGTGGCGGTGGGGGCGAGGCCCCGCTTGCGCCGCCCGCAGAGGTAGGCCTTGCCCTCATGGGCCGCCGCGCGCCAGATATAATGCCCCTGCGTCCCCTCCAGAAAGCGCGGGCCGCGCCAGGTCTTGCCGTCCGTCGTCCAGCAGCCGTAGCCCTGCTGGTCGTTCTGCTCGCGCTCCCGCCGCCCATCGGCCAGCCAGGTTCCCGAATAGACGAACAGCGCGTCGCCCAGCGCCAGGAAATGGGGGTCGCGCACGTCGCGATCGGGGACGTGGAAGGCGTGGGCCAGCCGCCAGTGGACCGTGTCCAGGCTGTGCAGGATGAGGATGCGGGACGAGTCGTAGACCATGTGCCCGTCGATGCACGAGCGAAAGGTCAAATAGTACGCGCCCTTGAAATGCACGAGGTCGGTGAAGGCGTTGTGGTTCCCGTCGTTATATACCTGACGGATGTTCTGGATTTGCACGGACATGGCAGCCTCCCCTGGCTGATCTAGAGCAGCTCGGCCACCGCCGCATAGGGCAGCCCAAAGGCCTCCGCCACCGCGCGGTAGGTGACCTGGCCGCTGTGGACGTTCACGCCCTTGGCCAGCGCCGGGTTGGCCTTCACCGCCGCCGCCAAGCCCCGCTGCGCCAGTTGCAGCGCGTAGGGGAGCGTCTGGTTGGAGAGGGCGTAGGTGGAGGTGCGCGGCACGGCGCCCGGCATGTTGGGGACGCAATAGTGCAGCACGCCATCCACGAAATAGGTCGGGTTGCTGTGGCTGGTGGGGTGGGTGGTGGCGATGCAGCCGCCCTGGTCCACCGCCACGTCCACGATCACGCTGCCCGGCTTCATGCCGGCGACCATCTCGCGGGTGACCACCTGGGGCGCCTTGGCCCCCTTGATCAGCACCGCGCCGATCACCACGTCCGCCCGGCGCAGCGCCTCGGCGATGTTGTGGCGGTTGGAGACCAGCGTGATCAGGTTGCCGCGCAGGATCTCGGTGAGGTAGCGCAGCCGGTCGGTGTTCACGTCCAGGATGGCCACGTGCGCGCCCATCCCCAGCGCCACCAGCGCCGCGTTGGTCCCCACGATCCCGCCGCCGACGATGACCACGTCCGAGGGTGGCACGCCGGGGACGCCGCCCAGCAGCTTGCCGCGCCCGCCGTTCATCTTTTCCAGGTAGTGGGCGGCGATCTGGATCGACATCTTGCCCGCCACCTCGCTCATGGGCGTCAGGAGCGGCAGCGCGCCGTCGGCCAGCTCCACCGTCTCGTAGGCGATGGCCGTCACCCGCCGCCGCATCAGCTCGCGGGTCAGCTCCTCGGCGGCGGCGAGGTGGAGGTAGGTGAATAGCAGCAGCCCCTCCCGCAGGTGGTCGTACTCGGAGGGCAGGGGCTCTTTCACCTTCATGATCATCTCGGCCTGCCGCCAGACCTCCGCCGCGGC
>JAAYEA010000217.1 GCA_012689325.1 Chloroflexota bacterium
CGGTGACCCAGTCGCTATACGCACTCACCCTCTATGGCGAGGCCGCCGGTCGCACGCTGGCCTCTGGCGACCACCAACGCGCTGCGGAGCATCTGACCGTGATGCGAGACACCGCCCAGGAGGCCCTGCGCGAGATGCGGCTGCTCATCTTTGAGCTGCGCCCCGTTGCCCTGGAGCAAGAGGGGCTGGCGGCGGCGCTGCGCGCCCGGCTGGAAGCGGTGGAGGGGCGCGCGGGGCTGCACATCCAGATGGATGCCAGCGGCGACCTGGCGCTCCCCATGCCGCTGCAAACCGAGCTATACCGGATCGCCCAGGAGACGCTCAACAACACGCTCAAGCACGCCAAGGCGCAATCGGTCCGGCTCAACCTGGCCCGCGACGGGGCGCTCGTGACCCTGGAGGTGGTGGATGACGGCATCGGCTTTGACCTGCAGGCCCCGCGGCGCGGCCTGGGCCTGAAAGGCATCGCCGAGCGCGCCCGGCTCCTGAACGGCTCCATGGAGCTGAATTCCCAGCCCGGCCAGGGCACCCGGATTCGCGTCACCATTCCCCTGGCGGGATAAGGCGTGGCGCAACCCTCTGGGTTGCGAGCCCCAAGGCCACAAGTCTCCGGCTTGTGCCACCTCCGGCACGGCTGACTGGCGAGCCCCGAGGACACGAGCCGGAGGCTTGTGCCGCGTCTTGGGCCACGGGCGGATAGCGCGGGCGGCCCATTCGTTGTACAATGCCCAGAGTCACCTCAGCCTGCCACAACGACCAAGGAGAGGGCCGTGAGAAGAACGCGCTGGTATCACTATATCACCCTCAACCTCCCCTGGTTCGGGCTGACCATGGTCTCCGGCAGCATGACCCCCCTGATCCTCCCCTTTCTCGTGCAGCAGTTCGTGCCTGCCGCGTCCAAGAATAGCTTCTATGGCGATCTTCGCTTCTACGGCTTGATGGTCGCCCTCCTGGTGCAGCCCGTGGCGGGCTTGCTCTCCGATCGCTCCACATCTCGCTGGGGCCGGCGCCGGCCCTTCATCCTGGTCGGCGCGCTGCTGGCCGCCCTGCTCCTGGGCGGGATCGGGCTGGCCGCCGGGTATTGGCCGCTCTTTGCCCTCTCGCTGCTGCTCCAGGCGGCCGCCAACGTCACCCATGGCGCCCTGCAGGGTGTCATCCCCGATCTGGTGCCCCACCAATGGCGCGGCACCGCCTCCGGCATCAAGGCGCTGATGGAGGTGCTCCCCCTGGTGGTCATCGCGCTCACCGTCGCCAGGCTGCTGGACACTGGCAGGCTGTGGACGGCGCTGCTGGTCATCGGCGGCGCCCTGCTGAGCGCCGTCTTGGTGATGGTAGCCACCACCCGCGAGGAGCCGCTGCCCGCGCCGCCGAACCTCCCCATCAAGGAATCGGTCCTCCGTGTAGGCGCGTTGGCCATCGCCTTTCTGCTCATCGTCAGGGGCTTTCGCGCGGCTTTGCTTTGGCTCGGGAGCCAGGTGGCGGGCGATCCGGAGGCCGTGGTCCTGGCGATGGGCGGCGCGGGACTGCTGGCCACAGTCGGGGCCATCGTCTTGGGGGTATGGTACAGTGTCCGCATGGGCATCGGTCCAGCGATCAGGAAGCGGCCCGCCTTCACCTGGTGGGTGGTGAACCGGCTGCTCTTCCTGGCCGCCATCGGCATCATCCAGGGCTTCTCCCTCTATTATGTCCAGGACGTGCTGGAGGCGCCCAACGCCGCCAGCGTCACCGGCCAACTCATGACCATGGTGGGGCTCTGCACCGTCGTCTCGGCCGTGGTGAGCGGGCCCCTGGCCGACCTGCTGGGGCGCAAGGCGCTGCTGGCCGCCGCCGGGGCGCTGGCCGCCCTGGGGACGGTCGCGCTGCTGGCCTCCAGCACCTTGCCGATGGTCTATCTGTCAAGCAGCGTGGTAGGGCTGGGCGCGGGGACGTTCATGGCCACCAACTGGGCCCTGGGCACCGACCTGGTCCCCGTCGCCGAGTCCGGCCGCTTTCTCGGCGTCTCTAACCTGGCCGGCGCAGGCGCGGGATCGGTGGCGGCAGGCATCGGCGGGCCCCTGGCCGACCTGCTGAATGCCCAGCGGGCGGATGCGGGCTACCTGGCCGTCTTTGGCATCGCCGCGGCTTGTTTTCTGCTCTCCATCCTGGTTTTGCCGAGAATCCCAGAAAGCTATAAACTGAGCGTATCAGCCAAGTGACGAGTTGAGAGGAGGCAACACATGGATATCGGCCAACTTTTCCGGCGCGCCTGGGAGATCACCTGGAAGCACAAGATCCTCTGGGTCTTTGGGCTGCTCATCGCCCTCGCCTCCGGGGCCGGAGGCGGGAGCGGCAGCGGCTATAGCCTGGATGGCAGCGAGGTCCGCATGCCCCACGGCGCGGTCCTGGCGCTGCTCATCATCCTGGCTCTCCTGGTGCTGGTGGCCCTCATCGTGCTAGCAACGATTGCCCAGGGCGCGCTGATCGACGGCGCGCGCCAGGCTC
>JAAYEA010000024.1 GCA_012689325.1 Chloroflexota bacterium
CGGCGGAGGAGATTCTGGATGCCCAGACCTCGCGCCTGATCGGCCGGTCGGTGCACAGCGCCGGCGACCAAGGGGCGCCGGACCGCACCGCCGCCGGGTTGGCCGTGCTCAAGGAGTGGCTGCCGCGTGGCTGGGACGCGCGGCCTGGGCAAGAGATGGAGGCTCGATATCAGGTCGAACGCCGCACGATCAAGGTGCGGCTGGCCGCCGTGCAGATGGCGGGCGAGGTGCTGGGCGCGGTGGCCGTGTTTCGCGACATGACCCGAGAGGTCGAGGCCGACCGCGCCAAAACCGAGTTCATCTCGACGGTGTCGCACGAGCTGCGCACGCCGCTCACCGCCATCAAGGGCTATACCGACCTGCTGGGCATGGGAGCGGTAGGCAGCCTGAACGACTCGCAGCGCCGCTTTCTGGAGATCATCAAGTCGAATGTGGGTCGGCTGGGCAACCTGGTGGCAGAGTTGCTGGATATCTCCCGGATCGAGTCCGGGCGGATGGCGCTGGAGGTCGAGCCCGTTGCCCTGCCGGAGGTTTTGGAGCAAGCCCTGGCCTCCATGCGTGGCAACTTTGCGACGCGGCGGGTGCTGCTTTCCGCGCAGGTTGACCCGGACCTGCCGCCCGTCCTGGCCGACCGCAGGCGCATCCTGCAAGTGCTGACCAACCTGCTGCAGAATGCCTGCCAGTACACGCCGCCAGGCGGCCAGGCCACGCTGTCGGCTCGCTGCGTCGACGGCCATGTTCGCGTGGATATCCGAGACACTGGCATCGGCATCTCGGAGGAGGACCAAAGCCACATCTTTGAGCGTTTCTTCCGGGCCGACCATCCGGTCGTCCTGGAGACGCAGGGGACCGGTTTGGGTTTGGTGATCACCAAGTCGATTGTAGAGATGCACCACGGGCAGCTATGGCTGCAAAGCAAGCTGGGCGAAGGCAGCACCTTTTCGTTCACGCTGCCGCTCAGCGCAGAGGGCCATAGCACAGTACCATCCGCTAGCGGGGAATGATCATGACAACAGAGGCAAGCCAAACACCGATCAAGATTCTGATTGCAGAGGATGAGCGTGACATACGCGAGTTGGTGGGCTTTACCCTCACTTTTGGGGGGTATCGCGTCGTCGAAGCTGCCAATGGCAGGGAAGCCGTCGAGAAGGCCAGCGAGGAAAAGCCCGACCTCATTATCCTCGATGTGCGCATGCCCAAGCTGACCGGCTATCAGGCCTGCGAGGCGCTCAAGGGCATGGAAGAGACCAAGCATATCCCTGTGGCTTTCCTCTCGGCCAAGGGGCAGGAATCCGAGGTGCAACAGGGGATGCAGATGGGCGCTATCGCCTATATCCTGAAGCCCTTTGCCCCGGAAGACCTCTTGGCGCAGATCACTTCCCTCGTGAAAAACGCCGGGGTTGCCAGGCAATGAGCGCGGTCGTCATCGATGGCGCCGTGGTGCACTATGAGACCTGGGGGCGCGGGCCGCCGCTGCTCCTGGTCCATGGCTGGCTGGGCTCCTGGCGCTATTGGATGAACACCATGGAGGCGCTCTCGTCCGACTTTCGCGCCTATGCCCTGGACTTGTGGGGTTTCGGCGATTCGGCCAAGGACAAGTCCCGCTATAGCATCACAAGTTATGCTCGCTTGCTCCAGGACTTTATGGAGCACATGGGCATGGACGGCGCTGCTTTCGTGGGTCACTCGGTTGGGGGCGCCGTCGCGATGGTTTTGGCGGCGCATCACCCCGAGCTGGTGCACCGGCTGGTGAGCGTCAGCGTGCCGGTTCGCGCCAACGCCATCAGCGGCAAGCTGCGCTCCTTCAGCAACACGCTGGCCAGCCAGGTGGTGCTGAAGCAAGACCCTGGTTGGGTCAAGCGCCTGCTGGCCCTGGCCAAGGTCAACCATGAGACGGTCGCCAGCGAGACGCTCAAGACCGACCCGGAGGCCATCTCGGAGAGCATGCGCTCCCTCGCCTCCATCGACCTGGCGGGGGAGCTACGGCGCGTCCAATGCCCCCAGCTCGCCATCCTGGGGCGCAACGATCCCCTGATCGACCCGGCCGAAGCTTTGCTCTTTGACGCGCTGGGCGAACGCTCCCGCTCCATCACGATGGAACAGCCCGGGCATTTCCCCATGTTGGAGGAGGCCCCGGCCTTTCATCGCCTGTTGCGGGATTTCCTCCTGGACGCGGAACACCTGGAGGATCTGAGGGTCAAAGAGATGTGGCACCGGCGCATCCGCTAACGGAAGGCGCGCAGGTGCGCGTGCGCCGCGACGAGGTTGGGATGCAGCCGCCAGCCCAGCTCGGCGACGTGGCCCACGACGAAATCCAGATAGGCCCAAGCGGCCCCCTCCAGGGAGCGCTCCAAGCCGCTCTGCATCGCCGCCAAATAGTCCAGGCGCGGCGTGGTGGGGTCGAAGGCGATCTTGTCGGCCACAAAGAGCAGCAGATCCAGAGGTGTGGCGTGGCTGCGCAGCGTGGTATGGTAACGCACCGCGTCGAGGATGGCGATATCCCGCACTGATAGCCTCGCCTCGATCACCGCGGCGGCGAGGGGGCCATGCAACACTTGCGGGATGGCCCGGTCCTCCGCCGTCAGCGACACGCCCCATGCCTCGGCCGTCGCCACCAGGTTGGGACGCGGCACCACGGCGGCAAGGTCGTGGCTATAGGCGGCCAGGCGAACGGCCTCCGGGTCCAGGCTGAAGCGGGGGGCCAGCGCCAACGCTCTCTCCGCCACCGCCAGAGTGTGCCGCCAGGTCTCCGGGCGCCGCGGCGCCAGGAAGCGCTCCACATCCTGGCACGGCTCCCCCGTTCGCTCCAGCCCGGCAAAGTGGTCCATCGCTCTGGTCACCCCCTGGTCAGGCTCGATGCCATGGCCCTACGGCGCGGCGGGCTCCAAAAAGCAGGCGATCCCCGCGACGATGCCGCGCGCCACGCGGTCCGGATGCTTGGTCAAGAGCTTGCGGTCGCCGCCCATGAACCCGATCTCGATGATCGCCCCCGGCGTGTCCGCCGCGATCTTGGCAAAGGCGTGGTATTGCTCCATGTCCACGGTGATGGTGGCCTCGTCCCGTGCCAGCCCGGTGGCCCGCTCGTACTCGCGATACAGGCAGGCCACCAGGCGATCTTCCTCCTCGGGGATAGCGCTGTTCACGACGCGCGCGACCTTGAAGCCGCTGCGGCCAGGCAGGCACGAGTCGCTGTGGATCGAGACCAGGGCGCCGGCGCGATAGTTGGTCAGCGCATCGGCGTACTCGGACAAGACCTCGGCCTCGTGCCCCAAGAGCCGCAACATCCGCGCCACGCGGTTCGCCACCTCGGTATTGATGTCCACCTCGAGCAGGCCATCGGGGCAGACCGCGCCGGAATCGTTGTCAAGGTGGCCGGCGATGATGCCAATGCGTTGGCTGGCGTCGCTGGCGGCGGCCGCGTGGACGGGGAACGCCGCCCAGACCTGCCAGGCGCGATACGCCGCGTAGCCCGTGCCCAGCGTGGCTACGATGAAACAGACCTGCGCGACGAGCAGCACGGCCCGCAGCGTCGCGCGGCGAATGCGGTCCTTTGGTTTGCCGGATGATGGCGATTGGCCCACTTTGTCCCCCTGCGATCTTGACACCACCGGATATTATAGGGAAAACCGCGCGTCGTCAACTCGCGGTTGTGCGCTTGACACTGCCCGATAACTGTCATATAATGACCACAGGAGAATCGTGCGGTTTCGCGTATTGGTGTCGCTGGGATTGTGGCTGCTTTGGTCGGACGATGCATTGCGTATCCACCCGGTCTTCTGGCTGATTCCACCTGCTAACCTATGGGCCACTCGCGTTCACGAAGGTGTGTCGATGCAACCATAGGAGGTCTGCGGCTATCATCCTGATACAAAATCGGGCGGATGGCCGTTTTTTGTGTTCATCGGCATGGTTGCCGATCGAGTCCGCGGCTCTGACAAAGACGACATCAGAGGGTAGGGGATGACCAATGGGCAACGATAGCGCTCCGCGTTCCACGCCAGCCGATTCTCGTGACCAGGAAGGGGCCCAAAGCGCGCCTTCTGCCGCGCCCAGGCAGCCCGCGCCGCCCCGGCTGCTGCAAGAGGCTGACGAGCCGATCTGGGCCCGCCCCATCTTTGATAACCTCTTGCTCTCCGACGAGAACATCCCGCCGGAAGAGCCGGCCAGCTTTCAGGTGGAATATGGCCTGTTCGGCCCCGTGGCGTTCGACGAGCTATCCGAGGCTTCCGGTCGCGCCGACAGGGTGCCGGGCCCGGCGCAAGCCGCTCAGCCCGAGCGCTCCGCGGCGAGCGGCGATGGCTGGGAAGAAATGTATGCTTGCTATGAAGAGGGACGACGGGTGAAGGCTCGCGTCATCTCGTGCAACAAGGGCGGCTTGCTGGTTGCGTTGGGGGATCTCCAAGGCTTTGTTCCCGCGTCGCAATTGGTGCACTTTCCGCGCCACCTGGACGCGACCGCGCGCGAGCGCTTTCTGGAAGAGCAAAAAGAGTGCGAGCTGGATGTGCAGGTCATCGAGATCGATCGGGAGCGCAACCGCCTGGTCCTCTCCGAGCGAGCCTGCGTATTGGACCAAGACCGCGGCGAGCGGCTGCTGGAGACGCTGCAGAGCGGCGATGTGGTGCAGGGGCTCGTCAGCAACCTGTGCGATTTCGGCGCCTTTGTGGACCTGGGGGGGATCGATGGCTTGATCCATGTCTCCGAGATCGCCTGGCAGCGGGTGGGCCACCCGCAGGACGTGCTCAAGATCGGCGAGCCGGTGCAGGTGCATGTCCTGAGCGTGGACCGAGAGAAAAAGCGCATCGCCTTGAGCCTGAAGCGCCTGAAACAGGACCCCTGGCGGACCGTGGAGCAAAAGTATCACGTTGGGCAGATCGTGACCGGCGTCGTGACCAACATCGTGGATTTTGGCGTTTTTGCGCGCATCGAAGAGGGGCTGGAGGGGCTGGTGCACGTCTCGGAACTCATCTCCGAGGGCGCGGCTCACCCACGCGAGCTGGTGCGCGAAGGGCAAGCGCTGGATCTGTATATCCTGCGCATTGACGGCGAGAATCGGCGGCTGGGGCTGAGCCTCCGGCAGGCGCTCAACCACGGCGCCCCGTGGGCGGCCGAGGCCGATCGCAACGAATGAGGGATGTGCGGGTGGCGGGAACCAAGCCGAAAAAGACCCCCCGGGCTCAGGCGAGCCCGGCCTTGCCTCTGCCGCAAGAGGTCGCCGGATTGTTTCTGGTGGCCTTGGGCGGGGTCTGCCTGCTCGCCCTGGTCTCGGCGACCCAAGGCGTCCTGAGCGACCTGGCCGCCAGCCTGTTGCGGCAAGGCTTTGGCTGGGGCGGGTACGTGGTCGCCCTGTCCCTGTTGGGGATCGGCATCCTCCTGTTGTGGCGCAACCTGGACAAGAGCATCAAGCTGGATTGGCGCAGGGTCGCGGGAGCGGAGCTGTTGGCGCTCTTTGCGCTGGGCATCACCCACCTGATCGTTTCCCCTGGCGAGGAGGGCTTGCCCGCCGCGCGCGCGGGCGGCGGAGGCGGCTATCTGGGCTGGGCGCTGGGCTACTTTATCGCCAAGGCGATCGGCCGCCTGCCGACTTTTCTGATCCTCATCGCCGGCGGGCTGGCGAGCATCGCGTTGGTTCTGCAGTTGTCGCTCCGGGATATCGGCGACTTGGGCCAGCAGGCCGTTGATGAGCTGGCCTCCCTGATCAAAAAGTGGCGGCGCCAGGCGGAGCGGGCCATGGCCAAGCCAGCGCGCGCGAGGCCTGCCCCGGCCCAGCCCCGACCCGAGCGGGCCAAGCCGCTGGCGGCTCCGCAGCGCGCGCCGGCCCGCGAGCCCGTGGCCGCGCCCAAGGGCGAGCCGCGCTTCGAGGTCGAGGCCGATGACGCCAAGCCCTATCGCGTTCGCCGGCACAAGAGCCTTCCCTCGCTGGAGCTGCTGGCCCCGGACCAGGAGCAGCCTCAGGACCTGGTGCGGATCGAGGCGCAGGCCAAGATCATCGAGCAGACGCTGGCCAGCTTTGGCGTGCCCGTCACGGTGGTGGATTGCCGGCACGGGCCAACGGTCACCCAGTTTGGCCTGGAGCCCGGCTACCTGGAGAAGCGCGACCTGAATGGCGACCTGCAGCAGGTCAAGATTCGCGTGAACAAGATCACCGCGCTCTCCAACGACCTGGCCTTGGCGCTGGCGGCTTCGCCCATTCGCATCGAGGCGCCCGTCCCGGGCCGCGGCGTGGTCGGCATCGAGGTGCCGAACGGGCGGCCAGGCATGGTCTCGCTGCGCGGCGTGGTGGAAAGCCGCGAGTTCGCCAAGCTCAAGTCGCCACTGCGCGTGGCCTTGGGCCGCGACGTGGCGGGGCACCCCATGGCTGCCGATCTCGCCAAGATGCCGCATCTGCTCATCGCTGGCGCGACGGGCTCCGGCAAGTCGATCTGCCTCAATGCTCTGGTGGCGTGCCTTCTGCTCCACAACGCCCCGGATAGCCTGCGCCTGATCCTGGTGGACCCCAAGCGGGTCGAGATGGTCCAGTTCGGCAAGATTCCGCACCTGCTGGGGTCGGTGCTCGTGGACTCGGCGGAGGTGATCAGCGCCATTCGCTGGCTCACGCACGAGATGGAGCGCCGCTACCGGCTCTTTTCCGCCGCGGGCACGCGGAACTTGGCCGCTTATAATCGCCGGGCGGCGTCGCTGAACGAGCCGGCCTTGCCGAATATCGTGGTCTTTATCGACGAGCTGGCCGAGTTGATGCTCAGCGCGCCGGACGAGGTGGAGCGGCATATCTGCCGTATCGCGCAGATGGCGCGCGCCACGGGCATCCACCTGGTCATCGCCACGCAGCGCCCGTCGGTGGACGTGGTGACCGGCCTGATCAAGGCCAACTTTCCGGCGCGCATCTGCTTTGCCACCACCTCGCAGGTGGACTCGCGGGTGGTGCTGGACGCCCCCGGCGCGGAAAAGCTCTTGGGCCGCGGCGATATGCTCTTTATGCCGCCGGATTCCGCCAAATTGGTCCGGGCGCAGGGCTGCCTGGTTTCCGACGCCGAGATCGAGGGCATCACCGCCTTTTGGCGGGACAAGGCCACGGCCTATCCAGACCTGCTCACCGAGCCGACGCCCTGGGCGAGCGAGCTGGATGATGACGCCGACGATTCCCTGATCCAGAGCGCGCTGGCCTTGATCCAGGACCAGCAGCAGATTTCCACATCGTTCCTGCAGCGGCGGTTGCGCATCGGCTACCCGCGCGCGGCGCGTTTGATGGAACAACTGGAGGAGGAGGGCTACATCGGCCCGGCGGTCTCGGGCGGGCGCTCCCGCCAAGTCCTGGATGGCAGCCAAGATGACGCGTGACCCGCTGGCCTCCTTGCGTGGCAAGCTGGCTGAGGGCGAGCCTGGGATCGGGCCGCAGGCTGGGCCGTCTCGTGCGTCCCATCCGGGCGAGATCGCCGAGGTGCTGGGGTCCGGGCTGTACCGGGTGAGCTTGGGCGACCAGCAGATCGTGGCCCACCTTGCCGGCGCCATGCGCCTCGTGGCGCCGCGCCTGATCCCGGGGGATCGCGTTTCGGTGGAGATCAGCGCTTACGACCCCTCGCGCGGGCGGATCGTCCGGCGACTGGACGGAGACTGAGATGCTCTATATCGGCACCAGCGGATACTCGTATGATGATTGGGTGGGACCCTATTACCCTGCCGGGCTCAAAAAGGCCGACTGGCTGTCCTACTATGCGCGTGACTTTCGGACCACCGAGATCAACTTTTCCTACTATCGGATACCCAGCGCGCGGACGCTGGCGCAGATGGCCGCCAAGACGCCTGACGATTTCGTCTTTACCATCAAGGCCAGCCAGGAGCTGACCCACACGCGCGAGGAGAACGCCGAGGCTTTTGCGCAATATACAGCGGCGCTGGCTCCGCTGGTGGAGGCGGGCAAGCTCGGCTGCGTGCTGGCTCAATTCCCGTATTCATTCCATGCCACCCCCGAAAATCGCGACTATTTGCTGGCCTTCCGGGAGCGCCTGGGCGACCTGCCGCTGGTGATCGAGTTTCGGAACAACCAATGGCTCGCGCCGCAGACCTACGAGCTGCTGCGCGCCCACCGCATGGGCTTTTGCTGCGTGGACGAGCCGCGGCTGGCGGGGCTGATCCCGCCGGTGGCCGAGGCGACCAGCGACATCACCTATGTGCGGTTCCACGGCCGCAACGCCGCCAAATGGTGGGAGCACGACCAGGCCTTCGAACGCTACGACTATACCTATTCCGAGGACGAGCTGCGCGAGTGGGTGCCCAAGATTCGCGCGCTGGAGGCCCCATCGCGGGCCACATTCGTTTACGCCAACAATCACTGGCAGGCACAAGCTATCACAACGGCCAAGCAGTTGCGTTTCCTCCTCGACGATACCTGAAGGCCCTGATCCGCCGTTAGGGCGAATCAGCCAAATTGTGCTATAATGTCAGACTGTGCTTATAGACGGTTATCGCGCGTGTGCCGATTCAATGTGAGGAGGTTGTACCATGTCTGGTCATTCCAAGTGGGCCACGATCAAGAGGGCCAAGGGTGCTGCCGACGCCAAGCGTGGTCAGGTCTTTACCAAGATGGGACGGGAGATCGTCTCTGCAGTGCGGGAGGGCGGCCCTAACCCTGAATCGAACTTTCGGCTGCGCCTGATCATCGATAAAGCCAAACAGGTCAACATGCCCAAGGACAATATCGAGCGCGCCATCGAACGGGCCTCGGGTGGCGATAAGGGCGCCAGCCTCGAAGAGATGCTCTACGAGGGCTATGGGCCCTCGGGCACCGCTCTGCTGGTGAGCGTTCTGACCGACAACCGCAACCGCACCATCGCCGAGGTGCGCCGCATCTTTACCCGAAGCGGCGCCAACTTGGGCGAAAGCGGCTGCGTCGCCTGGATGTTCGATCACAAGGGCTACCTGACCATCGTTCCCAAGAACGGCGATGCGGAAGACCTGGCCCTTTCGGCGATCGATGCCGGCGCTGAGGACGTCAAGATCAGCGACGAGTATGTGGAGGTCTATACCGCGATGCCCGATTTCCAGACCGTCAAAGAGGCGCTGGAAGCCAATGGCATCGAGCCGGAATCTGCCGAGCTGTCCTGGATACCCAAGACGACCATGGACCTTTCCGAGGAAGAGACGATCAAGAACCTGCGGCTGATCGATGCTCTGGAAGAGCTCGACGACGTGCTCAACGTATACTCGAACCTGAACGTCTCGGACGAGATCATCGAGAAATACAGCCAAGAGGGGTAGGACGCGGCCGTGTTGGTGCTGGGCATTGACCCGGGGACTGCGACAACCGGCTATGGCGTGGTGAACAGCGAGGGGGGCGCGCTGTCGCTGGTGTCCTATGGCGTCATCGAGACGCCAGCGGGCACGCCCTTGCCGGAGCGCTTGCAGATGATCTACCGGGGCGTTACCGAGGTGGTTCGCCGTTGCGGCCCCGCGGAGGCCGCTGTCGAAGAGCTGTTTTTTAGCAAGAACGCCCGCACAGCCCTGGCCGTCGGGCATGGGCGGGGCGTGGCGTTGCTGGCCCTGGCCGATGCTGGCTTGCCTGTCTCTGAGTACAAACCGGCTCAGATCAAGCAAGCCATCACCGGCTACGGGCAGGCGGATAAGCGACAGATGCAAGAGATGGTGCGGTTGCTCTTGGGCCTGGAGTCCCTGCCCAAGCCCGACGACGCCGCCGATGCTCTGGCGATTGCGATCTGCCACACCAATACGCAGAGGCTGGGCGCTCTACTGGGTTCCTGATCTGGCGCGGTGAAACTGAGGAACAGCGATGCGCAACAAGATCACCATTCTGGTCGTCGATGACGAACCCCCCATCGGCGACATCGTGGCGAGCGCGCTGACGCGAAAAGGATACGAGGTCATCTATGCAGATAGCGGGCCGAACGCGATGCAGCTATTCCAGACGCGCCCGATCGACCTGGTGATCCTCGATATCATGATGCCCGAGATGGACGGCTTTACCGTGTGCGATTGGCTGAGGGGACGCTCCAGCGTGCCCATCATCATGCTGACCGCCAAGGGCAGCGTCAACGACATTGTGCATGGCTTCAAGGTCGGCGCCGACGACTATATGACCAAGCCCTTCAGCGTCAAAGAGCTGGATGTTCGCGTGGAGGCGATCCTGCGGCGGGTATCCTGGTTCGACGAGCAAAAGCCCAAAAAGGTGGTCGATATCGGCGAGATCAGCGTGGATGCCGAGGCCAGGGTGGCAACCCTGCTGGGCGACGAGATTCACCTGACGCCGATGGAGTTCGAGTTGCTCTATTACCTGATGACCCACGCCGGCGAGGCGCTGAGCAAGCGCGAGCTGTTCCGCCAGGTCTGGGGCTATGAGGCGAGCGACGGCAGCAACCTCGTCGAGGTGGGCGTCCGGCGCCTCCGCGAAAAGATCGAAAAAGACCCCTCATCCCCTCGTTACATCATGACCGTGCGCGGCGTGGGCTATCGCTTCATCGACAAGGAAGGATGGGCCACGGCGTGAGACACTGCGCGCGCGTTTTCCGACACCGCACTCAGCCCGGAGCAAGGCCATGATCGCTAGCCTGCGCGGGCTTTTGCTCAAAAAAGGGTCAGATCATGTGATCCTGGAGGTCGGCGGCGTCGGGTTCCGTGTCCTCGTGCCGGGCTTTGTGCTGGACCGGATCGGCTCCGCAGGCCACGAGTTGACCCTGGTCACCCACCTGCACGTCCGCGAAGAAGAGCTCTCCCTGTACGGGTTCATCACCGAGGAAGACAAAGAGTTGTTCGAGCTATTGCTCACCGTGTCGGGGATCGGCCCGCGCACGGCGATGAACGCCCTTTCGGCGCTGCCGCAGGAAGCGCTGCGGCAGGCCCTGGCCAACGAGGACCTGACCACGCTGACCCGCATCCCTGGGGTGGGCAAAAAGACGGCGCAGCGACTGGTCCTGGACCTCAAAGACAAGGTGGGGAAGACCGCTACCGAGCCCGCGGCCTCGTTCGCCGGGCTGACGGTCGCCGAGACCGAGGTCATGGCCGGCCTGACCTCCCTGGGGTACAGCCTGGCCGAGGCTCGCGAAGCGGTGCGGGCCCTGCCCGACGCAAAGCTGACTGTGGAAGAGCAGATCCTTCTGGCGCTGCGACATCTGGGGGGCGGCGCGTCTCCCAGTTAGGTTGTTCCCAAAGGGGACCCGAGATACCACTATTCCGCAAGGCTATCCGAAGGCTACGCCCCGAGCGCGCTCAAGGCGGAGTGCCTGGATAGCGGAGGAGGCCCGAAGAATGGCTTGGTTACCAGGTGGCACGCCGTTGCCTGGCAAGCTCTTTGTTGTCGAGGGCATCGATGGCTCCGGCAAGACCACGCAAGTGGACTTGCTGAGCAAGTGGCTGCTGGGCGAAGGGTACTGCCTGGCCTACAGTGAATGGAACTCGTCGTCGATGGTCAAGTCCACCACGAAACGCGGCAAAAAGAAGCAGATGCTGACCCCTCTGACCTTTAGCCTGCTGCATTCGGTGGACTTTTCGGATCGCATGGAGCGGCAGATGTTGCCCGCGCTCAAGGCCGGCGCGATCGTGGTCGCCGACCGCTACGTCTATACCGCCTTTGCGCGAGACGTGGCGCGAGGCGTCTCGCGGGAATGGGTGCGCGGCGTCTATGGCTTTGCCATCAAGCCGACGGTGGCCCTGTATTTTCGGGTGCCGCTGGAGGAATCGCTGCGGCGCATCCTGACCGGGCGGCCTGAGCTCAAGTATTACGAGGCGGGCCTCGACCTGGGACTCAGCGAGGATCCCTACGAGAGCTTTGCCCTGTTCCAGCGACGCATCCTGGAAGAGTATGACAAGATCGTGGACGAGTTCGGCCTCACGGTGATCGACGCGGCGCTGCCGCTGGTGAAGCAGCAGGGCATCGTGCGCGAGATCATCGCGCCGCACCTGGAAGGCGCCATGCGCACCAAGCCCAGCGGCTGGCGCGAGGTGCTGGCCACCGAGTCACTCTACGGTCGCTACCTGGACGAGATGGTCCCGCCGAGAAGGGAAGAATAAGCCATGACCAAGACGCGCTTTTACGGTAATCCCTTGCCGGGGTACGAGGACAGCAGCAAAGAATTGCGCGGCCGCTTGATCGTGATCGAGGGCACCGACGGCGTGGGGCGCAGCACCCAGATCGCCCTGTTGCGGGAATGGCTGGAGGCCAATGGCTATGCGGTGGCAACCACCGGCATGAAGCGCTCCTTGCTGGCGGGGGAAGGCATCAAGGCGGCCATGACCGGCAACGATCTCGATAACACCACCATGTTCCTCTTTTATGCCACCGATTTCGCGGATCGGCTGGAGCGGGACATCATGCCCGCGCTCCGGGCGGGGTTCGTGGTGCTGACCGACCGCTACATCTATTCCATCATCGCCCGGGCGCAGGCGCGCGGCGTGAACCGCGATTGGATCCGCAACCTGCTCAGCTTTGCCATCGTGCCCGACCTGGTGCTCTACCTGGCCGCGGACGTGCAGCACCTGCTGCCGCGGTTGCTCACCTCGCGGGGCTTTGACTATTGGGAGTCGGGCAAGGATTTCCTGAAGGACGAGGACTATTACGACGCCTACGTCGAATATCAGACGCGGCTGCTGGGCGAGTTCGACGCCATCAGCCAAGAGTTCGACATGCGTCGCATCGAGGCGAGGCGCAGCATCCACGAGATCTTTGGCGACCTGCGCCAGGAGATCCTCGAGGCGCTGTCAGGCATGAAGCCCATCGCTTCGCCTAGCTTTGAGGAGACGACCTCATAGGGGTCTAGAGCACCGCCACCGCCAGGGCCAGCCCTTGCCGGAACTCGGTCGAGTCCACATCCGCCCAGGCGGCGGGAAAGCCTGCCAACAACGTATAGATCTCGGCCTGCTTGGCCGCCAGGTATTGGGTGACGCCATGGATACTGATCCGTTGCGTCACCCTTTCCGTTTTCTCCCGTTCCGACCACTCGTTCAGGAAATCCCGCAGCAGGTCGGCGGCCACCGCCGCGTCCTGGAGGTTCCCGAGGTGGTCTTGCAGGGCCACCACGCGCCCGATCACGTCCTTGGCCTCGGCGCCCAGCGCCTCCTGGAAGAACTCGAGGGTGTAGCGCAGGTGTTTGCAGAGGATGCGCAGGGCGTGATAGTCGCTGATGGGCGCGTCATGCAAGGTCGAGCCCAGGGCGCGGACCTCGGCCAGCCGCTGATAGATCTCGCACGGCGCGACGTGCGCCACCAGCGAGGGCGTGGCCTCAGCGCTCCGATCCGCGCGCGCGCCAGCCCCTGGGGTCTGCAAGAACTCGGTGAACTCGAAGCAGAACTCGACATAAGCCTCGCTGTTGAGGTGGGCCAACATGCTGGCGCGGGCCGTCTCGCGCTGCGCTTGCCAGGTCGTCAGGAGCGGGTCCAGGCTGGACCGCTCGCCCTCGGGCTGCGTGCCGAGATAGGCCGTCGCTTTTTCCATGAACACGTCGAGGTCGCGCACAGCGCCCAGAACTTGAGCCGTCTGTCGAAGCCCCTTCAGGAAAGGCCTGGCGGCCTGGGGGTCGAAATGTCGGCCAAAGACGCGAAAGGCCGCCCTCATGCGCCGGGTGGCCACACGCATGCGATGCAAATCCTCGATATCGTCGCCCGCGCGGGTGCCGGCCTCATGCTCCAGCATCCGCCGAAAGTGAAAGAGCAGCACCTTGCGCCCCGCCTCGCTCATGGGGTCCATGGCGAGCACGCCGGGCGACTTGGCGTCTGCCCCTTCTAACGTCAGCGCGGGCAGCCCCTGCAGCGCGTGCGGGACAAAGACGAGGCCCTCGGCAAAGGCTTGCCCCCAGAGGTCGGCCCTGGCGGTGGCCGCCGCGGCGTCCAGGGCGGCCTGCGGCCCGCTGACCTGCACTTTGATCCCGGCGGGGCCGGGTGCGGCCTCACCCACGGTGGATGATTGCGTGCCCGAGCTATTCAACCCCTCCGCTAGGCGCAGCAAGGCCGCCAGCGCCAGCACGCCGCGCTGCGCCTCGGCGGGCAGGGCCGTATAGAGCGACGAGGCGAGCCCGCGGCGTTTTTTGCGCTGGAGCAGCATGATGCAGGCCAGGGCTTGGCGTTGCTCGGGCGAGCAGCTCTCCAACTCGTGGCGCAGCGCGATGTCCTGGGCGGCCCGATGGGGCGCCTCGGGATCGGCGGCCAGGCCCGCGGCGAACAGCCATGCGGCGGGCTCCGCCAGGGCGCGCCAGTGCTCCGGCAGGGCGTGCTGGTCCGCGGTGACGTCGTAGAGCCGGAGGAGCTGCGCGGCCAGGTGGCGGGCTCGGGCTGGGTCGCCGCCGTAGCTGCCGACGAGCGCGAGGCCGGTGAGCGGCGCCGGGGTCGGCGGGGCCTCTGTGGCTGGCGCGGAGGCGCCTGGCAGGACGGCTGCCGGAAAGATGGCGAGGCGTTGTTGCAGGAAGCGCCCCTGCCAGTAGCGGACGCGGCGCAGGGACAGCCCGGCCGCGTTGGCGATGACGGCCAACGGCAGGCCCTCATCCCAACGCAACAAGAGGGCAGCGCGCCGCACATAGCGCGGTTTGCCCTGCTGGATGATGCCCTCCAAGTTGGCGCGTTCGGCTGGAGCAAGCTGGTGGCCCATTCGCGAGTCTCCGCAAGATAAGCAAAAGTATGGACACAGTATAGCGAGCGAGGGGGGAATGTCAAAACGCAGAAACGGCAACCCGAGCGGGCGGCGCGGGTTGCCGTTTTAAGGCGAACTGGGGGCCTTAGGCGACCTGGCGCACCACGGCGACGACCTTGCCCTGAATCTCTAGGTTGGCGGGGTGGACGATGATCGGCTCAAAGGCGGGGTTGGCCGGTTGCAAGCGGACCATCCGCCGGTTGTCCCGCTCCTCCCAGAAAAAGTACTTGAGCGTGGTCTCCTTTTCTTCTCTGAGCCAGGCGGCCACCATGTCGCCATTGCGGACCTCTTGCTGGCGCTTGACGATGACGATATCCCGATCGTTGATCAGGGCGTCGATCATGGAATCGCCTTGCACGCGCAGGGCATAGACGTCCTTGGTGTCCCGGACGATGTCACGGGTGACCAGGATGGCCTCGTCAAAGGCGGCGAAATCGGAATCCGGCACCGGCACCGGGTATCCGGCGACGATGACGCCGACCAGAGGAATCTGCACGGCCGTTTCCGACTGCGTTGCCTCGGCCTCTTGAGCCTCGGGGGCCAGGCGAATGCCGCGCGAGATATCGCGCTGGCGCTCGATATAGCTGCGCTGCTCCAGGACGTTCAGGTTATAGTTTACCACCGAGGTCGAGGTGATGCCCACGTTCTTGCCGATCTCGCGGATGCTGGGCGGGTATCCGTTTTCCTCGCTATACGAGCGGATGAAGGCGAGGATCGCTTGCTGCCGTGGTGATAGGTCGTCCATAGGCCACTCCCTTTCGAGTGCGCGGGCTGAGTAGAACTGTAGTGCTACCGGTATTATACATGAACATGCGTTCTATGTCAAGTGGCAATTTCGCGGATTCGTGGCTTGTGCCAAGTCGATAGTCGCCCTGGCGCGCCGCCCCGCACGGCGATCAATCGCCGTGCTACGCCACCGCGCCCGATAGAATCGGGCTTCTGGGGTCTCCGTGGCGTGAAATCCGAAGCCTGATTTCATCAGGCGCAGCCCTGTAGCTCGGCGATTGATCGCCGAGCGCGACTTTGCACAAGCCCCGATTTCGCGTATTTTGCCGCGCGATTTGACAAGCCGGCGCTTGTGTGCTAGAATGAGGCCCATAAAGCTAAAGGCTGAGAACAGAACGAGTAAGCGTCAAGGCGAAGTCCAGAGAGTCGGGGGCAGGTGGAAACCCGATACTTGCGCAGAAGCTGAATGGATCTGGGAGCTGCAAACCGAACGGACGGCGCAAGCCATCCCAGTAGGGGCGCCGGAACCGCCACCGTTATCAAGGCAGAGGATATCTGGCAGCCGGTTAGTGCCAATCGGCGCGCTCGTATCCGACAAGAGTGAGGCTGGCCCCAAGAAACAAACTCTGCCATCATGGTAGAGTTTTTTTGTTTACAAGCGACTTGGGGGCAACCTAACAAGGGTGGTACCACGGACAAGCGCTCCGTCCCTTACCGGGATGGGGCGCTTTTTGTTTGGCGAGGGAGGTGGATCACGGCGAGACAGCACCTGGCCGATTGCGCAACGGGTTTGTGTTCGGATCCCAATACACAGAGGAGGCGCTAACATGAAAGACGTCAAGATCCAGTTGTCTGAGAAGGACATGCCCCGGCAGTGGTATAACATCCTGGCCGACCTGCCCAAGCCGCCGCCGCCCTATCGCCATCCCGTGACCCTTGAGCTGATGAAGCCGTCGGATTTGCAGGCGGTCTTTCCGGACGAGTTGATCGCGCAGGAGGCCAGCACCGAGCGCTGGATCGATATCCCGGAAGAGGTCGCGGACGTGCTCAAGATTTGGCGGCCCGCGCCGCTTTACCGAGCGCGGCGTTGGGAAAAGGCACTGGACACCCCCGCCAAGATCTATTACAAGTGGGAAGGGGTGAGCCCGGCGGGGAGCCACAAGCTCAACACCGCCATCGCCCAGGCCTACTATAACAAAAAGGCCGGGCAGACCCGCCTGGCCACCGAGACCGGCGCCGGGCAGTGGGGCTGCGCGTTGTCCTATGCCTGCCAGGTCTTTGACATGGAATGCAAGGTCTACATGGTCCGGGTCAGCTACAACCAGAAACCCTATCGCCGCATCTTGATGGAGACCTGGGGCGCCACGGTGGTCCCCAGCCCCAGCCCGGAGACCAACGTAGGGCGGCAGTTGCTGGCGCAGGACCCCAACCACTCCGGCAGCCTGGGCATCGCCATCAGCGAGGCCCTGGAGGATACCGTCACCCATCCCGGGACCAAGTACTCGCTGGGCAGCGTGGTCAACCACGTGCTGCTGCACCAGACGGTCATCGGGCTGGAGACCAAGCAGCAGATGGAGATCGCCGGGGAGTATCCCGATATCCTGATCGGCTGCGTGGGCGGCGGCAGCAACTTTGGCGGCCTGGTGTTGCCCTTCGTCAAGGACAAAATCGACAAGAGCCACCCCAATCTCCGGGTCATCGCCGTCGAGTCCATGGCGGCGCCCAGCATGACCAAGGGCGTCTATGCCTATGACTGGGGCGACACGGCCAAGATGGGGCCGGTGGCCAAGATGCACACCCTGGGCCATGGCTACGTGCCCGCCCCGGTGCATGCCGGCGGCCTGCGCTATCACGGCGTCTCGCCGATCCTCTCGACGCTGCTGGAGGAAAAGCTCATCGAGTCCAGGGCCTGCCATCAACTCGGCGTCTTTGAGGCGGCGATTAGCTTTGCGCGCGCCGAGGGCTTTGTGATGGCCCCCGAGACCGCCCACGCCATCCGGGCGACCATGGATGAGGCGCTCGCCTGCAAAGAGTCCGGCGAGTCCAAGGTCATCGTGTTCGGCGCCAGCGGCCATGGCCACTTTGACCTGGCCGCCTATGATGCCTACCTGGGAGGCAAGCTCCAGGACTACGAGTATCCCGCGGAAAAGGTCCAGGAGGCGCTCAAGGACCTGCCCAAGGTCAAGTAATCGTTCAGGGCGGCGAGGTGCAGCATGATCCGCGCCTCGCCGCCCGCTGCCACATCTCGTGCAAGGAGGCCGCGTTTATGGCAAGCACCCCCACCTGCAATCTACGAATCCCCGGCCCCACCCCTCTGCCGCCTCGCGTCCGGCAGGCCATGGCGGAACAGATGATCAGCCATCGCGGGGCCGATTTCGAGGCACTGTATCGCGAGGTCGTCCAGGGACTGGCGCCGATCTATGGCACCCGCGGTGATGTGCTGCTCCTCACCGCCTCCGGCACCGGCGGCCTGGAGGCCAGCGTGGTGAACACGCTCTCCCCCGGCCAGAAGGCGCTGGTGGTCACCATCGGCGTCTTTGGCGACCGCGTCGCCGAGATCGCCGCGGCCTATGGGGTGCCGGTGACCCGCCTGAGCTTTCCGCTGGGCCAGGCCGCCGAGCCCGAGGCGGTGCGGGAGGCGCTGCGGCGCGATCCCGAGCTCGACGTCGTGCTCGTGACCCACAACGAGACCTCTACCGGCGTCACCAACGATATCGCGGCCATCGCCGCGGCGGTGCGCTCGGCGCGCGACCCAGCGCCGCTTCTGGTGGTGGATGCGGTCAGCTCTCTGGGGGCCATCGAGATGCGGATGGACGAGTGGGGATGCGATATGGTGGTCACGGCGTCGCAAAAGGCTTGCATGACCCCGCCCGGCCTGGCCATGATCGGCGTGGGCCCGCGGGCCTGGCCCTGGATCGAGCGGGCCAAGCTGCCCCGCTTCTATTTCGACTTGCTGGCGGCGCGCAAATACGCCGGCCGCGCCAACACCCCTTATACCCCGGCGGTTTCCGCGTTGTATGGGCTGCGCGCCGGGCTGGAGCTGATGCGCGAGGAGGGGCTGGAGGCGATCTATGCCCGGCACCGCCGTCTGGCGGCCAAAACGCGCGCCGGGTTGCAGGCGCTGGGCCTGCGCCTGCTGCCCGATCCCGCCCACGCCTCGGATACGGTCACGGCGGCCTATGTGCCGGAGGGGTGCGACGGCGAGGCGCTGGTGGAGCGGCTGGCGCGGGAGCACGGCCTGTTTGTGGGCGAGGGGCAGGGCAAGCTCAAGGGCAAGATCTTGCGCGTGGCGCACATGGGCTGTGTGGATGATCGCGACATCGAGGAGGCCCTGGTGGCGCTCGAGCGCGCGCTGGCCAGATAGGGGAGATGAGACCATGAAACGCGTCCTGGTGACCGAGCCGCTGGCCGAGGAGGCGATGCGCGCCCTGGCCGAGCACGTGCAGGTGGATAGCCGCCCCGGCTTGAGCGAGCAAGCGCTGGTGGAAGCGATTGGGGATTACGACGGGCTGGTGGTGCGCAGCGCCACCCAGGTCACGGCGGAGGTTATCCGCGCCGGCAAGCGGCTGCAGGTGATTGGCCGGGCGGGGATCGGCGTGGACAATATCGACCTGGCGCAGGCCACGCGGCGCGGCATCATCGTCGTCAACGTGCCCAGCGGCAACACCATCGCGGTGGCCGAGCATACCATCGGCCTGATGCTGGCCCTGGCGCGCCACATCCCCCGCAGCGACGCGGGCCTGCGGGCCGGGCGTTGGGAAAAGCGCGGGCTGACGGGCATCGAGGTGCGGGGCAAGGTGTTGGGGCTGGTGGGGCTGGGGCGCATCGGCACGGCGGTGGCGCAGCGCGCCGCCGGGCTCGAGATGCAGATCATCGCCTACGACCCCTTTGTCTCGCCGGAGCGCGCGGCCCGGGCCGGGGTGCGCCTGGTGGACCTGGAGCAACTGCTGAGGACCGCGGACTTTATCTCGGTGCATACGCCGCTGACCGAGCGCACCCGCCACCTGATCGGCGCGGAGGCGCTGGCGCTCGTCAAGCCCACCGCGCGCCTCATCAACTGCGCGCGCGGCGAGATCGTGGACGAGGCGGCGCTCCTGGCGGCGCTAGAGAGCGGGCGGCTGGCCGGGGCGGCGCTGGACGTCTTTGAGCAGGAGCCGCTGGGCCCGGATAGCCCGCTGCGGCGCTGCGACAAGGCGATCCTCACGCCGCACCTGGCCGCGGCCACCGAGGAGGCGCAATTGGCCGTGTCGCTGGACGTGGCGCGCCAGGTGTGGGAGGTGCTGGAGGGCCTGCCGCCCCGCGCGCCGGTGAACGCGCCCTTTCTGGACCCGGAGGCGCTGGCCGAGCTGCGCCCCTATCTGGAGCTGGCGGAACGCATGGGCAGCTTTTACGCCCAGATGGCGGGCAATAACCTGGTGCGGCTGGACCTGACCTATGGCGGCGATGTGGCGGACAAAAACGTGGAGCTCTTGCGCGCGGCGCTGCTGATCGGGCTGCTCTGCTCCGTCTCGGAGGAGCCGCTCAACTTGATCAACGCCGCCATGGTCGCCGAGAGCCGCGGCCTGACCCTCACCGAGCATCGCGTGCCGGAGGCGGACAACTTTGCCGGGCTGATCACGCTGCGCGTGCTGACGACCCAGGGGGAACGGGTGCTGGCGGGGACCGTCATGCGGCAGGAGCCGCACATCGTGCGCATCGACGACTATTGGCTGGATTTCGTCGCCGAGGGGCTGCTGCTGGTCAGCGAGCACGTGGAACAGCCGGGGATCATCGGGCGCATGGGCACGATCCTGGGCGAGGCCGGGATCAACATCCACTTTGTGCAGGTGGGGCGACGTCAGCGCGGCGGGCAAGGGGCGATGGTCCTGGGCATCGATGACGCCCTCTCCGAGCAGGCGCTGGGCCAAGTGCTCCAACTGCCCAGCATCCGCTCGGCGCATCTGGTTTCCCTGCCCGCGTGCGCATTTGACCGATTCGCGACTTGCGGCTAAACTTGCAGAAATCGAGTATCGCCCCGCAGGGACCCTTTCCCCTCGCGATCGCTTGAGAGCTCGGTTCTGGAGGTTAGCGGAATTGCGTACGAGATGGCTGGTGATCTTGGCCGTGGCCCTGGCCGCCTTGGCCCTGAGCGGCTGCGGCGCGCGCGCCTTGCTTTCCAACGTGACGATCGAGCCGGGCGTGATCTCGCCCAACGCCGACGGCACGGACGACGTAGCCGCGATCCGTTACAAGATCACGGACAACGCGCGTGTCTCCATGTACTTTGTCGATGGCGCGGGCGCGCGCCACGCCTTTCGCGAGGACGTGCGCCGGTCGCCCTCCAAGGACGAATACGTAGCCTTTTTCGGCGGCTCCATCGATGGGCGGCTCTTGCCCGATGGCGACTATACCTGCGTGATCGAGGCCAAGGCGGAGGATGGGCGCGCCGTCAGGGAGGAAAAGCCCCTGGTCATCCGCGGCGGCGACAAGGACCGCATCGAGATTCGCAACCTGGTCATCGCCCCCAACGTGTTCACCCCCAACCGCGACG